>NZ_JAESLH010000012.1:128759-240010 GCF_017892545.1 Staphylococcus sp. GDY8P67P
CTCAAGTAATCCAAAATACACATCCCAACTTGTTGGGTTAGTGGTTCTTATGCTTTCGAGCAACAGAGAGAAAGTCAACAATGTACACCTGTGATGAAAAATTCCTATCAAAAGGATGATAACCATTAATAATAATTCGAACTCACTATTTAATAAATTAAAAGAAACGAAATTAGCCTTTTCGTTTGAAGCCTTAAATATTGAAAACTGGAATCAAGCATATGAAGCTATCAATTTTATGTTTAATCACGTCACTTTTAAAAGTAGATTAGCTAAAAAAACACCAAAGAAACACGGCTATTTTGTTGCGATATGGCGTAAAAATGATCATGGAAACAACGTACCTTTTAATTATGATGAGATGGAAGATAAATTAGTTATTAATATATTAGATGGAGTGAAAAAAGGACAATTCATTTTTCAAAAAGAAATTCTTATGCGCAAAAATATTTTAAGTTCTGAAAAGCAAAAAGGGAAGATGGCTTTTCGTGTTTATCCAAGTTGGGAAAAAGACTTAAACAAAACTGCAAAACTTACTCAAAATTGGCAACTCGACTATTTTGTAGATTTATCATATGATGTCGATGAACAGAAACTAATTGAATTATATACATAGTGTTGATTCGAGCTGTTTAATATAGACATCAGTCATTTTCGTACGCTATAAATACGAAAACTAAATGAGACAAACGGATTTATTTTGATAAAAGTCAAAATGTAGGTAATTAATTACCATTATTACTGAAAATACCTATGAGATACTACTATTGAAAATTAAGCTAAATAATAAAAATAACGCTATATATAAAGCCTGTAAATAAAATTCTAAAAATTTGGTTACAGGCTCCAATACTAGGATCTTGTTTTAATTGTTTTGATTTGCATTCAGTCATTTTCAGTACGTATGACATGTGTATTGAAATCTGTTTCTGTATGGTGTGTGAGCAAATTATAAATATTTGTTGAATGGATTTCTCGTTCAAATAAATGCGCGTTTTGTTGATTTATTTGCGTAATAAAATGACGTTCTGGAAATTTTTGTTTTAAGTATTTTAAATATTGTTGACCCTTTGCTGACATACCAAGAATGTGCACTGCATTTACAGCGTTATGTTTATGGTTTTGTTGAAAGTTTAGTAAAACATTCATTAAAATACGCTGTATATGCGTATAAGTATACCTTTTTGTTTTAATAAGTGACATGAAATGCTCGAATGATGTAGCATATCTAATTTTATCTAATATGCGATTTTCTAATCCTTCGGACATCGTATAGATATTTTTCAGAGATTGTGGCGTATGACTTAAAACAGCATATTTAATATATGGAAACGTATCTTCTACAGTTGCTTGTGGTTCTTGATAGAGCTGTTGTATTGAGTCGGGAACAACTGATTTCCATTGGTCGTTATGGGCTTGTATTGCATTGCGAATGGAAGTGCCACTAGCGAAATCTAAATTTGAAATATTGGAATCATGGTGGTGACTGCTTTCTCTTGGTATCGTCCAAGGTTTGATATGAGGTGCTAACTTTTGAATCGCTCGCATATAAGAAATACCTAATGTATTATTGGGTGAAGATAATAATGTATGATTGTTTAAAAGTTCACTTAATATTCTTGGATAACTTTTGCCTTCTTTTAGTTTCTTAATAAATTCAGGCGATTGTTCTATTTTAGAGATATTTTGTAGCAATTCATGAAATGAATCGATGTCACCTGATTCACTACCAAATGATAGATGATCTGCATCAACGTAACTCGCTATTTGGACAGCTGTTTCTGCAAAATATTGGCCTGCTGATAATGCAGCTACCGCTGGTAATTCAATGACTAAATCCACTGCACTCAATGCCATTCGAGTACGTGTAAATTTATTATATATGGCAGGTTGACCTCTCATAACAAAATTACCACTCATAATGGCTATAGATATTTCAGAAGCAGTTATTGACTTTGATGTCTGGGCATGGTATAAGTGACCATTGTGGAAAGGATTATATTCAGTGACTAGTGCAACGCTTTTCATTTGCAATTCTCCCTTTCAGAATTCATTATAGATATTGTATCAGATTAATTTGTGTTAAGAAAAAATCTTGACAACTTTTGTCTATAAAGTTAAAATAAATTTTGTGCTTGTTAGAGGTGAAGCCATATGAAATGGTCAATAACACAATTAAGAAAATTCCAAGATAAACCATTTGAGTTCCATCAAACGGTGAATTTTGATCATTTAGTAAAATCATTAGATTTAATAGATTTATCTGATATTGATGTTGAGGGTGAACTAACTGTCAAATCAAATGAAGTCATTGCAGATATGCATATAACTGGAACCTATACGATGGCGTGCGCGCGTACGTTAGTACCAGTCGAAGTGCCAATTGACATAAAATCACAAGAAATTTTTGATTTGGAAGGTAACGCGTATATAGGTGATGACGAAGAGGATGAGCATTATCATGATGCCACAGACGGCATGATTAATCTAAAAGATATTGCTGAAGAACTTGTTATTATAGAAAAGCCAATGCGTGCTTTTGCAAATAATAGCGATCAGATGCTACGTGAAGGTAATGGTTGGGAAGTTATTGACGAGGAACAAGCGGTTGAGCTTGCTGAAGAAGAGGAAGCTGAGCAAATCGATCCTAGGCTTCAAAAACTACAACAATTATATGACGAAGAGCAATAGCGGATTTAAATAATTTATAGTATAATAGATTATTGAGTCTGAAAATAATTTAGTAATGTATGAATATAAGGAGGATATATCATGGCAGTACCAAAAAGAAGAACGTCAAAAACAAGAAAAAATAAACGTCGTACGCATTTTAAAATTTCAGTACCTGGTATGACAGAATGCCCAAATTGTGGTGAATACAAATTATCTCACCGTGTTTGTAAGAACTGTGGTTCATACAAAGGTGAAGAAGTTGTATCTAAATAATTTCATTTATTTAAAGGCTAATGTTTAGCCGAGATTAATCGTTCATTAATTATTCATATAATAATTTATGAGCGATTTTTTATTTTTAATAGTAATGTTATATACAATTGATGGGTTGTGTAAATGATGATTGAAATAAATGCACAAGTAATATTAGAAAAAATAGAAAATAGTGACAGCGAATGGTTGTATAATCAGTTTAGTGATTATTTTCAAGAAATTTCCTCCTATCACGAGTTAGAAAGATTATTGAAATCATATAATACAATTAGACATAAAAATAAATTATACAAACATATACAACTCAATTATAAAGAAGAATACATATGGTTAGATGTAAAGAAAACATCTGGTATTAGTGTGACGTTAAATAAGTATCATGAAATTATTGGTTTCGTGCTTATTCCTATGAATTTGTCAAACAGACATAAAGAAACGAAATTAAGGTATACGATACCAGTTCTAGACACGTGGTTTGTATACGCTGGTGGTGAAAATGAGCTTGTAAATCATCATTACTCATACAAAAATCAACGTTATGCATTAGACCTGATTCTAGTGAAAAATCATCTGACTTATCATGGCAATCCTAATTGCTGTGAAAGTTATTATAGTTATAATCAAAGTGTGATTGCTCCAGCAAATGGTGTTGTAATAGATATCGTAGACGGTATAGCAGATGCACTACCAGGAGAAAATAATATGAAACATCCAGAAGGTAATTACATCATTATTAAACACACGGACAAAGAGTTTAGTATGATAGCGCATCTTAAACCAAATTCCTTTGAAGTCAGTGTCGGAGAGCAGATAAGGCGTGGACAATTAATTGCACGAGTAGGAAATTCGGGCAACACAATGGAACCGCACGTACATTTTCAAATTATGAATCAAAGCAATCCACAATTTGCTAAAACATATAAGTGTAAGTTGCTTGATAATGTTTTGCCTGAAAAAGGTGATATGGTAAGTTATAGTGGAGATAGTATAATATTAGAAAATCAGTTTGACTTAGCTAGAAGATGCAAACAATTAAGTTCAAATATAAGACATATATTTAAAATTTGAAATAAAGAGGCTATATTATGGAAATGATAACTTCTGCACAAAACAATAAGATTAAAAACGCAAATAAATTGAAAAAGAAACGTGAAAGAGATAAAACAGGTCATGTGCTTATCGAAGGCGTACACTTAATTGACGAAGCACATAAGAGTAATATCAAAATCCTTCAATTATTTGCTATTGATATCGATAGATTAGATGAACAACTCGTAAATGATGTTGAAGAAGTATATGAAATCAATTTAAAAGTAGCAGAATCACTGTCTGGTACGGTTACGCCGCAGGGGTTCTTTGCGATTATAGAAAAAGTGCATTATGAGGAAAAAGCATATCAACAAGTACTGTTACTAGATCGTATACAAGACCCAGGAAATATGGGAACATTAATACGCACTGCAGATGCAGCAGGCATCGATTTAATCGTGTTAGAAAAAGGAACCGCAGATCCTTATCAAGACAAAGTACTCCGTGCAAGTCAAGGTAGCGTTTTTCATATACCTATTATAACGAGAGATTTAAGTGAATTTATCGAAGGTTTTAATGGAAATGTTTATGGTACAGCATTAGAGCATGCGATTCCTTATAATCAAGTGAAGCATCAAGAAAGTTTTGCACTGCTCCTTGGAAATGAAGGAGAAGGTGTCAATCCTGATTTATTAAAACAAACGACTCAGAATTTAAACATTCCTATATATGGTCAAGCCGAAAGTTTAAATGTTGCAATTGCAGGAAGTATATTATTGTATCATTTGAAAGGTTGACCCTTTGAATGAATTTCGTATATAATAAACACATCAATGAAAATATTAACCTATAAAAAGACGTAAACTAATAGTAGCAGTTGTTCAAGGGAGATTATTCATAGACTGAAAGATAATCCACTGTGATTAGTTTTTTTCATCTTTTTGGTTACTTAAAGAAATTTAAGTCGGAAATCATTTCCGTTATCAAAGATTACAAGTGTATGCGTGTGCATAAATTTGGGTGGTACCACGGAAAGCTTTCGTCCCAGTTTTAAGGGGTGAAAGCTTTTTTGTATGCAATTATTGATCATTTGAAAATATAGATTTTAAATAGGAGGCAAAGTATGGCGCAAACAGAGGCAATGTCTGAGATTAAACAACAAGCATTAGTAGATATAAATGAAGCTCAAAATGAAAAAGAACTACAATATGTCAAAGTCAAATATCTAGGTAAAAAAGGTTCTGTGACTGGTTTGATGAAACATATGAAAGAATTATCGAATGAAGAAAAACCAGCATACGGACAAAAAGTAAATGAAGTGAGACAAACAATTGAAGGTGAGATTGAATCACGTCGAGAGATTTTAGCAAATGCAAAATTAGAGCAACAATTAACAGAAGAAAAAATCGATGTGACTTTACCTAGCCGTAAAATTTCAATAGGTGCTAAGCATCCGTTAACAAGAACGATTGAGGAAATTGAAGATTTATTTTTAGGTTTGGGTTATGAAATTGTAGATGGATATGAAGTTGAAAAAGATTATTACAATTTCGAAGCATTAAATTTGCCAAAATCACACCCGGCGAGAGATATGCAAGATAGTTTTTATATTACTGAAGATATCTTAATGCGTACGCATACGTCACCGGTTCAAGCAAGAACAATGGAACAACGTAATGGCCAAGGGCCAGTGAAAATTTTATGTCCTGGTAAAGTTTACAGACGTGATTCTGATGACGCAACGCATAGTCACCAATTTACGCAAATTGAAGGATTAGTTGTAGATGAAAATATTCAAATGAGCGATTTAAAAGGTACATTAGAATTGTTAGCTAAACAACTATTTGGTGAAGACAGAGAAATTCGTCTGCGCCCAAGCTACTTCCCATTCACTGAACCATCTGTAGAGGTTGACGTATCATGTTTCAAATGTGGCGGAGCAGGTTGTAATGTCTGTAAACAGACAGGGTGGATAGAAATTTTAGGTGCTGGTATGGTTCACCCTAATGTTTTAGAAATGGCTGGATTTGATGCATCGAAATATACAGGTTTTGCTTTTGGCATGGGACCAGATAGAATTGCGATGCTCAAGTATGGTATCGAAGATATACGACATTTTTATACAAATGATGTGCGTTTCTTAGATCAATTTAAAGCGGTAGAAGATAGAGGTGAATTATAATGTTTATTTCAAAAGAATGGTTAGAGTCGTTTGTAGCAATTAATCAACCTGTAAATGTTCTTGCAGAAAAAATAACACGCACAGGTATTGAAGTGGATGATATTATTGATTACACAAAAGACATTAAAAATTTAGTGGTTGGCTATGTTCAATCTAAAGCACCCCATCCAGATGCAGATAAATTAAGTTTATGCCAAGTTGATATTGGTGAAGAAGCGCCAGTACAAATTGTCTGTGGTGCACCAAATGTTGATGCAGGGCAGAGCGTCATTGTAGCTACAGTAGGTGGACGTTTACCTGGAGGTATAAAAATCAAAAGAGCAAAATTACGCGGTGAACGTTCGGAAGGTATGATTTGTTCATTACAAGAAATAGGTATTTCGCCAAACCTTGTTCCAAAGCAATTTGAATCAGGCATATATGTATTTACTTCAGATGTCAAACCTGGTACTGATGCACTTACTGCTTTATATTTAAATGATCAAGTTATGGAATTTGATTTAACACCAAATAGAGCAGATGCGTTAAGTATGATAGGTACTGCTTATGAAACAGCTGCACTTTATAATGTGCCAATGAAAAAGCCAGAAACTCAAAGTGAATTAACGAATGAACAAGCCACAAATGAATTAAGTATCAATGTTCAAAATCAGGACAAGGTGCCTTATTACAGTGCTAGAATAGTGAAAAATGTTAAAATTCATCCTTCACCAGAATGGATGCAAATGAGATTGATTAAAGCAGGTATTCGACCAATCAATAATGTTGTTGATATTTCAAATTATGTATTATTAGAATATGGTCAACCGTTGCATATGTTTGATAAAGATCAAATTGGTTCTGATCAAATAGAAGTGCGTCAAGCTAAGGCAGAGGAAAAAATGACAACACTAGATGATCAAGAGAGAATATTAAAAGATAGCGATATTGTTATTACTAATGGTAATACTCCAATTGCAATTGCAGGTGTGATGGGCGGAGATTTCTCAGAGGTGACTGAAAATACTACAAATGTCATTATTGAAGGTGCGATTTTCGACCCAGTTTCAATTAGACATACTTCTCGACGACTAAACTTACGTAGTGAAGCTTCAAGTCGATTTGAAAAAGGTATTGCAACCGAGTTTGTAGACGAAGCCGTGGACAGAGCATGTTATTTGCTACAACAATATGCAAGTGGAACAGTACTACAAGATCGTGTAGCTGAAGGCAATCTAGGTCAATTTGTGACACCTATTGAAATCACAGTTGAAAAAGTGAACAAAACAATTGGTTTTGAATTATCTAAAGAAGATATTGAAGCGATATTTGTTCAATTAGGATTTGAAACGACACAAGAAGGTAATACATTGACAGTAATGGTTCCTTCGCGCCGTAAAGATATTACAATAAAAGAAGATTTAATCGAAGAAATTGCTCGAATCTATGGTTATGATGAAATACCATCAACGTTACCAGTTTTTGAACACGTAACACCAGGCACACTAAATGATAGACAAGCAAAAACAAGAATTGTTAAAGCGACATTAGAAGGTGCTGGATTAAGCCAAGCGATTAATTATTCACTTGTAGATAAAGCACGTGCAACTGATTTTGCATTGCAGGATCGCTCAACGATATCATTACTGATGCCTATGAGTGAAGCTCATGCCACTTTGAGACAGAGTTTGATTCCACATCTTATTGATGATGTGTCTTATAATGTTGCTCGAAGTAATCATCATGTTGCGCTTTATGAATTGGGCCGTGTATTCTTTGGCAATGGAAAAGATCAATTGCCAGACGAAGTAGAATACTTAAGTGGTATACTAACAGGAGATTATGCTGTCAATACTTGGCAAAGTAAAAAAGAAGCGATTGATTTCTTTATAGCAAAAGGTGTTGTTGAACGTATTGCTGAAATTTTAGATGTTCAATTTGAATATGAAGCTGGTGAAATAAGTGGATTACATCCAGGCAGAACTGCATTGGTTAAGCTGAATAATGAAATTGTTGGATTTGTAGGGGAATTACATCCACAAACTGAAAACGACTATGATTTAAAACGAACTTATGTATTTGAACTCAATTATGATAAGTTGATGTCAGTTTCCGTTGGTTATATTAATTATCAACCAATTCCAAGATTCCCTGGTGTATCGAGAGATATTGCATTAGTCATTAATCGCGCGATGCCATCAGCCAAAATCGTTAATGTGATTAAAAATAACGGTGGCGACATTTTACAAAATGCAGAAGTCTTTGATGTATATGAAGGTGAACATGTGGCAGAAGATGAAAAATCAATTGCACTTCGTTTATCATATTTAGATACAAAACAAACACTCACTGATGATAAAGTAAATGAAGTACACGATCGTATTTTAGAAGCGTTACAAGCAGAAGGTGCGACGATTAGATAATATTATAAAGCCTTGAATCTATGCCAAATGTGGCGATGATTCAAGGCTTTGTTTTTTACATTAAGAACGTTTTGGGTTATAAATTATCGTTTATTGATGTTTTTTATTTATTAAATTCAAAGCTTTTGTTCTGTTCGCAAAATGCTTTTTAGTCATAGCGTCTAAATATTGGACACCGTTTTTATCAATTATTTTTGCAGCAGCTAAATCTACTTTATTGCTAGCGCCTTTAGGTAATTCAACTTTTGCATGCTTTGATAGTTGATCCATATTTTTCACAAAGGCATAACGTGAAATAATACTTGCAGCAGCAATTGCAATAGACTTTGATTCACCTTTTGTTTCAAATTTTGTCTTATTTTCAAACGGTAGATTGCTAAGTGCATATCTTTTATATACACCAGGCTCAGCAAATTGGTCAATCACAATATAATCAAGTTCATCCGTGTCAATTTTTGCAACGACATTTTTTATAGCTTCGTTATGTAACACTGCCTTCATTTTAACTTGAGACCAACCGGCTTTTTGTTTCTCATTGTATTTTTCATTATGCATTGTTAATAAAGAATGCGGGATGAAAGTTATAATTTGTTCGGCAATCTCTATAATTTTAGCATCAGTAAGTCTTTTAGAATCATCTACACCAAGTGTTTTTAAAATTTGAGCGTGCTTTTTGGATACATAGGCTGCACAAACCGTTAGTGGCCCGAAATAATCACCACTACCTGCTTCGTCGCTGCCGATACATTGAAATTGATTATAGGAGATGTGCTGTTTAGTTTGTTTGCTTTGATTGTGTTTGGTGTCGCTTTTTGAAGGTATTGATTTATTAGGCAACATAGCGTTTGCTACAGATTCGGCATCTTTACCTTGAAACATTACTTTATTAGAATTGTATATCGTAATAGCGGTGTTACGATATTTCGTCCGTGCTTTCATACCTTGTGAAAGATTAGTCGTATTAAAATCAATTTTAGTCATTAATTGTTGTATTTCTTGGTTTGTTAATTTTTGTACTATATTAGCCATTTAGTGACCTCTCTTTGTTCAAATAACTTATTTTAAAATTGGATAATGCATATCATATCATAAATTTAAATAAGTTAGCTATTTATGATATAAATGGCAATATGATATGAAATAAAAATGATTTAAATAATTGTTGTATAATCATTAAATATTTCAAATAGAACAATTCACACCTCTTACAAAAAAATATCTTGTCGTGTATAATAGTTCGTAATAAATATTATAAATTACCAACATATAAATATAAATAAAGTAAAATCATTCAGATTAGAAATAAAATTTAAAAGTCAGGAGTTATTATATGGGTGAGTTTAAAAATCGGATTAACGTAACTATAAATGATCAACATTATACAATAGTCGGAGAAGATAATCCTGAGCATATCCGTTATGTAGCACATTTGGTAGATGAGAGACTCAAAGAGTTAGCAAGTAAAAGTGCAGGTTTAGATACAACTAGAAAAGCAATTCTTACTGCGGTTAATATCATGCATGAAAAAGTGCAAGTAGAAGAAGAAAATGACCGTTTAAGACAAGAAATAAATCAATTGAAGCATAGTGAAGATTAATGATTTTTGATTTAGCGATAGTTGTCATCTTCATATATATTGGCATCATTGGCTTTAGAAGAGGCGTGTGGTTATCGACGATACATCTAAGTGCAACTATTTTTGCTTTGTGGATGGCTCAAAAATATTATTTACAGATAGCACAGCGTTTGGAGTTATTTGTGCCATATCCTAAGACACGCGCTTACGATATGAATTTTGCATTTCAATTTGCAGATTTGCAGCAACGATTTGAGCATATTGTCGCATTTGTAACGATAGCGCTGATTACAAAAGTCATATGTTATGGCATTATCGTTATATTCGATTATACCCTTAAACAAAAATTACCGAATATAACAAGCAGGTTATTTGGTATGATGTTAAGTATTATTCCATCAGTAACTATTAATATAATTTTGTTGTATAGTTGTGCCATTTATCCTAATAGGATGATACAGCAACAACTATCTAATTCGATTATAACAGAACATATATTATTACATATTCCGTTTATCTCAATGTTTATCACACAACTATAAAAATAGTGATGTGAAATTTATAGCTTTAAAAAACTAGGAGGTCAAGGCATAACTTAAATACCAAAATGGTTAGGTGATGCTGTCTTGACCTTTTTCTATGGAGTGAAACAAATGACTAAAAAAGAAATTATTCAATTATTAGAAAAAATTGCGGTATATATGGAAATAAAAGGCGAAAACACTTTCAAAATTTCTGCTTATAGAAAAGCTGCTCAAAGCTTGGAAATAGATGAGCGCCCTTTAGACCAAATCGAAGATGTTACAGAGTTAAAAGGTATTGGTAAAGGCGTAGGAGAGGTGATTAATGAATATAGAGAAACAGGTCATTCTACGACTTTAGCAACATTACAAGAAGAAGTGCCAGAAGGATTAATTCCTCTACTTAAAATACAAGGACTCGGTAGCAAAAAAATAGCGAAATTATATAAAGCGCTTAATATTGATGGAAAAGAAGCATTGCAAAAAGCGTGTGAAGAAGGAAAAGTAAGTGAGCTAAGTGGATTCGCTAAAAAAACTGAACAAAATATCCTTGAAGCAGTAAAAGCGTTAGGAGCGAAAAAAGAGCGTTATCCAATTGATCAAATGAGAGGACTCAATATAGAAGTTAGCGATTATTTATCCTCAATCGAGTCGATAGAAAAATACGAAGTTGCAGGGAGTTTCCGTCGCTATAAAGAAATGAGTAAGGACTTAGATTATATTATAAGCACAGAACAACCATTAGAAGTTCAAAAAGCTTTATTAAAAATCCCTAACAAGGTTAAAGAAGTAGCAGTTGGAGCAACGAAAATTTCGTTAGAGTTAACCTATGATGATGAAACCATTGGTGTAGATTTTAGATTAATCGAGCCATCTGCTTTTTACCATACACTACAGCATTTTACAGGTTCAAAAGAACATAATATTCGAATCCGTCAATTGGCTAAAGAAAAAAACGAGAAGGTTAGTGAGTATGGTATAGAAGAAGCGGATGGTTCATTAATTCAATATAATAGTGAACAAGAAATTTATAATCATTTTGGAGTAAATTGGATTGCACCTTCAATACGTGAAGATGGTAGTGAATTTGACAAAGATTTAACAGATATAATCAATATCAATGACATCAATGGTGATATTCATATGCATACAACATATAGTGATGGCGCGTTTAGTATTGAAGATATGATAGAGGCTAATATCGCTAAAGGTTACCAGTTTATGGTTATTACAGATCATTCTCAGAGTTTAAAAGTAGCAAATGGACTTTCTGTTGAACGGTTGTTGCGACAAAATGAAGAAATTAAAGCACTAAACGAAAAATATGATGATATTGATATATACTCAGGCATTGAAATGGACATTTTACCTGATGGACGTTTAGACTATGATGATGAAATATTAGCACAGCTAGATTATGTCATTGCAGCGATACATCAAAGTTTTAACCAATCTCAAGAAGATATCATGTTTCGTCTAGAGCAAGCATGTCGTAATCCTTATGTCCGTCATATTGCACATCCAACGGGGCGTATCATAGGTAAACGTGCAGGTTATGGGCCTGATATTGATAAATTATGTGAAATCGCAGAAGAAACAAATACTATTTTAGAAATCAATGCGAATCCTAAACGCTTAGATTTAAATGCAGATATAGTTAAAAAGCATACGAATGTGAAACTAACGATTAATACTGATGCGCATCACGTAGACCATTTAGAATTTATGAAATACGGTATAGCTACTGCACAAAAAGGATTTGTAAATAAAGAGAGAGTTATAAACACAATGGATCGAGAATCTTTTAAAGCATTTATTGACAATAATATAAAATTGAAGAAATAGAGGGATTGTATGAGACAAAAATCATTAAATGTCCTAGAGTTCGATAAAATTAAAACACTTGTTGAAAAAGAAACAATGAGTGATTTAGGGAGAGAGAAAGTTGTTGAAATGGAACCAGCAACTGATATTCAAACAGTCGAATTTCAAATGAATGAAACAGATGAAATTGCTCAAATATACAATAAACACCGTTTACCTAGTTTGAGTGGATTATCAAAGGTTTCATCATTGATTCATAGGGCTACAATTGGTGGTGTATTAAGTGTTAAAGAACTTAATACAATTAAAAGATTAATTCAAATTCAAAATCAATATAAAACATTTTATAATAATTTATTGGAAGAAGAGGAAGCAGTGAATTATGCTATTCTACATGATAGGATGGAACAATTGCCTGTACTTTCAGAGTTGTATCAACATATTCATCAAAAATGTGATGCTAATGATTTATTCGATAATGCGAGTTATGAACTACAAGGTATCCGGAGTAAAATTTCTGGTACGACGCAACGGATAAAACAAAACTTAGATAAAATCGTAAAACGTCAAGCAAATCAGAAAAAATTGTCAGATGCTATTATAACGGTACGTAATGACCGCAATGTTATTCCTGTAAAAGCAGAATATCGTCAAGATTTTAATGGTATCGTTCATGACCAATCAGCTTCTGGTCAAACACTCTATATTGAACCTTCGTCTATTGTTGAAATGAATAATCAGATTAGTCGTCTGCGCAATGATGAAGCGGCTGAAAGTGAACGAATTTTAACTGAGTTAACAGGTTATGTAGCCGCTGAAGCAGATGCCTGCTTAATTTCGGAAAATATTATGGGACAAATTGACTTTTTAACTGCTAAAGCGCGCTATGCACGTTCAATCAAAGGCACGAAACCTGAATTTACAAGTGAACGAACTGTTTATTTACCTAAAGCATTTCATCCTTTATTAGATAGAGACACGGTTGTAGCTAATACGATTGAATTTGCCGACGATATTGAAACGGTAATCATCACTGGACCTAACACAGGTGGTAAAACAGTAACGTTAAAAACACTGGGACTTATAATTTTGATGGCACAATCAGGGATGTTGATACCTACCTTAGACGGGAGTAAATTAAGCATTTTTGAAAATGTTTATTGTGATATCGGAGACGAACAATCTATTGAACAATCACTATCAACATTTTCATCACACATGAAAAATATTGTTGAAATTTTACAGCATACAAGCAGAAATAGTTTGATACTTTTTGATGAACTTGGTGCTGGAACAGATCCAAGTGAAGGTGCTGCTTTAGCTATGAGTATCCTAGATTATGTTCATGAAATAGGCTCATTAGTTATGGCGACAACGCATTATCCTGAACTTAAAGCATATAGTTACAACAGATCAGGAGTAATGAATGCTAGTGTAGAGTTTGATGTAAATACATTAAGCCCAACATATAAGTTGCTCATGGGTGTGCCGGGCCGTTCTAATGCTTTCGATATTTCAAAAAAATTAGGCCTTAATATGAAAGTGATTCAAAATGCGAAAGCAATGATTGGACAAGATGAACAAGAAATAAATGAAATGATTGCTTCATTAGAGAAAAATTCTAAACGTGTAGACGAACAGAGAATTGAATTAGATAGCTTACTGAGAGAAGCTCAAGAAACACATGATGAACTTGAAAAAGAATACGATAAATATCGTAATCATGAGAAACAATTAATGAGCGAGGCGAAAGACAAAGCCAATCAGCGTGTGAAAGCCGCTACTAAAGAAGCTGATGAGATTATTAAAGAATTACGTGAACTTAGAGACAAAAAAGGTGCCGATGTAAAAGAACATGAGCTCATCAATAAAAAGAAACAGTTAGATGATCAATATGAAGCCAAATCATTGAAACAAAATGTTGAAAAGAAAAAATGGGATGAAATTAAAGTTGGCGATGAAGTAAAAGTTCTAACATATGGGCAAAAAGGTGAAATATTAGAGTTACTAGATGATAATGAAGCAGTTGTTCAAATGGGCATCATTAAAATGAAATTACCTACCAGCGATTTAGAAAAAACAAAAAAGACAAAAGAAGCACCTTCTAAAATGGTTAAACGTGAAAATCGTCAAAGTATTAAAATGGAACTAGACTTACGTGGCTACCGTTATGATGAAGCAATGGTTGCCGTTGATCAGTATTTAGATCAAGCAGTGTTAAGTAATTACGAACAAGTATATATTATTCACGGTAAAGGAACTGGTGCGTTGCAAAAAGGTGTGCAAAAACATTTAAAACAACATAAAAATGTGTCATCATATAGGAACGGCATGCCAAGTGAAGGTGGATTTGGCGTGACCGTCGCAGAATTGAAATAAATGTGAGCAAGAGGTATGCAGATTTGCTTAAAGTCTGTTATAATTTCTTCATCATTTGAAATTTAAGGAGGATTGGCAGTTATGGCAATCGTAAAAGTAACAGATTCAAACTTTGATGAAAATATTCAATCAGGTGTCAATTTAGTAGATTTTTGGGCAACTTGGTGTGGCCCATGTAAGATGATTGCTCCAGTATTAGAAGAATTAGCTGGTGATTATGATGGAAAAGCTAATATTTTAAAACTTGATGTAGATGAAAATCCATCAACAGCTGCTAAATTTGAAGTAATGAGTATCCCAACTTTAATCTTATTTAAAGATGGCGAGCCTGTCGATAAAGTTGTAGGTTTCCAACCTAAAGAAAACTTAGCAGAAGTTATTGAGAAACATTTATAAAAGTACAACGCAACGACCTGGGGCATCTATGAATGTCTCAGGTTTTTTCTGTGACTTTTTGTTATTCCAACTGAAGTCAAAGTTGTTTGAAGTGTCTTTTTTCAGAGCCACACTTCCATTTTGAGGATGAAAGCATTTTATGAATAACAATTAAAATATCTAGTTGTTAGATTTTTGATATGGAAATGAATACTTTGGTTTAATGCTAATGTATATTCTATAATGTAGGTAAGAGTTGAAAAGTTTTATTTGCAAACAAGCGTTAATCTCTATATAACTGTTATGCAAATTTTTATAATTACTATTTTAACAATGTACTTTTATTAAGAAAGGAGGGGAACTTAAATGGAAAAATACCAAGAAGATATTAAACAAAAATTAACGGTAGTCCCCACTGAACCAGGTTGCTATTTAATGAAAGATCGAAATGATCAAGTCATTTATGTCGGCAAGGCTAAAAAATTAAGAAATAGATTAAGGTCTTATTTTACAGGTGCACATGATGCTAAAACGACACGACTTGTTTCAGAAATTAGAAACTTTGAATATATTGTAACTTCGAGTGAAACAGAATCTTTACTACTCGAACTTAATTTGATTAAACAATATCAACCGAGATATAACATTTTGTTGAAAGACGATAAAAGTTATCCTTTTATCAAAATTACAAAAGAAAAGTATCCTCGTTTAATCGTGACACGCACAGTTAAAAAAGGCACAGGAAAATATTTTGGACCTTATCCTAATGCTTATTCAGCTCAAGAAACAAAAAAGTTATTAGATAGAATTTATCCATTTAGAAAATGTGATAAAATGCCCGACAAATTGTGTTTATATTACCATATTGGTCAGTGTTTAGGACCTTGTGTTTACCCGGTAGATTTAAATAAATATGCGGAAATGACTAAAGAAATCACTGATTTTTTAAATGGTGAAGATAAAACAATACTGAATAACTTAGAACAGAAAATGAACGAAGCGAGTGAATCGTTAGACTTTGAAAGAGCAAAAGAGTATCGAGATTTAATCCAACATATTCACAATTTAACTAAGAAACAAAAAATCACTACTTCAGATAATACTATAAGAGACGTATTTGGCTACAGTGTGTCAAAAGGTTGGATGTGTATTCAAGTGTTTTTCATAAGACAAGGGAATATGATTAAACGAGATGCTACTATGATTCCGCTGCAGCAAACAGAAGAAGAAGAATTTTATACTTTTATAGGTCAGTTTTATGATTTAAATCAACATATTCTCCCTAAAGAAGTGCATATTCCTAAAAATTTAAACAAAGATATTATCCAATCGGTTGTAGATACAAAAATAGTTCAGCCGATTAAGGGCAAGAAAAAAGAAATGATTGATTTAGCAAATCATAATGCTGAAGTTACTTTAGAGAATAAATTTGAACTCATTGCTAAAGATGAATCACGTACCGTGAAGGCGATTGAAGAATTAGGTGACCGCATGGGAATTCAGACACCTATTCGTATAGAAGCTTTTGATAATTCAAACATCCAAGGTGTACACCCAGTTTCAGCCATGGTGTCGTTTATTGATGGTAAACCAAATAAAAAAGGATACCGCAAATATAAAATCAAAACGGTAGATGGCCCAGATGATTATAAATCTATGAGAGAAGTTGTGCGTAGACGTTATACTCGTGTTTTAAATGAAGGTACTCCATTACCAGATTTAATCATCGTTGATGGTGGTAAAGGTCATATGAGCGGGGTTATCGATGTGCTTGAAAACGAATTAGGTTTGGATATACCAGTCGCTGGGTTGCGTAAAAATGATAAACACCAAACTTCAGAGATTTTATACGGTGAAAGTGCAGAGATTGTACCTTTGAAAAAAAATAGCCAAGCATTTTATTTACTTCAAAGAATACAAGACGAAGTTCATAGATTTGCAATTACATTTCATAGACAAACTCGCCAAAAAACTGGCTTGCAATCAGTATTAGATACCGTCGATGGTATTGGTTCTAAACGAAAAACTAAATTATTACGAACTTTTGGTTCCATAAAGAAAATGAAAGAGGCAAGCATTGAGGATTTAAAATCTTCTGGTTTACCTCAAAAAGTTGCTGAGAATCTTCATCACGCACTATATAACAAATAGATAAAAAAGAATATGGCATGAGAATCATTCTCATGCCCAAAATTTTATGAATTAGTGTTACAATAGCAAATAACAGGAATTCTTTTTTTAAAAGTATATGGAAGCGTTTACTAATTGAGAAAAGTTATCACTTAAATCTATATAATAAAACAATTGTCAAATTCAACTAGGGGTATTACTTCATTGTTTTATACATACATGTTGAAGTTTATATTGCTATAAATATAAAGCGATTGCATAACATGTTGTTGTTTAGTTTTAGTTGATAAGTATCATCACATTTATACTTTAAAAAAAGATACCAAAAAATTAATTGTTTCACAGGGGGGACTTCCTTTTGGCATATTCGAAAAATCAATTCTATTTAAGACGCTTACATTCTTTGTTAGGCGTAATACCGATAGGTGGATTCTTATTAGTGCATCTACTTGTTAACCATCAAGCTACAAAAGGCGTTGAAGCGTTTAACAAGGCTGCTGGATTTATGGAATCTTTACCATTCTTGATTGCATTGGAGTTTATCGTGATTTATATTCCAATTCTTTATCATGCGGTATATGGTGTACATATTGCCTTTACGGCAAAAGAAAACGTAGGACATTATTCTCAATTTAGAAATTGGATGTTCTTATTACAACGTTTGACTGGTATTATAACGTTTATTTTCATCGGAATACATTTGTGGCAAACACGTATTCAGCGTGCATTAGGTGAAGAAGTTAACTTCGATATGGTACATGATATTGTATCTAATCCAATTTGGTTAATTTTCTATATCATCTGTTTACTTGCTGTAACATTCCACTTTGCAAATGGCTTATGGTCATTTTTAGTTACATGGGGTGTTTTACAATCTAAAAGATCACAACAAATCTTTACATGGGTATCACTTGTTGTATTTATCGTAGTTTCATATATCGGAATAAGTGCTATCCTTGCTTTCGTATAATTTAAAAATGTTTCAGATATATTTAGGGGAGTGACTATTTATGGCAGAGAAGAAAATTATTGTTGTCGGTGGAGGACTTGCCGGTCTGATGTCAACAATTAAAGCAGCAGAACAAGGCGCACATGTTGACTTGTTCTCATTAGTGCCTGTTAAACGTTCACACTCTGTATGTGCACAAGGTGGCATAAACGGAGCAGTGAATACAAAAGGTGAGGGTGACTCACCTGCTGTTCACTTTGATGATACAGTTTACGGTGGAGATTTCTTAGCGAATCAACCACCAGTAAAAGCAATGGCAGAGGAAGCGCCAAACATTATACATTTACTTGACCGTATGGGTGTAATGTTCAATAGAACAAATGAAGGTTTGCTAGATTTCCGTCGCTTCGGTGGTACCATGTATCATAGAACGGCATATGCTGGAGCAACAACAGGTCAACAATTAATGTATGCCTTAGATGAACAAGTACGTAGCTATGAAGTGGATGGTTTAGTTACAAAATATGAAGGATGGGAATTCTTGGGCATTGTCAAAGATGATGACAATATGGCTAGGGGTATTGTGGCTCAAGACATGACATCTTCTGAAATAAAATCATTCGGTTCAGATGCAGTTATTATGGCTACTGGTGGTCCGGGTATCATATTTGGTAAAACAACTAACTCAATGATTAATACTGGTTCTGCTGCGTCAATCGTCTATCAACAAGGTGCGATTTATGCAAATGGTGAGTTTATTCAAATTCATCCAACAGCAATTCCTGGCGATGACAAACTACGATTGATGAGTGAATCAGCTCGTGGTGAAGGTGGCCGAATTTGGACATATAAAGATGGTAAACCATGGTACTTCTTAGAAGAAAAATATCCAGATTATGGTAACTTAGTACCTCGTGATATAGCTACACGTGAAATTTTTGATGTATGTGTGAATCAAAAATTAGGTATTAATGGTGAAAACATGGTCTACCTTGACCTTTCACATAAAGATCCGCATGAGTTGGATGTAAAATTGGGCGGAATCATTGAAATTTATGAAAAATTCACTGGTGACGATCCAAGAAAAGTACCGATGAAAATCTTCCCAGCGGTGCACTATTCAATGGGTGGACTTTATGTAGATTATGATCAAATGACAAATATCAAAGGTTTATTTGCAGCTGGTGAATGTGATTTCTCACAACATGGTGGTAACCGTTTAGGTGCTAATTCATTGTTATCTGCCATATACGGTGGAACAGTTGCAGGACCAAATGCGATTGAATATGTCGCTAATATTGAAAAATCATATACTGATTTAGATGATAGTATTTATGAAAAACGTGTTAAAGAAGAACAAGATAAATTCGATAATTTATTGAAAATGAACGGTACAGAAAATGCGTATAAACTTCATAGAGAACTTGGTGAAGTCATGACAGCAAACGTTACTGTTGTACGTGATAATAAAGCATTATTGGAAACAGACAAGAAAATCGTAGAATTGATGGAACGTTACCAAAATATTGATATTGAAGATACTCAAACTTGGAGTAACCAAGCGGTATTCTTTACGCGTCAGTTATGGAATATGTTAGTATTAGCACGTGTAATTACAATCGGTGCATATAACCGAAATGAGTCTCGTGGGGCACATTATAAACCTGAATTCCCTGAAAGAAACGACGAAGAATGGTTAAAAACGACTTTAGCATCATATCAAGGAAAAACAGAAGCGCCTAAATTTACATACGAACCAGTAGATGTAAGTTTAATCCCACCTCGTAAACGTGACTATTCAAGTAGTTCTAAAGGAGGTAAATAAAATGGCAGATACTAAAGAAGTAAATGAAACTCAAGCGCAAGATGAACAACAAAGCCAACAACAAAATCAAAATACAATTAAGCTCATCATTAAACGACAAGATGATGCAGAGTCTAATCCTTATGAAGAAGAATTTGAAATTCCTTACAAAGAGAATTTAAATGTTATTGCTTGTTTAATGGAAATTAGACGTAATCCAGTCAATAGTAAAGGTGAGAAAACAACACCTGTTATTTGGGATATGAACTGTTTAGAAGAGGTTTGTGGTGCTTGTTCTATGGTTATCAATGGTAAAGCAAGACAATCTTGTACAGCAATTGTTGATCAATTAGAACAACCAATAAAGTTAGAACCAATGAGTACATTCCCAGTTATTCGTGACTTACAAGTTGATCGTAGTAGAATGTTTGATAATTTGAAACGTATGAAAGCATGGGTACCGATTGACGGTACGTATGACCTTGGACCAGGTCCTCGTATGCCAGAGAAAAAACGTCAAACTGCATATGAATTATCTAAATGTATGACGTGTGGTGTATGTTTAGAAGTTTGTCCAAACGTTACAAGAAACAACGATTTTGTTGGTGCGCAAGCTATTTCACAAGTTAGATTGTTTAACTTACACCCAACAGGTTCAATGACTAAAGATGAACGTTTAAATGCATTGATGGGTGCAGGTGGGTTACAAGAGTGTGGTAACTCACAAAACTGTGTTAACGCATGTCCGAAAGGCATTCCTTTAACGACATCAATTGCTGCATTAAACCGTGAAACTTCTTTCCATATGTTCAAATCATTCTTTGGTTCAGACCACCAAGTAAACTAATATATAATGAAAATGCCAACAAAGTTTAAACTTTGTTGGCATTTTTTTATGAAATATTTTATAGATACAAATTTAATACAGTGATTAAGCTTTAAAAAAGTATATATACTATAATAAAAATTTTAAGTTATTAGTGTATTAAAATATTAATATATAGATTATCTGATTATATAAAAATTTTCCATTAGTAATATTGTGAATTTTGTTAAATAGCGAAGAACTGGTATGACTCTATGATTCAATGATGCTAACCTATTGATAAGTATAATATTTGAATTGTCTGCTATTTTGTATTTTAGGTCTTGGAAAATGATTTTGAAAACGCAGCTATGCTACAATAAAAGACAAGTAAATATATAAGGATGAACAAGATATGGAGAAACCAATTGGAGTTATTGACTCTGGCGTTGGAGGTTTAACAGTTGCTAAAGAAATCATGCGCCAATTACCAAATGAAACCATTTATTATTTAGGAGATATAAAACGCTGTCCATATGGACCAAGAGAAGCTTCTGAGGTAAGACAATTTACTACAGAATTAGCTGAAAAACTCATGACGTTTGATATCAAGATGTTAGTGATTGCATGTAATACTGCAACGGCAGTGGCATTAAAACATTTACAAAACTTATTGGCAATACCTGTTATTGGCGTTATTGAACCAGGTGCTAGAACAGCGATTATGACAACAAAAAATCAAAATGTTTTAATATTAGGTACAGAAGGTACGATTAAATCAGAGGCATATCGACATCACATTAAACAAATAAATCCAAATGTAGAAGTATCTGGTGTGGCATGCCCAGGCTTTGTGCCTCTCGTAGAACAAATGAGATACAAGGATCCAACGATTACGAGTATCGTTATACATCAAACGTTAAAACAGTGGAGAAATAGCAAAGCAGATACAGTTATTTTAGGATGTACACATTATCCTTTACTTTATCAGCCGATTAATGATTATTTTCACGGAGAAAAAGTAGTTATTTCATCTGGACTAGAAACAGCCAGAGAAGTGAGTGCATTATTAACATTCAGTAATGAACACGCAGGTTATAAGAAACAGCCCGCACATAAATTTTTTGCGACAGGAGAAACAGAACATATCGAACGTATTATTGAAGAATGGTTAAATATGAAAGCAACAGTTGAAAAAATAGAAGTTTAAAGTGAGGCGTAAAAATGGAAGATATTGTTATTGCATCAAATAATAAAGGGAAAATAAATGATTTTAGAGTTATTTTCCCTGATTATAATGTTATAGGCATTTCAGAACTCATCGAAGATTTTGACGTTGAGGAAACAGGTGACACGTTTGAAGAAAATGCAAGACTAAAATCTGAAGCAGCTGCAGAAGCATTAAATAAGCGTGTTATTGCTGATGATAGTGGATTGGAAGTTTTTGCTTTAAATGGAGAGCCAGGTATATATTCAGCGCGTTATGCTGGAGAAACAAAAGATGATAATGCAAATATTGAAAAACTTCTAACTCAGTTAGGTGATGAAACAGACCGTAGTGCACAATTTGTTTGTGTTATTAGCATGAGCGCACCGGGTGAAGATACAGTACAATTTAAAGGAACTGTACAAGGAGAAATCACACTAAATAAAATTGGTGAACATGGCTTTGGATATGATCCTATCTTTTTTGTAGAAGACAAAAATAAAACAATGGCTCAGCTAACTGCAGAAGAAAAAGGACAAATTAGTCATAGAGGTAAAGCAATAGAACAGCTACAAGAATATCTAGAAGGTGATCAATAATGTCGAAATGGATTATAGTTAGTGACAATCATACTGAACAAGGTGTGCTATTTGATATTATAAATCAGCATGAGGATATAGATGCTGCCATTCACTTAGGTGACTCTGAATTCGCTTATGATGATAGTGAACTCAGTTACTTTTATAGAGTAAAAGGGAATACTGATTTTTATCCTGAGTTTCCAAATGAGCAAACAATCGATATAAATGGTATTAAGGCATTTTTAACTCACGGTCATTTATATCAAGTGAATCGTACAAGAATGCCTTTAGCGGAACAAGCAAAAGCAGCAGACTGTAAATTTGCTTTTTATGGTCACACACATGTTGCTAAACATGAAACAATAAATGGTGTGCATGTCATAAATCCAGGTAGTATTTCACAGTCGAGAAGTAATATTGAAGAAACATATGCAGAATTGCTTATTGATGATACGAGATTAGAAGCAACTTTAAATTTCCGTAATCGAAATCATGAAATCATCAGTAGTGAAAATTTTGTACTCTAAATAAGTGGGGTGAATCTACGTCTAGAAATGATTGAATCGTAGGTTCATCTTCGTATTACTGTAAAGCGTTGAATGTAAGAAACATTTTACATTTCAGTGTTGTAAAAATAGTGCTCACGTTAATGGATTGTACTATTTAAAGAATTTAAATAAATTAGCAATATTATGATAAAAAGTTTACAATAGTGAAAAATCATATTTATTTTTAAGGGATAGAGTATTGCTTTATCAGTGTAAATTAGATATAATTATTCTTGTGTTCAAAAGATAATGTCCTGGTAGCTCAGCTGGATAGAGCAATGGCCTTCTAAGCCATCGGTCGGGGGTTCGAATCCCTCCCAGGACGCTAATAACGTAAAATACATAATAAATTATGTGTTTACTGACTAGATCGCTAATATATTAGCGGTCTTTTTTTTGTTTTTTTACATGCGCAGTGAACAACATATACTGTTAATTTATGGCTTAATAAAGTTAAACTACTAATTGCAAAATAGGGTTACTTATGAAATTTGTTATTGAATCAAGTAAATTATACTCAAAATATATGAAAGTTTTGTCAGAAAGTAATGCTTTAGCTTGTAAATTTAAACGCGGCTTTGATCATATAGTTATGGCATAACAATTATTATTATATATTGTTGTAATCATTTAAATTTATTAGTTGCTTAAATTGTATATAGACGATTAAGACAATAAATATGTTTTAGGCTAATGCTAAGTGGTATTGAATATATAACTATAAGGTAATATAATTTAATGATTATTTGCGTTTGCGCTACTTCAATTTGAAGTGGCGCTTTTTTGATGTTTGTATCAAATCAATAAATGCATGTATAAACTGTCAGATAAAAATATTGAGAAATACCGCAACAAATATAATCATCGTTAAAGCATTTGTTAATTTTATTTATATATAAATTTTATAAATAAATTCTATTTTGTAAATTGTATGACATGGAATTGCGTAAAATACAGTTGGGCATTCAAAACTGTAAACCAATGTATCTTTTGCTACAGTTTTTACTACTATTTAACGAAGTATGAAATAAAACACAAATTTATATGCAAATGTCTTATAGTTATAGATAACAAAAGATACTTAATTAAATAACAAATTAACAGTATCGTTTAAAACATAAAAAGCAGTCATAAGCATTTATCTTATAATAAGGAGTGTTTATAATGGAAGGTTTATTTAATGCAATCAAAGATACAGTACAAGCTGGCATAGCAGGAGACGGTGCTAAATTAGGTACAAGTATCGTAAGTATCGTAGAAAACGGAGTAGGTTTAGCAAGTAAATTATTTGGATTCTAATATAAATATATAAATAATAAAGGAGAAATAAATTATGACTAAATTAGCAGAAGCAATTGCAAACACAGTAGAAGCAGCAAAATCAGGTAACGGTTCAGAATTAGGTACAAGTATTGTAGATATCGTTTCAAGTGGTGCAGGTTTACTAGGAAAACTTTTCGGATTTTAAAAAATAGCAGATTATTTATTCTAAATAATGTAATGAGGAGTGTTTATAATGGAAGGTTTATTTAATGCAATTAAAGATACAGTACAAGCTGGCATAGCAGGAGACGGTGCTAAATTAGGCACTAGTATAGTAGATATCGTAGAAAATGGTGTAGGTTTAGCAAGTAAATTATTCGGATTTTAATTTGAATTTCTATGACGGACTGGCCAAGGTAATAACCTTGGCCTTTTTTGTTTGCTAATATTTGAAATATGGTATGATGAAATAAAATTCGACTATGTTTATACATTAACGATGACATAATTAATTGACTTTATTAAGTGAATTCATTAAGGGGTTAGAAAATACTATGAATAAAAGATGTTTGCTTATCGATTTTGACGATACAATTGTAGATTTTCATGATGCTGAAGCATATGCATTTCATCAACTTACAAAAAAATATAATTTAGAGACAGATCAAAATGATTTAAATCAATTTATAACTGTAAACCAAGCACATTGGGAAGCGTTTCAACAAAATCAATTAACAAAAACTGAAGTGTTAAGTAAAAGGTTTGAAGTGTATTTTGATTTACATCAAATCAATGTGAATGGGCAAGAAGCGGATGTAATCTTTCGGGATGAACTCGCAAATGCCCCAATAAAGTATTTTATGAATACGGTGGAAACATTGAGCATGCTCAAAAACACTCACGATCTATATATTGTTACCAATGGAGTTTTGGAAACACAACAAAGACGTATAGCAAAAACAGAAATGGGAGATTGGTTTAAAGGTGTGTTTGTATCTGAGCAAACTGGATATCAAAAACCTATGCCAGAGTTTTTTGATTTTGTTTTTAATAAAATCGGTCATGACAAAAGAGCTCATGCAATGATTGTTGGTGATTCAATAACATCAGATATTTTAGGTGGAAAAAATGCGTCAATAAAAACATGTTGGTTTAATCCAAGAAATAAAATAAATGATACAGAAATTAATCCAGATTATACTATCGAATCGCTTGATCAATTGTTAGATATAGCAAAATAAAAGAAGCGTGAATTATAATCAGAAAAATTGATTGTAATTCACGCTTCATATTATGTTAATGATAATTTAAGAAATGAAAAAGTTTACTTTATAAAAAACATATACTATATATTAAAAATGCGTGTATCATTATTTAGTGGTATTGGACAGGAAAATCATGGTGTCCAAATAAGTATATCGTGACCGTCTTTATTTTGTTGTTCGATATCTTTAAAGCCATGTTTAATGAAGAAATTTTTTGATTGATTACGAGCAATGACTTTAATAGGTTGACCTTGTTCCTTAGCAAAATCTAGCAGTGCTTCGCCGTAACCACGACCTTGGAAATCACGTAAAACTTCTAATTTCCATAAAATATTATAATCATCAAAATCTGAGAAGTATACTTCTTCAACTTCTCCTTTACGGTATAAAGCCATACGAGCACCTAACCTATCACCGACATATATGCCATAAAATGGTGAGTCCGAACTAGCGTCTATCATTTCACCGCGTAATTCATCTACTAAATATAAATCTTCATTTCCGAAGTTCCTAAAATCTTCAAATAATTCATCTGTTTTGTAATTAATATCTAGTCGTTTAACATTACTCACTTTAGCTTCCCCCTTTGCTTTATTACTAACTATTATACCTTATTTTATTGGATATTTCACAAAAATGAATGCTTAAAACATTTTATGTAAAATCAATATTAATTTGTGCTTTGTTTTAATATATTTAAAGGTACTGATCGTATGTATAAGCATTGGATTACAATGTTGAAAGAGAGTAAGTATATTTTCTAATAAATTTATAAGCCGTAAAATTGTCAATGTTGAATATAAACTTTATACTAAATAGGAATAGAGTAACGTAAGGAGAATTACGAATGGATTGTATGACAACGAAACTTAATGAAAAAGATCAATTTATAGCGAATATTAAAAATAGTGATTCAACTTTAGCTAAGTATTATCATCTTGATGCAATGGATGAACAAAATTATAAAAAAAGACTACTTTCAGAAAATAACGGAAGAGAAGCGTCTCTAGCCAAAATCATTGAAGCATATATGGATGATTTAACATTAGATTATCAACAAAATAAAAATTTAAAAGCGCTTAGTAAAGGTGCGAAAGTTGTAATCGGTGGTCAACAAGCTGGTTTGTTTGGTGGACCTTTATATACGTTTCATAAAATATTTTCGATTATTACATTAAGTGAAAAACTATCGAAAGATTACGATACACATGTTGTCCCTGTTTTTTGGATTGCAGGTGAAGATCATGATTTTGATGAAGTAAATCATACTTATGTTTTTAATGAACATACGGCAACGTTACAAAAAATAAAATATAGTACTATGACGCCTCCAGAATCTAGTGTTTCAAAGTATACGCCAGATAAAGAAGCGTTACATAAAGCATTAAATGAATTTTTCAAAGAATTAAAAGAAACTGAGGCTTCTCCAAAACTACTAAACATGTGTAGAAAGATTATCGATAACTATGATGGTTGGACTGACATGTTTAAAGCGTTATTACACGAAGTTTTCAAACATTACGGATTATTACTGATAGATGCAAATGATAAAGCATTGCGCCGTTTAGAAAAGCCAATGTTCAAGGACATTATTAAAAATCATAATTTAGTTGACGATGCCTTTAGGCAAACACAGGCTCAAACTATCACTGACGGTTTAGATCAAATGATACAGACAGAGACGAATGTACATTTGTTTATGGATGATGGTGGTGTAAGACAACTATTAACTTTTGAAAATGGACGTTTCTATTTAAATAAATCAGAGAAATCGTTTTCGGAACAAGAACTTCTTAATATGGTAGAAACAGACCCAGAAAAATTTTCTAATAATGTCGTTACGAGACCAGTAATGGAAGAATGGCTATTTAATACAGTAGCATTCATAGGCGGCCCTAGTGAAATTAAATATTGGACAGAATTAAGTGAAGTTTTTCGAACATTACAAGTAGATATGCCTATCGTTTTACCACGATTAAGGATTACGTATTTAAATACCAGAATAGAAAAATTAGTAGCACAATATCGATTGAATTGTAATAATATCATTGAAAAAGGAATTGAAGCAGATAAAACAAAGTTTATTAGATCTAAAGCTTCGCAATCTTTTATAGAACAGATTGAAGCTTTAAAAGAACAGCAAAATGATTTGTTTCAATCTCTTCAGGCAGAAGTTAAAGACAATCATGATAATAAGGTATTGTTGAACAAAAATAACGAAATTCACCAAAAGCAATTTGATTATTTAATAAAACGGTATTTATTGAATGTTGAAAGAGAAAATGACATTAGCATGAAACATTTTGAGCTCATAAGTCAAACACTCCATCCAATGGGTGGATTACAAGAAAGAATTTGGAATCCACTTCAAATTATGAATGATTTTGGGATAGATGTGTTTAGTCCCTCCACTTATCCACCACTTTCATACACATTTGATCATATATTGATAAAACCTTAGAGTATCAAGGGAAGCACCCGGTTCATTTAAAAGATGAATCGGGTGTTTTTTTCTATGTTTCAAGAAATTTTGGTGAAATTTGTATAATTAGTGGAGGATAGTGGTGAGATGTGGTAAATTATATATATAAGAAGGTGAGGTGATTATAAATGTTCATGGGTGAATACGAGCATCAATTGGATACTAAGGGACGTATGATTGTTCCGTCCAAATTTCGTTATGACCTAAATGAGCGTTTTATAATTACCCGTGGCCTTGATAAATGCTTATTTGGTTACACTTTAGAAGAATGGCAAGTAATTGAAGAGAAAATGAAAACCTTACCAATGACAAAAAAAGATGCGCGTAAATTCATGCGTATGTTCTTTTCAGGTGCTGTTGAAGTGGAATTAGATAAGCAAGGGCGTATAAATATTCCTCAAAATTTGAGGAAATATGCCAATTTGAGTAAGGAATGTACGGTAATAGGTGTCTCAAACCGTATTGAAATTTGGGATAGAGAAACTTGGAATGATTTTTATGATGAATCAGAAGATAGTTTTGAAGATATTGCCGAAGACTTAATTGACTTTGATTTTTAAATGGAGGCGTTAAATTGTTTCATCATGTCAGCGTTATGCTAAAAGAAACTATAGATTATTTAGATATTAAAGAAGATGGCATATATGTCGACTGTACATTAGGTGGAGCAGGCCATGCCCTCTATTTATTAAATCAAATTGGAGACGAAGGTAGACTTATTGCAATTGATCAAGATACAACAGCCCTTGAAAATGCAAAAGAAGTATTGAAAGACCATATACATAAAGTTACCTTCGTCCATAGCAACTTTAGAAAATTAACTGAAATTTTAGATGATTTAAATATTGAAAAAGTAGATGGCATTTATTATGACTTGGGTGTGTCTAGCCCCCAATTAGACGTACCTGAAAGAGGTTTTAGTTATCATAATGATGCGAAATTAGATATGCGTATGGATCAAACCCAATCATTATCAGCGTATGAAGTAGTTAATGATTGGTCATTTGAAAAATTAGTGAGAATTTTTCATCGTTATGGCGAAGAAAAATTTTCGAAACAAATTGCTAGACGAATAGAACAAAATAGAGCACAAAAGCCAATTGAAACAACTTTAGAACTGGTGGATGTTATTAAAGAAGGAATACCTGCTAAGGCAAGACGAAAAGGCGGGCATCCTGCTAAAAGGATTTTCCAAGCAATTAGAATTGCAGTTAATGATGAATTGTCTGCATTTGAAAATTCATTAGAACAAGCAATCGAGCTTGTGAAAGTGAACGGAAGAATATCTGTGATTACGTTCCACTCGTTAGAAGATCGCCTTTGTAAACAAATGTTCCAAGAATATGAAAAAGGCCCCGAAGTGCCAAGAGGCTTACCTGTTATTCCAGAAGCTTATACACCAAAATTGAAAAGAGTTAATCGAAAACCAATTATTGCTACAGATGAAGATTTAGAAAAAAATAATCGAGCGCGTAGTGCCAAGTTACGTATAGCTGAAATACTAAAATAAGGAGTGATTTTTGAGTGGCAGTAGAGAAGATATACCAACCGTATAGTGGAGCAGAACAACAAATACCACAAACGCAACCGTCGCCTCATCCCCAGAGTCAACCCCAGACAGTTAAGCGTAAAGTAATTGTCAAGCTAACTAAGTTTGAAAAGATGTTATACATAGGACTTATAACAGTGATTGCTTTAATAAGTATTTATATGCTATCTTTAAAAATGGATGCGTATGAAACTCGAGAAAAAATTGCAGATTTAGATACAAAAATTGAAAAACAATCTAGTGAAAACAGCGCAATAAAATCTGAAATTAAAAAGAACTCCTCATATGAACGCATTTACGATAAGGCCAAAAAAGATGGAATGAGCCTTAAGAACGATAATGTAAAGGTAGTGCGTAATAATGGCGAAGCGAAGAATTAAATTAAAGAAACCGAAGTTTTCAATTAAAAAAAGTAAAATAGGGGCAGTCCTACTCATTCTTGGATTTGGACTGCTCTTTTTTACGTTGGTTTTAAGATACTCATATATTATGTTGACAGGACACTCTTCTGGTGAAGATTTAATTATGAAAGCGAACGAAAAATACTTAGTAAATAGTCAGCAGCAACCAGAACGAGGTAAGATTTATGACAGAAATGGCAAAGTGTTAGCGGAAGATGTGGAACGGTATAAAGTTGTGGCAGTTGTTGATAAAAAAGCAAGCGAAGGCAGCGATAAACCTAAGCATGTAAAAGACAAAAAAGAAACTGCAAAAAAACTTGCGACAGTGATTGATATGTCAGCAAAAGAAATTGAGAAAAAACTAGATAATAAAAAAGCCTTTCAAGTTGAATTTGGTCAAAAAGGCACAGATTTAACGTATCAAGAGAAAGAAAAAATTGAAAAAATGAAACTTCCTGGTGTGACGTTATATCCAGAAACTGAAAGATTTTATCCTAATGGAAACTTTGCATCTCACTTGATAGGTATAGCTCAAAAAGATCCAGATAGTGGAGAATTAAAAGGTGCTTTAGGTGTTGAAAAAATATTTGATAGCTATCTTTCAGGACAAAAAGGTGCTTTATCGTATATTCATGATATTTGGGGGTATATTGCACCAAACACCAAAAAAGAAAAAGTGCCTAAACGTGGAGATGACGTACATTTAACACTTGATTCAAATATACAGGTTTTCGTTGAAGAAGCGCTAGATGGCATGGTTGAACATTATAAGCCAAAAGATTTGTTTGCCGTAGTGATGGATGCGAAAACAGGAGAAATCTTGGCATTTAGTCAAAGACCAACTTTTAATCCAGAAACTGGTAAAGATTTTGGAAAAAAATGGGCAAATGATTTATATCAAAACACATATGAACCAGGGTCAACTTTTAAATCTTATGGTCTAGCGGCAGCAATTCAAGAAGGTAAATTTAAACCTGATAAAAAATATACTGCTGAACCTAGAGAAGTAATGGGCTCTAAAATATCTGACTGGAATAAAGTAGGTTGGGGAAAAATCTCAATGTCTACTGGTTTCACGTATTCTTCAAACACTTTAATGATGCACTTACAAGATTTAGTTGGCTCAGATAAGATGAAAGAATGGTATGAAAAATTTGGTTTTGGTAAATCTACTAAGAGTATGTTTGATGGTGAATCTACAGGTGGTATAGCTTGGGATAATGAAGCACAGCAAAAAACATCCTCATTTGGTCAATCTACAACTGTAACACCAGTCCAAATGTTAAGAGCGCAATCCGCTTTTAATAATGAAGGTAAAATGCTGCAACCATGGTTTGTAGATAGCGTGAGCAATCCTGTTACTGATGATACTTTTTATAAGGGTAAAAAAGAGTTTGCAGGAAAACCAATTACTAAAGACACTGCTAAGAAAGTGCGTACTGAATTAGACAAAGTTGTAAACAGTGAAGATAGTCATGCTAAAAACTATCAAATTGATGGTTATGACGTAGCAGGTAAAACAGGTACAGCACAAGTTGCTGACTCTGATAATGGTGGTTATGTTCAAGGGGAAAATCCATACTTTGTAAGTTTTATTGGTGATGCACCTAAAGATGATCCAGAAGTAATAGTGTATGCTGGTATGAGTTTAGCCCAAAAAAATGACCAAGAAGCTTATGAAATGGGTGTAAGTAAAGCGTTTAAACCTATTATGGAAAACACATTGAAATACTTAAACGTAGGAGATAAAAATTCTAAAGATAAATCTGATGTGAAGTATAGTAAAGTGCCAGATGTTCAAGGTCAGGAAACGCAAAAAGCACAAGATAAGGTGAATGGTAAGTCTCTCGAACCAATTGTCATAGGAAGTGGAGATAAAGTTGTTAAACAATCAGTATCACCAGATAAAGAAGTGCTACCGAATAGTAAGGTATTATTACTGACAGATGGGGATATAACTATGCCAGACATGACAGGTTGGACAAAAGAAGAAGTGATTGCTTTTGAAACCTTGACGCAAACAAAAGTAACTACAAAAGGTAGTGGCTTCGTTTCTAATCAATCTGTTAGTAAAGGACAAAAAGTTGATAAAAAAGATAAAGTAGAAGTGACGTTATCTGCAGAAGCGGTTAATGGTGAGGCTTCGACGACATCATCCAAAGAAAAAGAATCGTCCAAAGATGATTCTAATAAAAAAGATGATAATAACTCAGATTCAAACAGTGACAAACAAAGTGAATAAAAATTTATTGTATTTCTGACGTCACTGGTAAAACATGTTAAAATGTATCATTTGAAAATTGATGCGAGGTAGTAATTTAAATGTTGAATACAAAATATAATTTTGAAATTTGAAACATACTTACTGCCTCGTTACATATGATTTATAAGTTGCACTTAGCATTAACGACATCAATCCAATTTAATATTAAAGGAGCATAATATGGTTTATTTACTAGCGATCATTGCACTACTAATAACATTTATATTAGTCCCTGTATTGATACCAACACTAAAGCGAATGAAATTTGGACAAAGTATAAGAGAAGAAGGCCCTCAAAGCCATATGAAAAAAACAGGTACACCGACGATGGGAGGATTAACTTTCCTACTTAGTATCATTGTCACATCAATATTAGCTATTATTTTTATGGATAATGCAAATCCGATTATATTGTTGTTGTTTGTGACGATTGGTTTTGGATTAATTGGTTTTATTGATGACTATATCATTGTTGTTAAAAAGAACAATCAAGGATTAACGAGTAAACAAAAATTCCTTGCTCAAATCGCTATTGCAGTTGTTTTCTTCATATTAAGCCAAGTGTTTAATCTAACAGACTTTTCAACGGGAATTCATATTCCATTTACAGGTTTAGAAGTACCATTATCAATTGCATATGTAATTTTCATTGTATTTTGGCAGGTTGGTTTTTCTAATGCGGTCAATTTAACAGATGGATTAGATGGACTTTCTACTGGGCTTTCTATTATTGGATTTATTATGTATGCGCTTATGGCATATATCCAAGGCGCAAATTCTATTGGCTTGTTTTGTATTATCATGATTTTCGCATTACTTGGATTCTTACCTTTTAATTTAAATCCCGCTAAGGTATTTATGGGAGATACAGGTAGTTTAGCTCTAGGCGGTATTTTTGCTACAATTTCAATTATGCTAAATCAAGAATTGTCACTTATTTTTATCGGTTTTGTATTTGTAGCTGAAACATTATCAGTTATGATTCAAGTCACATCATATAAGCTTACAGGAAAAAGAGTTTTCAAAATGTCACCACTACATCACCACTTTGAGCTAGTAGGTTGGAATGAGAGAAAAGTTGTTACTGTATTTTGGACAGTTGGTATTATTTCAGGTCTTATTGGCTTATGGATTGGAGTGAATTAAATTGCTGAAATATACAGGTTTAGAAAATAAAAATGTATTAGTAATAGGATTAGCAAAAAGTGGGTATGAAGCTGCGAAATTGTTACAAAAACTTGGTGCAAATGTCGTTGTTAACGATGGCAAAGATTTAAGCCAAGATGCACATGCAATCGATTTAGAAAATATGGGTGTCAAAGTTGTTGGTGGAGCGCATCCATTTTCCTTACTTGATAATGAACCACTCATTTTTAAAAATCCAGGTATTCCATACACGGTTCCGTTAATTCAAGAAGCGGAATGTCGAGGATTACACATACTTACTGAAGTAGAACTAAGTTATTTAGTTTCCAAAGCGCCCATTATTGGCGTGACTGGAACAAATGGAAAAACAACGGTCACTTCTTTAATAGGTGATATGTTTAAAAAAAGTAGAATTACTGGTAAATTATCTGGCAATATAGGTTATGTAGCTTCAAAAGTGGCACAAGAAGTAGAAGAAGAGGATTACCTTATAACTGAACTCTCTTCATTTCAATTACTAGGTATCGATCAATATAAGCCGCATATATCGATTATTACAAATATTTATTCTGCACATTTGGATTATCATGAGAATTTAGAGAATTATCAAAATGCAAAAAAACAAATATATAAAAATCAAACTGAAGAGGATTATTTAATATGTAATTATCATCAACGTCACCTGATTGAATCAGAATCCTTAAAAGCAAAAGTGTATTACTTTTCTACACAACAAGAGGTTGATGGTATATACGTAAAAGATGGTTATATTACATTTAAAGGTTTCCGACTTATTCATAAAGATGACTTAGTATTACCTGGTGAACACAATTTAGAAAATATACTCGCAGCTGTGTTAGCGGCACTGTTAGCAGGGGTTTCAGTAAGAGCCATAATAGATAGTTTGACAACTTTTTCTGGTATAGAGCATAGACTTCAATATGTAGGTTCAAACAAAACCAATAAATATTATAATGATTCTAAGGCTACCAATACTTTAGCGACACAGTTTGCTCTAAATTCATTTGAACAACCCATTATTTGGTTGTGTGGTGGTTTAGACAGAGGCAATGGATTTGATGAATTGATTCCATATATGAATAATGTCAGAGTGATGGTGACCTTTGGTGAGACGCAAGAAAAATTTGTGAAATTAGGCGAGAATCAAGGTAAATATGTAATAAAGGCCACAGATGTAGAAGATGCAGTCGATAAAGTACAATCAGTTATTGAGCCTAATGACGTTGTATTATTATCACCAGCTTGTGCAAGTTGGGATCAATACAATACATTTGAAGAGCGCGGAAATAAGTTTATTAAGAGCTTCCAAGCGCACTTACCTTCACTTTAAAGGTTGTGAAATAAATGTCAGATAAAGTTAGTGAATTTGATTCTGAATATTTAAAAGAGAAACGTGCAAAACGACGTAAAAAACAAAAACAAATCCAATACGCAATCTTCGGTATTTTGCTATTTATTATTTTACTGATTCTTATTTATATGTTCACGCCATTGAGTAAAATCAACTCGGTGACAATTGAAGGTAATGACAATGTATCTAAAGCTTCTATAAAAAAAGCGATAGATATAAAAGATGACTCTAGAATGTATACCTATAGTACTTCATCAGCTGTTAATAATTTAAAAAAGAATAAATTAATAAAGCATGCAGAAGTAACTAAAGTATTGCCGAATAAGGTGAAGGTTAAACTGACAGAAAGCCAAATCGTTGGTTTAGTTAAAAAGAAAGATCATTATGTACCGATTCTTGAAGATGGAACAGAATTAGAAAATTATGAAGAAAGTAATGTAACAGATGACGGTCCCGTCCTTGAAGGATTCAAAAAAGAGAAAAAAGAAAAAATAATACAAGAATTAGCAAAAATGCCTACAAAAGTGCGTAGCATGATCGCCGAAGTGCAATATGACCCGCAAGAAAATTTACAAAACCAAATCAAGTTATATACGACAGATGAGATTCAAATTGTGGGTAATTTGAATACTATTGCAAATAAAATGAAGTATTATCCTCAAATGTCACAGTCGTTAGAACGTGATGAATCAGGAAGCTTAAAAAAATCAGGCTACATTGATTTGTCTGTTGGTGCTTCTTTTATTCCTTATAGTGGTGGAAGTACTACTAAATCAACAAGTGATCAAAATGTTGACAAAGGAAACACAGAAGAAGATAAGGCGAAAGACGAGTTACAAAGTGCCTTAAATAAGATAAATAAAGAATCAGACAAAAATAATTAAAAAATTTAGACAAATACATGTGTTTATAGTTCACAAGCGTCAAAACGTATTGTAAACTGTTAATAGTGTGAACATGAATAAGTTATTGTCAGGAGGTGCCTATCTATGGAAGAGCATTATTATGTAAGTATAGATATCGGTTCGTCAAGTGTTAAAGCGATAGTGGGCGAAAAATTTCACAATGGAATAAATGTGATAGGTACAGGACAGACCTACACAAGTGGTATAAAAAATGGTCTTATTGATGATTTCGACATCGCAAAACAAGCGGTTAAAGATACAATCAAAAAAGCCTCTATTGCATCAGGCGTCGATGTTAAGGAAGTATTTTTAAAACTTCCAATTATCGGAACTGAGGTATTTGATGAGTCAAATGAAATTGAATTTTATGAAGATACTGAACTAGATGGTACACACATTGAGCGTGTACTTGAAGGTATTCGTGAAAAAAATGATGTACCCGAAACAGAAATAATAAACGCTTTCCCAATTAAATTTGTTGTGGATGGCGATAATGAAGTGTCAGATCCTAAAGAACTCATTGCAAGACATAGTTTGAAAGTTGAAGCTGGTGTTATTGCGATTCAAAAATCAATTTTAATAAACATGATTAAATGTGTAGAATCTTGTGGTGTAGATGTATTAGATGTATACTCTGATGCATATAACTATGGCTCAGTACTTTCGGCAACTGAGAAAGAACTTGGCGCATGCATTATTGACATTGGTGAGGATATAACACAATTGGCATTTTACGAAAGAGGAGAGCTTGTAGATGCTGATGCTATAGAAATGGCTGGTAGAGATATAACGGAAGATATTGCAAAAGGTTTAAATACTTCTTATGAAACGGCTGAAAAAATCAAACATCAATATGGTCACGCTTTCTTTGATTCAGCGTCAGATCATGATGTGTTTACTATTGATCAAATAAATAGCGAAGAAGAAGCACAATTTACTCAAAAAGATTTGGCAGATGTGATAGAAGCACGTGTGGAAGATATATTCTTTAATGTGTTTGATGTATTACAAGAGTTAGGTCTTACAAAAGTAAATGGTGGTTTCGTTGTAACAGGTGGTTCGGCCAATTTACTAGGCGTTAAAGAATTGCTGCAAGACATGGTAAGTGAAAAAGTAAGAATTCATACGCCATCCCAAATGGGTATAAGAAAACCAGAGTTTTCTTCAGCGATTTCAACGATTTCTAGTAGCATTACTTTCGACGAATTACTAGATTATGTTACAATAAATAATCATGACAGTGAAGAATTTGAAGAAGAAGTCATAGAATCAAATGATCGAGAAAATAGTACGAAGTCAAGCGGATTTGATTGGTTCAAAAAGAAATCAAACAAACAAGAAGAGCCACATACATCAACTTCTGATATAGAAGAACCAGAAGCGTCTGAGGCATACGAACATGAAGACAACATAGAACAAGAAGAAGAAAGTAAACCTCAAGACAAAGAAGAAAGTAAGTTCAAGAAACTTATGAAATCTCTATTCGATTGATTGGCCACTAAAACTAGGAGGAAATTTAAATGTTAGAATTTGAACAAGGATTTAATCATTTAGCGACGTTAAAAGTCATCGGTGTAGGGGGCGGCGGAAATAACGCTGTTAACCGAATGATTGATCATGGTATGAATAATGTTGAATTTATTTCAATCAATACGGATGGACAAGCTTTAAACTTATCTAAAGCTGAGTCTAAAATCCAAATTGGTGAAAAATTAACACGTGGTTTAGGCGCTGGTGCAAACCCTGAAATTGGTAAAAAAGCTGCCGAAGAATCTCGTGAGCAAATTGAAGATGCAATCCAAGGTGCTGATATGGTATTCGTAACAGCAGGAATGGGCGGCGGTACTGGTACAGGTGCTGCTCCAGTTGTAGCAAAAATTGCAAAAGAAATGGGAGCGTTAACAGTTGGTGTTGTTACACGTCCATTCGGGTTTGAAGGCCGTAAGCGTCAAACACAAGCAGCTGCTGGTGTAGAATCAATGAAAGCTGCTGTTGATACATTAATCGTCATCCCTAACGACCGTTTATTAGATATTGTTGATAAGTCAACACCAATGATGGAAGCATTTAAAGAAGCAGACAATGTATTACGTCAAGGTGTTCAAGGTATTTCAGACTTAATCGCTGTTTCAGGTGAAGTTAACCTTGACTTTGCAGACGTTAAAACAATTATGTCTAACCAAGGTTCTGCATTAATGGGTATCGGTGTATCTTCTGGTGAAAACCGTGCTGTAGAAGCTGCTAAAAAAGCTATTTCTTCTCCATTATTAGAAACTTCTATTGTAGGTGCGCAAGGTGTGCTAATGAACATTACTGGTGGAGAGTCATTATCATTATTTGAAGCACAAGAAGCAGCAGACATTGTTCAAGATGCAGCTGATGAAGATGTTAATATGATTTTCGGTACTGTGATTAACCCAGAATTACAAGATGAAATCGTAGTAACAGTCATTGCTACTGGATTTGAAGATAAACCTTCATCTCAAGGTCGCAAAGCTTCAAATACTGGATTTGGCAACAGTGCATCATCTGGAAGTACAACTGCAAAAGAAGATTCATTCTCTTCTAGTGCATCACAAACGACAGACAGTGCAAATGAAGGTAGAACACATACTACAAATGAAGATGATATTCCTAGCTTTATCAGAAATCGTGAAGAAAGACGTTCTAGAAGAACTAGACGTTAATCTCGAATGGACTTCTTCTTCTGTTAGTTTTTCATAATAATTAATAATAATTTAGGCAATATAAAATATATAAATGTCATCAGGTCCAAAGATCTGATGACTTTTTTGAATTTAGAAGTTGGCATATCATTTGTTGTGAACTACATTATTATGTAGAAAAATATAGTTTTCAATTATTTAGAATCTCCCGAATGTCTTTAGATAGTTTATAAATGTTGAATAGCTGGAGGTTTATAGCATGCAAGAGAAATTTATCAAAGATCGTCATATTTTAAAATATGACGATAATCAATTAAAGAATGTGAAATTGGGTATAACAACAAGAGAAGAAGGATACAGCCATTACCCGAAAGATGCATTTAATATGGCTAGATACATTAATGATGATCAAGATAATGTAACGAGACACCAAGCGTTACTTGCTTCTGTAATTCAGTTTCCGAGAAATCAATGGGTTTTCCCGATTCAAACACATGAAAATAAGGTAGTTGAAATTACAAACAAAGATAAAGGTACTAATATTGATAGTCTTTCTAATGCATTACATGGTATAGATGGTATGTATACATTTGAAAATGACATTTTATTAACTATGTGTTATGCAGATTGTGTACCAATTTATTTTTATAGCGAAAAACATCACTTTGTAGGCTTAGCTCATGCAGGTTGGCGTGGCACAGTAGGTCAAATTGTCAATCAAATGTTAAAATGTATACCATTTGATTGGAACGACTTAAGCGTTGTTATTGGACCAGCAACTGCAAATTCATATGAAATTAATGATGATATTAAAAGCAAGTTTGAGCAATTACCTATAGATGCTCATCAATATATCGAAACAAGAGGTGACAATCGTCATGGCATAGACCTAAAAAAGGCGAATGCTATGTTGTTAGAGTATGATGGTGTTCCGAAAAATAATATTTATATAACGAATTATGCGACATCGGAAGATTTAAATTTATTCTTTTCATATAGAGTAGAGAAAGGCGATACAGGTCGAATGTTAGCTTATATTGGTCAATAACTAAGAGGTGTATAAAAATTGGATGTACAACAAAGTTTAGCGCAAATAAATGAACAATTGAAAATACATTGCGAAAAAGGTAATATTACAACAGTCCCGCACGTGATAGCAGTGACAAAATATGTTACAATAGAGCGAGCTAATAATGCTTATCAAGCAGGTATTAGACATTTTGGTGAGAATCGTTTAGAAGGTTTTCAACAAAAGAAAGCAGCTTTACCAGACGATGTAGTCATGCATTTTATCGGTTCTTTACAAACAAGAAAAGTTAAAGAGGTCATTAACGATATCGACTATTTTCACGCTTTAGATCGTCTGAAATTAGCAAAAGAGATTAATAAAAGAGCTGAACATAAAGTGAAATGTTTTGTTCAAGTCAACGTTTCTGGAGAAACGTCAAAACAAGGTATCGCTTTAGATGAGGTAGATACGTTTATTAAGGATTTAGAGCAATATGAAAACATAGAAATAATTGGTCTTATGACGATGGCACCTTATACGGATGATGAACCGTATATTAAAGATTTATTCAAATCATTAAGAGCAAAGAGAGATGAAATTAAAGCGCTCAATTTAAATTATGCACCATGCACAGAATTGTCAATGGGAATGAGTAATGATTACCATTTAGCAGCCGAAGAAGGTGCATCATTTGTGAGAATTGGGACTAAACTTGTAGGAAAAGAGGAGTGAGCCCCGTGGCTTTAAAAGATTTATTTAGTGGTTTTTTCGTAGTTGAAGAGGAAGACGATGATTTACAAGCGCCACCTGAAGAAGAACAAGATAGACAACAAGCGCAGTCTCAAACAAATTATAATAATCAACAAAATGACAATACAGAAAGACAACGCATACAGTCCGTACCCAAAAAACAACCAACAAGATTACAACAATCAACCGGGGAAAGGAAGTATCAAATGAATAACAGTGCACCTAAAAATAATACTAGGAACGTTGTGAACATGAATAATCAAGATCAAAACAATTATGGTTTTACGCAAGAAAGTTCTAAAATGTGTTTATTTGAACCACGCGTCTTTTCAGATACTCAAGACATTGCGGACGAATTAAAAAATCGCAGAGCAACTTTAGTGAACTTACAACGTATTGATAAAGTATCTGCAAAAAGAATTATCGATTTTCTAAGTGGTACCGTTTATGCAATTGGTGGAGACATTCAACGTGTAGGTTCTGACATATTCTTATGTACGCCAGATAATGTTGAAGTTGCAGGAAGCATAACAGATCAAATCGAAAATATGGAATACCAAGGTGAATAGAGGTAAACATTCATGGATATAGGTTTATTAGCAAATATATTTCAATTTATTTTATTCTTGGTTCAAATTTATTACTTTGGGATGATTGTATATTTCTTTATGTCATGGCTTCCAGGCGCACGTGAAAATAAATTCGGTCAATTTTTATCAAAATTGTATGAACCGTTTTTAGAACCATTCCGTAAAATTATTCCACCTATTGGCATGATTGATATTTCATCCATTGTTGCAATAATTGTACTTGTATTATTCCGAACTGGTTTAGAAAATATTTTTAATTTAATTTTAAATTATTTAGTGTAAGTTTTGTATTGAGGATAAATGATATTTGAATAAATTATAAAATAAATGTTAAGCACCTAACGTTAAAAACGAGAGGTGCTTTAACTTATATTTGGAGTGAAATCACATCGATATTTATCAACATTTTAGAAAAGAAGAACATGAATTAATCGATCAACTCATCGATAAGTGTTATCGTGCCAACGACCAGTTTGCACCTGTATTAACTTCCTTTTTAGATCCCAGAGGCCAATATATATTAAATGTTGTAGTTGGTAGTTTTCAAGATTTAGAAGTTACTTTTTATGGTGGGCCATATGCTGAGAGACAAAGAGCCATCATAGCACCAGATTACTTTCAACCTGAGGTGGAAGATTTTGAAATCATTCTTTTTGAAATCGATTATCCTCAAAAATTTGTCACACTTCAACACCAACATGTCTTGGGCACAATTATGTCATTGGGAATCGAAAGAGACCAATTAGGTGATATTGTTGTAGATAATCGCATACAATTTACTTTGACAAAGCAATTAGAATCATATATTATATTGGAATTAAATAAAATTAAAGGCGCGACAGTTAAACTAAATGCGCTACCAATAAAAGATATGATACAATCAGTAGAGAACTGGTACTCATCCGAAACAACCGTAACTGGTTTACGTTTAGATGTCGTTCTAAAAGAAATGATTCGTAAATCTCGTTCCATTAGCAAACAGTTAATCGAAAAGAAACGTGTTAAAGTTAATCATACGATTATTGATTCTGCAGATTTCCAACTGGATAAAGGTGACTTACTATCTATTCAAGGGTATGGCAGAGCAATGATTACTGATATTGGTGGAAAAACAAAAAAAGATAAAGTACGAATTTCCTACAAAACTTTATTTAAATAAGTTATACTTATAAGGTGTAGAACAACCGAATTTTAACGACTAATATAAGCAATGATACCATATTAGATGAAATTTTATTTATGATATTTAATGAAATTACAAAATAGTGTATGATAGAAGGAGGATAATGACGCATGGCTTTTACACCAAGTGAAATAAAAAACAAATCCTTTACTCGTGTGAAAACGGGTTTTGAACCAACTGAAGTTGAAAGTTATCTAGAACAGCTCAGTAATGAAATTGAACGTTTAAAAGAAGATAAAGCACAACTAGAAAAAGTTGTCGAAGATAAAGAAACAAATATTCAATCTTATAAAGATGTGCATCAATCTGTGAGCGATGCATTAGTTCAAGCGAAACAAGCTGGAGAAGAGACGAAAGCAGCAGCCAATAAAGATGCAGAGGCAACAATTGCTAAAGCAAAAAGCGAAGCAGATCGTATTGTCAATGATGCAGTTGAAAAAGCTCGTCGTCTTTCTTTCCAAACAGAAGATATGAAACGCCAATCTAAAATATTTAGATCTCGTTTCCGTATGTTAGTAGAAGCACAGTTAGATTTACTTAAAAATGATGATTGGGATTATTTATTAAATTATGACCTTGATTCTGAACAAGTAACACAAGAGAATATTAATCATTTAAATGAAAATGAATTAACTGAAGAAGAAAAAGCGATGAAAGCAAAAGCTGAAGCAGATAGTACGGCAGAGGCGGATGCAGAAGCAACAGATAACAGCGGTTCAACAGATAATGAGAATAATAAACAATAAACAGCAGACGCGTAAGAAACAGTCGATATATTCAAGCGAGTTAGGGATAGTGTGAGCCTAATATATATTTGTTTCTTATATCACTGTAGTTTTAACTGAATAACATGCAATGAGAGAACTCTAAGTTGAGTTAATCAGGGTGGTAACGCGGTATATATCGTCCCTGTTAATTGAACTTAGAGTTCTTTTTATTGTTAAATACTAATCAAGTCAGAATATTGTAATAAGGAGTGTAGGAAATGGACTACAAAGATACGTTATTAATGCCGAAAACGAATTTTCCAATGCGTGGAGGATTACCGAATAAAGAGCCAAAAATCCAAGAAGAATGGGATGCTAATGATATTTATCAAAAAGCATTAGACAAAAATAAAGATAACGAACATTATATTTTACATGATGGTCCACCATATGCAAATGGTAACTTACATATGGGACATGCGTTAAATAAAATTTTGAAGGATTTTATTACGCGTTATAAAACAATGCAAGGTTTCTATACACCATATGTTCCTGGTTGGGATACACATGGGTTACCAATTGAACAAGCGCTTACTAAAAAAGGTGTTAAGCGTAAAGAATTATCAATTGCTGAATTTAGAAGAAAATGTGAAGCATTTGCGTTAGAACAAATAGAAAATCAAAAAAAAGATTTTAAACGCCTTGGTGTTAAAGGAGATTTTGCTGATCCATATATTACATTAAAACCGGAATATGAAGCTGCACAAATTCGTTTATTTGGTGAAATGGCTGATAAAGGTCTTATTTACAAAGGTAAAAAACCAGTTTATTGGTCACCATCTAGTGAATCATCGCTTGCTGAAGCAGAAATTGAATATCAAGATAAGCGTTCGCCATCTATTTATGTAGCATTTGATGTTAAAGATAGCAAAGGTATTGTTGATGAAGATGCAAAATTCGTTATTTGGACTACTACACCTTGGACATTACCATCGAATGTTGCGATCACAGTACACCCAGATTTAATTTATGGTCAATATAATGTGAATGGTGACAAATATATCATCGGTAAAGACTTAGTTGCTAATGTTGCTGAAGCATTAGGATGGAACGAAGATGCCATTGAATTAGAAAAAGAATTCAAAGGTAGTGACTTAGAGTATATCGAAACACAACATCCTTTTGTTGATCGTGTGTCACTCGTGATTAATGGATTACATGTGACAACAGATGCTGGTACAGGGTGTGTTCATACGGCACCTGGACATGGGGAAGACGACTTTGTAGTAGGTCAAAAATATAACTTGCCTGTTATTAGCCCTGTAGATGATAAAGGTGTATTTACAGAAGAAGCCGGTCAATTTGAAGGTATGTTCTACGATAAAGCGAACAAAGAAATTACAGATTTATTAAAAGAAAATGGTTCATTATTAAAATTAGAATTTATTACTCATAGTTACCCACATGATTGGCGTACTAAAAAACCTGTTATTTTCCGTGCAACACCACAATGGTTTGCCTCTATTGATAAAGTACGTCAAGATATTTTAGATGCAATCGAAGATACACACTTCAAGGTTGATTGGGGTAGAACTCGTATTTATAACATGGTAAGAGATCGTGGCGAATGGGTTATATCACGTCAACGTGTTTGGGGTGTACCATTACCAGTATTTTATGCGGAAAATGGCGATATTATTATGACTAAGGAAACTGTTAATCATGTTGCAGATTTATTCCAAGAACATGGTTCAAATGTATGGTTTGAGCGAGAAGCTGCAGAGTTACTACCTGAAGGGTTCACACATCCAAGCAGTCCAAATGGTGTGTTTACAAAAGAAACAGATATCATGGACGTTTGGTTCGATTCTGGATCATCACACCGTGGTGTATTAGAAGAACGTCCGGAACTTTCATATCCTGCTGATTTATATCTAGAAGGTAGTGACCAGTACCGTGGTTGGTTTAACTCTTCAATTACAACTTCTGTTGCTACGAGAGGAATTTCACCATATAAAATGTTACTTTCACATGGATTTGTGATGGATGGTGAAGGTAAAAAGATGAGTAAATCATTAGGTAATGTCATTGTACCTGATCAAATCGTCAAACAAAAAGGTGCAGATATTGCGCGTCTTTGGGTAAGTAGTGTAGATTATTTATCAGATGTGCGTATTTCTGATGAAATTTTAAAACAAACTTCTGATGTATATCGTAAAATTAGAAATACCTTAAGATTTATGTTAGGTAATTTAAATGATTATAATCCTTCAACAGATGCAATTGCAGAATCTGAGCTATTAGAAGTAGATAAATATTTATTAAATAGATTACGTGAATTTACTGCGAATACGCTAGACAATTACGATAATTATGATTATTTAGATATATATCAAGAATTACAAAATTTCATTAACGTTGAATTAAGTAATTTCTATTTAGATTACGGTAAAGATATCTTGTACATTGAAGAGCAGAATGCACATAAACGTCGCAGTATGCAAACAGTGTTGTACCAAATTGTAGTAGACATGACAAAATTATTAGCGCCTATCCTAGCGCATACGTCTGAAGAAGTGTGGTCACATATCCCACATGTAGAGGAAGAAAGTGTTCATTTAACACGTATGCCTGAACGTGTAGCAGTTGATGCTGAATTCATGGAAAAATGGAATACATTTATGAAATTGCGTGACGATGTGAACCGTGCTTTAGAAGTTGCGCGTAATGAAAAAGTAATTGGTAAATCATTAGAAGCCAAAGTGGTAATCGGTAGCAATGATAACTTTGATGCGACTACATTTTTACAACAATTCTCTGACCTACAACAATTATTTATTACTTCACAAGCGGAGGTAGTTGATAAAGTTGAAAATGGAGAATCATATCAATATGGTGATATCCACATTGAACATGCTCACGGAGAAAAGTGTGAACGTTGTTGGAACTATAGTGAATCATTGGGTTCAGTAGGTGAATTAGATAACCTATGTCCACGTTGTCAAGCAGTAGTTAAAACACTTGTTTAAATATTGATAAATGTTAAAGTAAGAACATGGCAAATACGTTATTCATAAAATATTAAACGGTTTTGTTCTGATGTATTTAAATAGAATTATAAAAAGTGCGATATGTATTTTTACATTAAAACAAGTTATGACTAATATTTTTGAAAAACCTGAGACATCAGTACGATGTCCCAGGTTTTCTTTTCGCTAATATAAAAATGAAACGAGTTATTTCACGAATCCAAAAGTAAGATTAAAATGAGCATATTAAAATTTAAAATTAAATAAATCAGATATAATGGATGCAATAAGCAATTAGAAAGGTGTTAAATATGTTCCATAACGAAAGTGCCCATTTTGTAAATGGCATTATATTAAATGTAAGAGATAAAGATGAAATGAAAAAATTTTATGGAGATATTATTGGATTAAATGTAGTAAATGAATCATATTCTACAATTCAATATGAGGTTGGTAATCTGAATCACTTCATGACACTTAATCAAATCAATATGGGAAGAGAACCTCTTGTTTCAGAAGCAGGTTTATTTCACTTAGCGATAAAATTACCATCTAAAACAGACTTAGCAGACTTGCTTGTGCAATTCAGTGAATATAAAATACCTATCAATGGTGGCGAACACAACATTTCAACTTCATTATATTTAGAAGATACGGAAGGAAACGGCTTGGAGTTTTATGTAGATAATCCCATTGATGAATGGTCTATTGAAAATGAAAAAGCAGTTTTAGAAACAAAACCATTAAATGTACCTAAATTACTAACTTATGTCTCAGATGAGAAGTGGCAAGGTATTCCTAATGAAAGTATTATTGGATATATAAATTTAAAAACAATTCGATTAAATAGAGTTAAGCAATATTATAAAAATTACATTGGTTTGGTACCTTCTTCTGTAGAAACTGACAGTGCGGTTTATTTAGCTTCAAATGGTTATCACCAACATCTCGTAGTGAATAATTGGTTATCAAGTGTAAAACGTATAGAAAATCATAGAACTTATGGTTTAGCGTGTGTAGATTTTCATTTTCCAGAAACAACACATAAATTATTAGCTGGACCTGATGGTATTCAATTTAGGTTTAATTATTATTCCGTACTCTAGAATAATGTCTATTTTAATAACATTTTAAAAAATCAACTTATTATTTGAACTGTAACTTTTTTTATAAGTTTGATTAGGATATAATGAGAGTTGTTGTAAAAAGCGACCGCACGAAGAACAAATAGGAGGTACAGACATGAAACGTCAGTACTATATTGGTATTTCTATATTTATAACAATTGTTATACTTATATTAGATCAAATCACAAAATTTATAATAACTAAAACAATGCAAATTGGTGACTCATTTGAAGTAATCCCTAATTTTTTGAGTATCACTTCACATAGAAATAATGGTGCAGCATGGGGAATTTTAAGTGGAAAGATGGCTTTTTTCTATATTATAACTGTCATTATTCTGATCATACTCATTGTCTTTTTTATAAAAGAAGCGAAGCATAATTTGTTAATGCAAATTGCTATAAGTTTATTGTTTGCTGGTGCTTTAGGTAACTTTATTGATCGTGTATTAAATGGTGAAGTTGTAGACTTTGTTGATACTTATATATTTAGTTATAATTTTCCAATATTTAACGTAGCTGATTCTAGTTTAACTATAGGCGTCGTTTTAGTAATAATCGCATTATTAAGGGATATGAGGACAGAAGAATAGGAGAGATAGTGTATGGAATTTCATGAGTTTAATATAGACGACCCAGCTAATGTAGGACAACGAATAGATAAATTATTGCCTGAATTTAATACTGAATGGTCACGTACTCAAATGCAAGATTGGATTAAAGAAGGCCTGGTTAAAGTCAATGGTAAAGTGATAAAATCCAATTATAAAACTAAGTCAAATGATAAAATTATAGTAACTGAGAAAGAAATTGTTGAGGCAGATATTAAACCAGAAAATCTTAATCTGAATTTTTATTATGAAGACGATGATGTCGCAATTGTATATAAACCTAAAGGGATGGTAGTACATCCATCAGCAGGTCATTATACGGGTACATTAGTAAATGGACTAATGTATCAAATGAAAGACTTATCTGGTATAAACGGAGAGATACGTCCAGGAATTGTACATCGTATTGACAAAGACACTTCCGGGTTATTAATGATTGCAAAAAATGATGTTGCACATCGTAGTTTAGTAGAACAGTTGATAGATAAATCAGTAACGCGTAAATATATTGCATTGGTACATGGTAACATTCCACATGATTATGGTACTGTTGATGCACCTATTGGTAGAAATAAGAATGACCGCCAATCTATGGCTGTAGTTGATGATGGTAAAGACGCGATTACTCACTTTAATGTATTAGAACATTTTAATAAATATACGTTAATAGAATGTCAGTTAGAAACAGGCCGTACTCACCAAATTCGTGTGCATATGAAATACATTGGTTACCCATTAGTAGGAGATCCCAAATATGGTCAGAAAAAAACATTAGATATTGGTGGTCAAGCATTGCATGCTGCAGTAATCGGTTTTGAACATCCAGTTACACAAGCGTATATTGAAAAGACAGCACCTTTACCAGAGGAATTTGAGCAACTCTTAAATGATATTCGTAAATCTGATAATTAATAATGCTTTGCTAAGTTATATCGTGAATTTTAGATAATACCATGATATATAAATGGGATTGGAACAGAAATCTAATTTTATTAATTAGATTTCGTTATCTCACCCCAACAAGCATGAATAGAAGTGAAAAAATGATTTAAAGGCAAACGATCGCTTTTATAAAACGAACGATATTCTAATATAGACTTGCAACGATATGTTATTCATGATAATATAATGACAGTTTAATAAAGAACGAACGTCTTTAATTGAAAGTCCAGAGAGGCTTCGAAGACATGTAATGAAAATAGAATATACAAACAAAGTATTTAAGTTATAACAATAGCTAAAGCCATCGTAGTTTTTCGTAAAACGCGATAAAAGTCATAATCACAAGTACAAAAATGGTTATGATGGAGAAATCATCTAAGTTTTAGATATGTCTCTACATTTTGTTTGTAATATTTTATTACGCTACCTCATGTCTTCTGAAGATGTGAGGTTTTTTTAATATCATTAAAATTAAGGTAGGTGCCCAAAATGTCAGAACGCGTAATTATGGATGAAGCAGCAATACAAAGAACAGTTACACGTATTGCACACGAAATCTTAGAATACAACAAAGGTACTGATGAATTAATTTTATTAGGCATTAAAACAAGAGGGGCATTTTTAGCACGACGTATCCAACAAAAAATTGAACAAATTGAGGAAATAACTGTCCCGACAGGTACGATTGATATTACACAATTTAGAGATGATTTAGAACAGACAATAGATCAAGTGGCAGAACAGACGTATGAAATTGATGTCAATATAACAAATCAAGTCGTGATTATTGTGGATGATGTTCTATATACTGGGCGTACAGTTAGAGCATCGCTTGATGCAGTACTTCAATATGCAAGACCTAGAAAAATAGGATTAGCAACGCTTATTGATCGTGGACATAGAGAGCTTCCAATACGCGCAGACTTTGTTGGTAAAAATATACCGACCGCTAGAGAAGAAGCTGTCTCGGTTTTTCTTAGTGAAATAGATAGTAGAAATGCAGTTGTAATTGAATAAATCAACACCTTTTAATTCAGTACGAGAGACTGAGAAAGGGAAGAGAATCATGTGGAAGTCAAAGGCAAGTTGCTAGGAAGCCACACTTCAAAATATAGTTATATTATAAAAAACATATACTATAGATTCTCTCCATATCATCTGAACTTAATTTAAGCTAACTATTCAAACAGCAATGCTGATGATTTAAGTCGTAATGTTGTTTGAACAAGCTGAATTTTGATTTGAGGATAGATACTTTTTAAGTCTCTTTACATGAAAACAATGTAAAGGGACTTTTTTTATGAGAGGAAGCGGAAAGTCATGGAAAATGAAACAATGTTTGAACGGACAGCTAAACCAGTATTAGATGTACGAGATAAACCTAAATTAGGACAATGGGCATTTCTAAGCACTCAACATTTATTTGCAATGTTTGGATCGACTGTCCTCGTACCATTTTTAACTGGATTACCAATATCATCTGCTTTACTAGCATCAGGGATAGGGACATTATTATATATATTAATTACACAAGCGAAAATACCCGCATATTTAGGTTCAAGTTTCGCATTTATCACACCAATCATAACTGGATTGAATTCACATAGCTTAGGTGACATGTTAGTAGCATTGTTTATGAGCGGAGTGATGTATGTGCTTATTGGATTAGCTATTAGGTTAAGTGGAACAGGGTGGCTTATGCACTTACTTCCCCCGGTTGTTGTTGGACCAGTTATTATGGTGATTGGTTTGAGTCTGGCACCTACCGCAGTCAATATGGCGATGTTTGAAAATTCAGGAGATATGAAAGGCTATAACTTAAGTTATTTAGTAGTAGCAATGATTACGCTGCTGGTGACGATTATAGTTCAAGGATACTTTAAAGGCTTCTTGTCCCTTATACCTGTATTAATCGGCATTATAACGGGGTACATTGTGTCAATATTTATGGGGCTTGTTAATTTTAAACCTGTAGCTGAAGCAAAATGGCTGCAACTTCCAGAAGTGTACCTACCATTTAAAGATTACACACCATCATTTCATCTAGGTTTAGTACTTGTCTTAATACCAATCGTTTTTGTGACAGTTAGTGAGCACATTGGACATCAAATGGTGATTAACAAAATCGTAGGAAGAAATTTCTTTAAGGATCCAGGATTAGACAAATCAATTATTGGTGACGGAGTGTCAACGATGTTTGCAAGTATTATAGGTGGCCCACCAAGTACAACATACGGAGAAAATATAGGTGTTTTAGCTATCACGAAAATTTATAGTATATATGTTATTGGAGGTGCTGCAGTCATCGCTATAATATTAGGTTTTGTAGGCAAATTCACAGCATTAGTTTCATCTATACCAACCCCTGTTATGGGAGGTGTATCGATATTACTTTTCGGAATTATTGCAGCAAGTGGTCTGCGAATGCTTGTAGAAAGTGAAGTTGATTTTGCAAGTAACCGAAATCTAGTCATCGCATCAGTCATATTAGTTATAGGTATTGGCAACCTAGTCTTCAATCTGAATGGTATAGGTATAAATTTAGAAATTGAAGGGATGGCATTAGCAGCATTGGCAGGTATTCTACTAAACTTAATTTTACCGCAAGAGATTGAGTCAAATAAATAAACGTCTATTTCAATACTAGGAGGCTGAAAAAATGGATAACTTACTATCAATGGAACATCTAACTACAAATGAGATTTATGAACTAATAGAAATTGCAAGTGGTATTAAAAATGGATCATTTAAACCACATAATTATGAAGACAAATTTGTAGCAAACTTATTTTTTGAAAATTCTACCCGTACGAAAAGTAGCTTTTTAGTAGCAGAGCAAAAATTAGGATTAAAACTGATTGATTTCGAGACGAGCACTTCTTCTGTTCAAAAAGGTGAGAGCTTATACGATACGTGTAAAACATTAGAACAAGTAGGTGCAGATGTTCTAGTAATTAGACATTCAGATACAACATACTATAATGATTTAAATTCACTTAAGTTACCGATTATTAATGCAGGTGATGGTAGTGGACAGCATCCAACACAAAGTTTATTAGACCTAATGACAATATACGAAGAGTATGAAACCTTTAAAGATTTAAATATATTAATATGTGGAGATATTAAAAACTCCCGTGTAGCGAGAAGTAACTTTCAAAGTTTAACCGCACTCGGTGCAAATGTGATGTTCTCAAGTCCAGAAGCGTGGAGAGATGACACTTTAGAAGCACCTTATGTTGATATAGATAAAGTCATAGAGGACATAGACATTGTCATGCTACTAAGAGTACAGCATGAAAGACATGGTGATGAAGAAACAATGAATTTTGAAAATCAAAATTATCATGAAAATTTTGGTTTGACAAAAGCGCGTTATAATCGATTGAAGTCATCTGCAATTGTTATGCATCCCGCGCCTGTCAATCGCGGTGTTGAAATAGATGATTGCTTAGTAGAAGCAGAAAAATCTCGCATCTTTAAACAGATGGAAAATGGTATGTATACACGTATGGCAGTAATTGAGTATATATTACAAACAAAGGAGGCAGCAATAAATGAAATTGCTAACTAATGCGAAAATCTTAGAAAATGGTGAACTTAAAACCACTTCAATTTTAATAGAAGGTAAAACCATAAAAAAAATTGCGTCAGACATAGAGGTTGATGCCGATGTTGAAATCATTGATTTAAAAGGACATTTTGTTGCTCCAGGTTTAGTTGATGTTCATGTACATTTGCGTGAACCAGGCGGTGAACATAAAGAAACAATTGCAACGGGAACACAAGCAGCTGCAAGAGGCGGTTTTACGACAGTTTGTCCAATGCCAAATACACGACCTGTACCTGACTCTGTTGAAAATTTAGAACGTTTAAACAAATTAATCGACGAAAATGCACACGTCAGAGTTTTACCATATAGTGCAATCACAGTTAGGCAAGCAGGTACTGAACATGTTGATTTTGAAGCTTTAGCCCAGTTAGGCACATTTGCTTTTACTGATGATGGCGTAGGTGTACAACAAGCAAATATGATGTATGAAGCTATGCAACAAGCAGCTAAAGTGAATAAAGCAGTCGTTGCTCATTGTGAGGATAATAGCTTGATATATGGCGGCGCTATGCATGAAGGGGAACGTAGTAAAGCATTAGGCATACCGGGGATACCTAATATTTGTGAAGCGGTACAAATTGCGAGAGATGTTTTGCTAGCTGAAGCAGCAGGTGCACATTACCATGTCTGTCACGTATCTACAAAAGAAAGTGTACGAGCTATAAGAGATGCTAAAAAGGCAGGAATTCATGTAACAGCAGAAGTGACACCGCATCATTTATTATTAACAGAAGATGATGTGCCTGGTGATGATGCAATTTATAAAATGAATCCACCTTTAAGAAGTAAAGCAGATCGATCTGCACTAATCGAAGGATTATTAGATGGGACAATTGATTGTATTGCTACAGACCATGCGCCACATGCGAAAGAAGAAAAAGCACAACCAATGACAAAAGCGCCTTTCGGCATTGTTGGTAGTGAAACAGCATTTCCATTATTGTATACACACTTTGTAAAAAATGGTAACTGGTCATTGCAACAATTGGTTGACTATTTAACGATTAAACCATCTCAAATATTTGATTTACCTTATGGAAGATTAGAAGAGGGTGGTTTAGCTGACCTTACTGCCATTAATTTAGAAGACGAGAAAGAGATTAGGGCAGAAGATTTTGCGTCAAAAGGGTCAAACACACCATTTATAGGTGAAAAAGTATACGGAACTCCAGTATTAACATTGGTAGAAGGTGAAGTTAAATTTAAGGAGGAAAAGTAATGTTGCAAAAACGCTATTTAGTTTTAGAAGATGGAACATATTATGAAGGTTATCCATTAGGATCGGACCATTTAACGAAAGGCGAAATAGTATTTAATACGGCTATGACTGGGTATCAAGAAACGATATCAGATCCATCTTATACAGGGCAAATTATTACGTTTACTTATCCATTAATAGGAAACTACGGAATTAATCGAGATGATTTTGAATCTTTGATACCAACATTGAATGGTGTTGTTGTCAAAGAAGCAAGCACATATCCGAGTCATTTTCGCATGCAAAAAACATTCCACGAAGTGTTAAAAGATTATGATATACCAGGTATTTCAGGTGTGGATACACGTAGTATTACTCGAAAAATTAGAAACTATGGCGTTTTAAAAGCAGCTTTTACAGATAATAAGGCAGATATTCCACAATTAATAGAAGAGTTGAAAGTAATTGAATTACCTAGAGATGAAGTGAAAACAGTGTCTACCAAAACACCATATGTCTCTACGGGTTATGATTTAAGTGTTGTACTTGTAGATTTTGGTAAAAAACAAAATATTGTGAGAGAACTTAATTTACGTGGTTGTAATGTTACAGTTGTACCTTATGATTCGACAGCAGAAGAAATTATTAGAATGTCACCAGATGGAGTCATGTTGTCTAATGGACCTGGTGATCCAGAAGAAGTCAAAGTTGCAATTAATATGATTAATGGTATTTTAGGAAAAATTCCTTTCTTTGGTATCTGTTTAGGCCATCAATTATTTGCACTTTCACAAGGCGCTACATCGTTTAAAATGAAATTTGGACATAGAGGGGCAAACCATCCTGTGAAAGATTTAAAGAGTGGGAAAATAGCATTAACTAGCCAAAATCATGGTTATGCGATCGATAAAGATTCATTAGCCAGTACACCTTTAGAAATAACACATATAGCGATTAATGACGGTACAGTTGAAGGTTTAAGACACCAATCATTACCTGCGTTTTCAGTACAATATCATCCTGAAGCAAGTCCTGGACCTACAGATTCAAATTATTTGTTTGATGAATTTATTAAAATGATGCATGACTTTAAAGAAAAGGAGATTTTGACAAATGCCTAAACGTAACGATATTAAAACGATTTTAGTTATAGGATCTGGACCCATTATTATAGGCCAAGCTGCAGAATTTGATTATGCGGGGACACAAGCATGCTTAGCATTACGAGAAGAAGGTTATCGCGTTATATTAGTAAATTCAAATCCAGCTACAATCATGACAGATAATGAAATTGCTGACAAAGTCTACATTGAACCTTTAACGCATGACTTTATTGCACGTATTATTCGTAAAGAACAACCTGATGCGCTGTTACCAACATTAGGTGGTCAAACAGGGCTTAATATGGCGATTCAATTACATGATAGCGGTGTATTAGAAGCGAACAACGTACAATTACTAGGTACTAAATTGGCTTCTATTCAACAAGCGGAAGATAGAGAATTATTTAGAGACTTAATGAATGAGCTAGATGTTCCAGTTCCAGAAAGCGATATCGTCAATACTCTAGAACAGGCGTTTGAATTTAAAGAAGCGGTAGGGTACCCATTAATTGTGAGACCGGCTTTCACGATGGGCGGTACTGGTGGTGGTATTTGCCATAATGATGAAGAGTTTAAACAAGTGGTAACGAATGGCTTACATTACAGTCCGGCAACACAATGCTTAATTGAAAAATCAATCGCAGGTTTTAAAGAGATTGAATATGAAGTGATGCGAGATAAAAATGATAATGCCATTGTTGTATGTAACATGGAAAATATAGACCCAGTCGGCATACATACTGGCGATTCAATTGTAGTAGCACCTAGTCAAACTTTATCAGATGTTGAATATCAAATGTTACGTGATGTGTCGTTAAAAGTTATTCGTGCTTTAGGCATTGAAGGTGGTTGTAATGTACAACTGGCATTAGACCCACACTCAATGAAATATTATATAATTGAAGTGAACCCACGTGTGTCACGTTCATCAGCTTTAGCTTCTAAGGCTACAGGCTATCCGATTGCAAAATTAGCTGCAAAAATAGCGATAGGTTTATCATTAGATGAAATGTTGAATCCAATCACTAAAACCTCTTATGCTGCATTTGAACCGACGTTGGACTATGTTATTTCAAAAATCCCACGTTTTCCTTTCGATAAATTTGAAAAGGGTGAACGTGTGCTCGGTACACAAATGAAAGCAACTGGTGAGGTAATGGCGATTGGCCGAACATATGAAGAGTCTTTATTAAAAGCAATTCGCTCACTCGAATATGGCGTGCATCATTTGGGATTACCAAATGGTGAAACATACGATTTAGATTATATAAAAGCGCGTATACAAGACCAAGATGATGAGCGCTTATTCTTTATAGGAGAAGCGATAAGAAGAGGTACATCTTTAGAAGAAATACACGAACTGACTAAGATTGATTACTTCTTCTTAAATAAATTCTTGCACATCATTGATATAGAACATGACTTAAAAGTACACAAAGGAGATATAGATTATTTAAAATTTGCTAAGAGTTATGGGTTTAGTGATCGCGTTATTGCACATCGTTTTGATATGTCAGAATCAGAAGTTTATAACTTAAGAAAACAACATAATATTTCACCAGTATATAAAATGGTAGATACATGCGCAGCAGAATTTGAATCAGCTACACCATATTACTATGGTACGTATGAACAAGAAAATGAATCCATTATCACTGAAAAAGAAAAAATATTAGTCTTGGGATCAGGGCCAATAAGAATCGGTCAAGGTGTCGAATTTGATTATGCAACTGTGCATGCTGTGTGGGCTATTCAACAAGCTGGTTATGAAGCTATTATCGTCAATAATAACCCTGAAACAGTATCTACAGACTTTTCAATTTCAGACAAATTATATTTTGAGCCATTAACAGAAGAAGATGTCATGAATATTATAAATATTGAACAGCCAAAAGGTGTAGTAGTACAGTTTGGTGGTCAAACTGCGATTAATTTAGCAGATAAAATTGAAAAGTATGGTGTGAAAATTTTAGGAACGTCACTCGAAGATTTGAATCGTGCGGAAGATCGTAAAGAATTTGAGGCACTGTTACATAAAATTGATGTACCTCAACCTAAAGGCAAGACAGCAACGTCAACTGATGAAGCGCTCAATAATGCACGTACAATCGGTTATCCTGTAGTAGTTAGACCTTCGTATGTATTAGGTGGACGTGCCATGGAAATCGTGTATAACGATGAAGAGTTAACCAATTATATGAATCAAGCAGTGAAAGCGAGTCCGGATCATCCTGTATTAGTTGATAGATATCTCACAGGTAAAGAAATTGAAGTCGATGCTATTTCTGATGGTGAAACGGTAATTATTCCAGGGATTATGGAACATATTGAACGCGCTGGTGTCCATTCAGGTGATTCGATTGCGGTATATCCTCCACAATCGTTGACACCAAATGAACTTAAAACATTAGAAGATTATACAATTCGCTTAGCGAAAGGGCTAAATATCATAGGTCTAATCAATATACAATTTGTCATTGCACATGATGGTGTTTATGTTTTAGAAGTGAATCCTCGTGCAAGTCGTACAGTTCCTTTCTTAAGTAAAATTACGCATATTCAAATGGCACAGTTGGCCATGCGCGCTATTGTAGGTGAGAAACTTAAGGATTTAGGTTATAACGAGGGCGTTCAACCATATAGTGAAGGTGTCTTTGTTAAAGCTCCGGTATTTAGCTTTAACAAATTGAAAAATGTAGATATTACCTTAGGACCTGAAATGAAATCAACTGGGGAAGTCATGGGGAAAGATTTAACCATGGAAAAAGCATTATATAAAGGTTTGACAGCAAGTGGTATGGAAGTAAAAGATTATGGTACGGTATTGATGACCGTAAGTGATAAAGACAAAGATGAAATTGTGAATATCGCGGCTCGCTTAAATGAAGTCGGCTATAAAATATTAGCTACGGAAGGTACTGCTAAAAAATTAGAAAGTAACCATATCACTGCAGAAACTGTAGGTAAAATTGGTGGAGAAAACGATTTATTATCACGTATACAAACGAATGATGTTCAAATTGTGATCAATACGATGACAAAAGGGAAAGAAGTTGAACGTGATGGTTTTCAAATTAGACGTGCCTCTGTTGAAAATGGCGTACCATGTCTAACTTCATTAGATACTGCAGAAGCATTAACATCCGTTATAGAAAGCATGACTTTCACGATGAAAAATATGTAAAATATAATAAAAAAACTGAAATAATTTTTATACTTTAATGCAAAGAAATGCTATTGGCAATAGACGGCTAGGATAAAAATATATTTATGAAATTTTTCTCTTAGTCGTCCTTGTCAGTATGAAAAAAATTCCAAAATATTATTGCTGTCATATGTCCATACACGCTTGGCAAATATAATAAAATAGCTATAGATGAGAGGCGATATATATGCAAAATAATCTACCTATCATTGCTTTAGATTTTGAATCAGCAGAAGCGGTTACACAATTTTTAAATCAATTTGATGAACCTTTATTTGTCAAAGTTGGAATGGAACTTTTTTATCAAACTGGGCCTTCATTAATCACTGATATTAAGAAACGTGGTCATAGCATATTCTTAGATTTAAAATTGCATGATATTCCTAACACTGTTGGTAAAGCAATGGAAGGCTTAAGCAAATTAGATGTCGATTTAGTAAATGTACACGCAGCTGGTGGTTCAGAAATGATGAAACGTGCTGTAGAAGGTATTAGAAAATATAACAGTAATATTAAAATTATTGCGGTTACACAATTAACGTCGACTACAGAAACAATGTTGCGTGATGAACAAAATATCCAAAGTACAATGGATGAAGCAGTGTTGAATTATGCTCGTCTAGCTCAATTATCAGGATTAGATGGCGTTGTATGTTCACCACTTGAAGCAAATTTAGTAAAACAGGAATTAGGTGAATCTTTCTTGAAAGTGACACCAGGCATCAGACCAGAAAACACTTCTTCAGATGATCAACAACGTATTACGACACCAGAAAAAGCAAGTGTTTTAGGCGCTACACACATTGTTGTAGGACGACCGATTACACAAAGTGAAAATCCGGTAACGAGTTATCAAAAAATTAAAGAAAGTTGGTTGAAATCACATGACTAAATCAATTGCACAAGCATTGTTAGATATAAAAGCTGTATCATTATCTCCCAATGATCCGTTTACTTGGAGTTCAGGTATTAAATCGCCAATATACTGTGATAATCGCATCACACTAGGTTTTCCTGATGTACGTACTCATATTAGAGATGGCCTGCAAGCATTGATTGAAACACATTTTAAAGATATTGAAGTTATATCAGGAACTGCAACAGCCGGGATTCCACATGCAGCATATGTCTCAGAAGTGATGAACTTACCGATGAATTACGTTAGATCAAAAAGCAAAAGTCATGGTAAACAGAATCAAATTGAAGGCGCATCAAGTGAAGGTAAAAATGTAGTAGTTATAGAAGATTTAATATCTACAGGTGGCTCTTCAATAACTGCAGTAGATGCACTAAAAGCTGCAGGTGCAAATGTATTAGGTGTAGTAGCAATCTTTACTTATGGTTTGAAAAAAGCAGATGACCAATTTGCACGAGCTGATATACCCTTCTATACATTAAGCAATTATAATGAACTAATTGAGGTTGCTAGAGAAAATGGAGAAATTTCTGAAAATGATATTACTACATTAGTTGATTGGAGAGATAACTTGTCATAAAATGTTAGATGGAGGGGATGTTATGACAAAAGACTCAAATGTAGCTTATAATCATTTTGCTCATTTAAATAAATTCCTCAAAAAATCAGAAGACTATAGAGCACAAACAACTTCAGAAGACGAAAATAAATGGTTGTTTAACGCTACAGAATCAAATATTTATAAAAGATCAAAATTAAATCTAAAGCAAAAAGGACATATTAAATAAACGATATATGTAAATATATTATGAGAATTTGAGACAACATTAAAAATTTATTTAATTAAATTGGTTAAAAAATGCTTAAAAGACTTTTATATTGATAAAAGGTCTTTTAGGCATTTTTTAATATATAAATATATTTTGTTCATATTTAGTTCACAAAATAGGTTTTAAATAATGAGTATCATATGAAATTCCAAGATAGAAAGGAATGAATGAACTTGAATCAAAAAAAATTTGATATTGTTGCACTATTTTTACTCATTGGTGTGTTTATGGCAGCTTTAGACAACGGCATTATTAGTGCAGCGTTAACCACAATAAATCAATCTTTTGAAATTTCAGCACAAATGGGGTCATGGGGCATAACGATTTACACATTAGGTATGGCTGTAACTACACCTATAGCGGGTAAACTTGCTGATATGTATGGTCGTAAAAAAATATTTGTTATTGAAGTCATTTTATTTGGTTTAGGATCATTGTTAGTTGCTTTAAGTCCAAATTATACAATATTTATTATTGCACGATTAATTCAATCATTTGGTGGAGGCGGTTTATTTGTAATCGCTAGTTCACATATTATAGCTACTTACACCAAGGAAAAACAAGGTAGCATGCTTGGTGGGTTAGGTGCAATGAATGGTATTGCTTCGGTATTAGGGCCAAATATAGGAAGTTTATTAATTAACCTAAGTGGAACATGGCATTGGCTATTCCTAATCAATGTGCCAGTGGCAGTAATGATTGTTATTTTTATGATTCTTAAAATGCCAGAAACACAAGAAAAAGTTAAAACTAAAATTGATAAGTACGCCATCATTATATTTTCATTTTCAACGTTGCTGATGATGTTTGCGATTAATAATATACAAACGAATAACATTGCTAATAGTATACTTAGCTTTTCAGTGATTGGTTTATTTATATTGGCAATCATTGGTTATGGTATTTTGATTTTAGTAGAATATAAAAACGAAGCAACTGATATAGATGCGTTCTTACCTTTCTATTTATTAAAAAAACCAGCTTTTTCAGTAGTATTGATTATGGGCGTTTTATCAGGGATGTTAATTGGTTCCATTATTTTCATTCCTTCCTTTGTTGAAAATGTATTGCATGTTAAAGCTGAGAACAGTGGCTATTGGATGACACCCTTAGCGTTAGCTTCAGGTATTGGCGCGTCAATGGGCGGGAAGATTGTTGATAAAAAAGGCCCGATATTTGCATTAGTGATTGCGAGTATCATTAGCATAATTGGGTATGGAGGGTTAGCCTTTTTAACTTATTCAATTACGCCATTTTTAATATTTTCAATTATCGCAGGTTTAGGTTTTGGTTTTACTATTGGTGCACCAATGACTGTATTAGCAACTAGATCAGCACATTCAGATAAAAATAATAGTACTGTAATTGGAACATTATCCGTTTCTAGACAAGTCGGCATAACAATTGCACCGACTATGTTTACGACATTCATTCAATTCGGATATAGCCAAATGGGTAGTAAAATTAAAGAAAGTATAAATTCAGCCCATTTTGGTTTTAAAGATATACCCGTTTCGTTAATGAAAACGATGGAACATAATTCAGGCAATCTTACTAAAATATTAGAACAAGTGAATCAAATTTCTAATGATACATTAAGACATGCAATTACAAATGGCATTGAGGATGCTACACACCTAGCGTATATGCCTATATTTTTAACTGCAGTTATTGCAGCTTTTATTATTTTGCTACTTGTAACGCTCTTTAGTAAAGAATTTAAATAAAAAATTTGATAAACTGGTGAAATCGTAAAGAAAGATTAAAAAAAGATTAATTGTAGAAAGTAACGTAAAAAACAGCAACGCAGTATGGTAGACAAGGTTTTAATGTCTACTTTACTGCGTGTTTTGTTTAATATAATACAAAAATGATTGAAATGATTAATGTTATTAAAATGATTAAAAAGTATCGTTATAAAGTTATGATATAAAATGGATTAACGAATCATAATTTTAATGATGATAAAGCCAATGAGTATCACTAAAGCGGCAATCAGTAATGGAATAATGTAATAAAACATGAAATACCTCCAATTATATTTGTATTTATTTTAACTATAAATATTTAAAAGTAAAGTGATTTTATGGTTTTAAGCCGTCAAAGCTTTCAATATTACACACTTTACAAATTAATGTTGCAAACTACATGAAGTGGTATATTGAAATGGGTTGTGTTACATTTGCAATTATACTATGTAACTGTAACAAATGTTATATTTTCATTTATTTTGGTTTTAAATAGATTTGTGAGTATAAAAAACAAATTTGTAAAATTAAAGTGAGGCATGATTTGAATACACTTTTTTAGCTTACCTTATTTAATTTTATATTATCAAATGTAAGGGGATATGATATGAAACGTATGAAGCAACTTTTAAAAAACCATACTAAAAATATTATTGTATGCTTAATTGGCGCATTTGTAAGTGCGATTGCTGTAAATTCATTTATATTAGAGTCTAATTTAGGTGATGGGGGTACTGTGGGTATGTCATTAGCATTAAAATATGCCTTTGGTTTTTCACCAGCGATATCCTCATTAATTATTAATACATTGGTCATTATTGTAGGCTGGCGTTTTTTAAGTACCAGAACAGCAGTATATACGTTTATTGCTAATACAGCGATTTCAATCTTTTTAGATTTAACTGAAAATTTTAAGACAGGTATTGATAATTTTGTAATAAATGCTTCGTTTGGTGGCGTTTTAGTAGGTGTAGGTATTGGATTAGTAATTGCTTCTGGTGGTGTGATAGGTGGGACATCAGTCATTGCTAAGATGCTAAATAAATACTTTGACATCAAAACATCGCAAGGCATTTTTGTTTTAGATGGATTAGTTGTCTTGTCTTTTTTATTTGTCTTACCTTTAGAAAACGTCTTATTTACTGTAATTATGATATTTATAACTGAACGTGCTACTGCATTCATTATAGAAGGGTTCCATCCTAAAAAAGCGGTGACTGTGATATCAAGTAGAAATGAGATTATAAGTGATGAAATCAATAGCTTTACAGGTAGAGGTTCAACACTTTTAAAGGGTAAAGGTGGTTATGGTAAACATGAAACAAGCATGTTGTATGTTGTAGTTCCACAATCACAAGTAACTAGAGTTAAAAAGCTTGTAAATGAGGTAGATGAAAATGCCTTTTTAGTCATTCATGATGTGAGAGATGTATTAGGTAATGGATTTATAAATTTATCTTAATGATAGATTGGCAAAGGAGCACTTCATGTGATGTGTTGTTAATTGCAAATTTTATTCGTTCGATTTTTTTAAGCATTTGTTTTATTCTAGAACTAAGATGTTTTAAGGAGGCAGTTAAATGGCAATTCCCAAAATAACGACATTTCTAATGTTCAATGGACAAGCAGAAGAAGCAATCAATTTATATGTAGATGCATTTGAAGATGCAGAAATATTAGCGATGGTTAAATATGAAGAAGATGATAAAGAACCCACTGGTGCCGTACAACATGCTATCTTTCGCTTAAAAGATCAAGTTTTTATGGCGATTGATAATATGAATGGTGTCGATGTAGACATGAATCCAGCAATGTCTTTATATGTCACTGTAGATAGTCCGTTAGAAATGGAAAGATTATTCAGCAAATTGAAAAGTGGTGGGGCAATTTTAATGCCTAAAACGGAAATGCCACCATTCAGAGAATTTACATGGATTGTAGATAGATTTGGCGTTAATTTTCAGCTTGCATTACCAGATAAAAAATAAATATTAAAAAGGCTAAGATAAAGTATCATGCACGTGTTACATGTGCTGCTTACTCATAATCTTAGCCTTTTTTTAGATTGAAATATGTTACTAATGCTTTAAAGTATTTGGTGTTATCATGTCACCTTCATTTTTTGAATATGATCGTAATCAGGTGTAGCATAGAGTGTTTTTTGGTGATCATATGTTACAAATCCTGGTTTTGCGCCAGAAGGTTTGTGAACGTGTCTAATTTCAGTGTAATCAACTGGTATTTGACCAGAATTTCCAGCTTTTGAAAAATAACCGGCTAGCATAGCCGCTTCTTTAATAGTATTTTCACTTGGCGCATCATTTAAGATAACCACATGAGACCCTGGGATCTCTTTCGTATGAAACCAAAGATGCTGTTTGCTGGCTTTTTTATTCGTTAAATAATCATTTTGCTTATTATTTTTTCCTACAAGTATGGTATCTCCATCAGTTGAAACATACGTTTGCAATTGAATGGTCGGTTTCTTTTTCTTATTTTTTTGCTTCCGCTGTTTCATATAACCTTGTTCAGCAAGCTCTTCTCTAATATCATCAATGTCATCCACAGATATGTGTGCGAGTTGTTGTTCTATATTTTCAAAATATGTGATGTTTTCTTTTGTTAAATCGATTTGTCGTGTTAATTCATGTGCACGTGTTTTCAATTTATTATATTTTTTATAATACATTTGAGCGTTTGTAGCTGGTGACTTTGTTGTATCTAAGGGAATGGTTACTTCCTGACCATCATAATAATTGGTAGTCGTCAGATACTTATCACCTTGTTTAATTCTATAAATATTTGCAGTGATTAATTCACCGTATAATTGCTGTATTTCTTTATCCTTAGTACCTTCTTGTTCGTCGATTAATTTACTGAGTTTATTTTGATATTTATGCAGTTGTTGCTGTACAAATTTGACTAAATCATTTGCACGTTGTTTAACGCGTTCTCTTTCTCCTCTAGCATCGTAATATCTATCTAATAAATCATGTAGAGAATCATATTCAACCATATCATCGTAAAATTGATTTAAGTGCATAAAATAGAAATCTTCTTTTCCTGTTTCATGATTCTTATGAAAAACAGGAGTAGGTAATTCCATTGTCTCATTCATAACTGAATTAAATGCCTCTGGTAACGTGTCGGTCGTCATAAATTGTTTACGATTGACAATTTCATTCGTAATTAAGGGACTAAAGCCTTCAAATTGATTTAGCAGTTGCCTAGCGATTTTTCCACTATTGAAATCGATGAATTTTAAAACTTCTGTACCCGTAATACTATATGGATTTGTTTTATTTTGGGTAGGGGGCGCTTCATATTGAAACCCAGGCATAACTGTACGATATTGATTTGTATTTGGAGTTAAATGTTTAAAACCTTCAATAATCTTGCGTTGATCATCTACTAACATTAAATTACTGTGTTTACCCATTATTTCTAAAATAACTGTGCGGTATGTGGTATCACCGATTTCATCTTTACTGTGAATATCTATTTCTACACGTCTATCGTTTCCGATTTGTCTTATAGCTTTAATGAAACCACCCTCTAAATGTTTACGGAATACTCTTGCAAACATTGGTGGTTCAAATGGATTATCATATTTTTTATTCGTTAAATGCATTCTAGCAAAACTAGGATGGATCGAGAGTAGAAGTTGATGGTTTTTACGATTTTGACGTATTACCATGATGATTGTATCGTTTTCAGGTTGATTGATTTTATGAATCCTACCATCAACGAGAAATTGTAAAGATTCTACCATTTTTCGTGTAAATAAACCATCGTATGCCATTACTATCAGCCACCTTATTTTTAGTCATTCATCATATTGTAACATGGTGAAAAGATTTGGTCATGAGCAAAGTTTGTTTGAACGTATGCTATACAACCAAACGCTCATTATGGTATCATAGTTTAATAATAGAAGAATAGCTTAGAGAGGTAGTAAGGCATGGATAATGAGAAAGGTTTGTTGATTGTACTTTCTGGACCATCTGGTGTAGGAAAAGGTACAGTTAGAAAAAAAATATTTGATGACCCAACCACATCTTATAAATATTCTATCTCGATGACGACACGTAATATGCGTGAAGGTGAAGTCGATGGTGTAGATTATTTCTTCAAAACAAAGGCAGAGTTTGAAGCGTTAATTAAACAAGATCAATTTATAGAATATGCAGAATATGTGGGAAATTATTACGGTACACCAGTGCAATACGTAAAAGATACTATGGACCAAGGACATGATGTATTTTTAGAAATTGAAGTTGAAGGTGCCAAACAGGTTCGAAAGAAATTCCCTGATGCATTATTTATTTTTCTAGCTCCACCAAGTTTAGATCATTTACGTGAGCGCTTAGTAGGGCGTGGTACTGAGTCAGACGAAAAAATTCAAAGCAGAGTACTTGAAGCTCGTAAAGAAGTTGAAATGATGAATTTATACGATTATGTTGTCGTTAACGATGAAGTAGAATTAGCTAAGCAACGTATTCAATCCATTGTTGAAGCTGAGCATTTGAAAAGGGAAAGAATTGAAGCAAAATATAGAAAAATGATATTGGAGGCAAAAAAATAATGTTATATCCACCATTAAATGATTTAACATCTAAAATCACATCAAAATATTTAATCGCTACAACTGCAGCTAAACGTGCACGTGAGTTGGACGAGCATCCAAATAGTACACTATTAAACAAATATAATTCAGAAAAAGCAGTGGGAAAAGCTTTGGAAGAAATAGCTGGCGGCGAAGTTTATCCTGAAACTACAAAATAACACTTTCTAAGCGAATATTAAATCATATAATTTTATATTTTTGAAAAGTACACCAGGTTAATGATGTGCACTTCAAAAGTCAGACGCATGTGATGACTTTGAGGTTTCATAGCCAAGGTGTGCTTTTTTAATTTGGGCAATAATTTGTGTATAATAAGCAGTAATCATATTTATATTTAAAGCAATGAAGCTAAAATAAGATATTGCATAAAATAATTCATTGGCTGAGTAACATAAAATACATTGTGTAGTTATTTGTACGACCTTGATACAGAATTAAAACATTTGTTCATATTTAGATATATTTAAAATTTCAAAATATAAACTACAAAGTTAAACAATTAATAGAAAGATATTAACGATTTGGAGGAAAACTACGATGAAAAATATTTTACTTGCTGTCACTGGTGGTATCGCTGCGTATAAAGCAATAGATTTAACGAGTAAACTCACACAGGCTGATTATAACGTGAGAGTGATGTTAACAGATCATGCACAAGAGTTTGTAACTCCTTTAGCTTTTCAGGCTATTGGTAGAAATCCTGTTTATACGAGTACTTTTAGAGAACACAATCCAGAAGAAATTCAGCATGTTGCTTTAGGAGATTGGGCAGATGCGATTGTTGTAGCACCGGCAACTGCAAATACCATCGCTAAACTAGCAAATGGTATTGCTGATGACATGGTTACATCAACATTATTAGCTACAGAAACACCCAAATTTATCGCTCCTGCAATGAATGTACATATGTATGAGAACAAAAGAACGCAACATAACTTAGCAACATTAAGTTCGGACGGTTATTATTTCTTAGAACCTGGTGAAGGATTCCTAGCTTGTGGTTATGTAGCAAAAGGAAGAATGGAAGAGCCTTTACAAATTGTAGAAAGATTAAATCAGTATTTTAAAAACAACACGTCAGTGACAAAAAATAGTAGATTTAACGGTATACAAGCATTGGTGACAGCGGGGCCAACCATAGAAGAGCTAGACCCTGTTCGTTATTTATCCAACCGCTCATCAGGTAAAATGGGATATGCACTCGCAGAATCTTTAGCTCAAAGAGGGGCGACCGTGACACTTATATCTGGTCCAACTCATCTAACACCACCTAAGAATGTAGAAGTCATTCAAGTAGAAAGTGCACAACAGATGTTTGAAGCGGTTAAAACGCGATTCGATAAGATGGATATTGTCTTTAAATCTGCAGCGGTATCAGATTATGCTCCAACTGAATTATTAGAACATAAACTTAAAAAACGACAAGGTGATTTGACTGTTACTTTTAAACGCACACCCGATATTTTAAAATACTTGGGTGAGCATAAAGATAAACAATTTTTAGTTGGTTTTGCAGCAGAAACACAAAATATTGAATCATATGCTCAAAAAAAACTAAAAAGTAAAAACGCAGATGTCATCATAGCGAATAATGTTGGCGATCGTACCATTGGGTTTAGCTCTGATGATAATGCATATACTATGTACTATAAAAACGGTGAAACAATATCATTAGGGAAACATAAAAAAGTCATATTAGCGGAGCATATATTAGACAGTTTAGAAACAAGGTGGAAATAAAATGATAGCAAAAGTAATCGTAGATATACCATCTAAAAGTGTTGACTTTACGTTTGATTATTTAATTCCACAAAAATTTCAAGCGATGGTTGAAGTTGGTATGCGCGTGATTGTACCTTTTGGACCGAGAACGATTCAAGGTTATGTTATGGACATCACTCAGCAAACCGACACTAGTATGGACATATCAAAATTAAAAGCAATAAAAGAAATACAAGATATTAAACCTGAATTAACGAAAGAATTAATACAACTTGCAGATTGGTATCATACGTATTTTGTTACAAAACGAATTTCTATGTTAGAGGTTATGCTTCCAAGCGCAATCAAAGCCAAATATACTAAAGTATTTGCAGTTAAAGATACTGAAGCCATACCAGAAAAATTGTTGAAACGATTTGATTCGGAAGGACATTATGCATATAAAGTAGCACAAAAAAATGAAGACTTAACGCTCATTTCACCATTTTTAAAGCAAGGTGCAATTCTTGAAGATACGATTTTGTCTCAAAGTTTAAAGAAAAAGAAACAACGCGCAGTGCGCATTGTCGAAGGCTTTAATGATGATACAGTATTAGAATCTTTGGAAAAATCAAAAAAGCAATATGAATTATATGCTTATTTAATTGATGAAAATCATCACGTAGTTTTTTTAAAACAGTTGGAAGAAATGGGTTTTTCAAAATCTAGCATTGAGACGTTAGTCCGTAAAGGCTTTATTGAGAAATATGATACAACTGTAGAGCGAGATCCTTTTGCAACACGGGTATTTGAACAAGATCAAAAGCAACAACTTACGCAAGAACAACAAGATGCATATGATGCGATACTCGAGACGATTAATAAAGGTGAACAACGTACATTTTTATTACATGGCGTAACGGGTTCTGGTAAGACGGAAGTTTACTTGCAAACTATAGAAAATGTACTCAATCAAGGTAAACAAGCGATGATGTTAGTGCCAGAAATTGCACTCACTCCTCAAATGGTATTAAGATTTAAACGAAGATTTGGAGACGAAGTAGCAGTTTTACACTCAGGATTATCTAAAGGGGAACGTTATGATGAATGGCAAAAAATTAGAGATGGAAAAGCGAGTGTGAGTGTAGGAGCTCGCTCAAGTGTATTTGCACCTTTCAAAGATTTAGGTATGATCATTATTGATGAAGAACATGAGTCTTCCTATAAACAAGAGGATTATCCTAGATACCATGCTAGAGATATTGCACAATGGCGCAGTCAATATCATCATTGCCCTTTAGTATTAGGCAGTGCTACACCAAGTTTAGAGACATATGCACGTGCAACTAAAGGTGTTTATGAACTATTATCATTACCTCATAGAGTGAATCAGCAAGCTTTGCCAGACGTGAATATCGTAGATATGCGTGCTGAACTTGCTTCTGGCAATCGTTCTATGTTTTCAGAAGATTTGCGTAGTGCGATTCAAGAGCGTTTAGATAAAAAAGAACAAGTTGTTTTATTTTTAAATAGACGTGGATATGCGTCATTTATGTTGTGTCGAGATTGTGGCCATGTCCCTCAATGTCCTAACTGTGATATTTCTCTCACATATCATAAGTCTACGGATCAATTGAAATGCCATTATTGTGGTCATCAAGAAGTACCACCTAATAAGTGTCCCAACTGTGAAAGTGAACATATCAGACAGGTAGGCACAGGTACACAAAGAGTTGAAGAACTATTACAAGAAAATTTTCAGGAAGCAAAAATTATTCGTATGGATGTTGATACCACTTCTCGAAAAGGTGCACACGAACAATTATTAGATGACTTTGGTTCAGGTAAAGGGGATATTTTACTGGGGACACAGATGATAGCGAAAGGTTTGGACTTTCCAAATATTACTTTGGTTGGCGTATTAAATGCTGATACGATGTTAAACTTGCCTGACTTTAGAGCTAGTGAGCGTACATATCAATTGTTGACGCAAGTTTCAGGACGTGCAGGCCGTCATGAAAAAGAGGGACAGGTGATTATACAAACATATAATCCTGATCATTATGCTATTAAAGATGTTCAAGATAATGACTATCATTCCTTTTTCGAAAAAGAAATGAATTATAGAAAGTTAGGTAAATATCCACCATATTTCTTTTTAATTAATTTTACGATTGCGCATAATAATATGAAAAAAGTAATGGAAGCTTCTAAACATATACACAAAATATTGTTACAGCATTTATCAGATAAGGCATTAGTTCTAGGCCCTTCTCCAGCAGCTTTATCACGGATTAATAATGAATATCGCTTCCAAATATTAATAAAATATAAAAGCGAACCTTCATTGCACGAAGCATTAAAGTATTTAGATGATTTTTATCATGATCAGTATTTAAAAGACAAATTATCACTGAAGATAGACATCAATCCACAAATGATGATGTAGGTTGTTGTTGTAAATGGATTAATTGCAGTGTATAAAAGGGGGGTCTTAAAATCAGTATTTTATTGGTTTTAAGGCTCTCTTTTTATTGAATATTAAATATTAATGGTTGAATATGATTGATAGATATAGTAAATTTATTTGCTCATATTTTTTTAAAGGAGTACTAGATATGGAGATGAGAATTGCAAATAAAAATGATATTGAAACAATTATAAAATTAAGAAAAGAACAATTACTTGATCAAGGCATGCATGGTACTGAAGATATTGATGATAATATGAGAGCATATTTTAAAGATGTTTTCGATAAAGGAAACATCTACCAAGTATTTATGATAGATAATCATCAAGTTGTAGCAACAGGAGCTGTTGTCTTCCAACAGATACCACCTGCATATGATAATCATTATGGTGTAGAAGGTTATATTACTAATGTTTATACAACTAAATTATATAGAGGATTAGGTTTGAGTAAACAAATTCTAGAAGAGCTTTTATTAAAGTGTAAAACAGAACAGGTGAATATCGTTAATTTAAAAGCTTCGACTCAAGCAGAGCCATTATATTCTAAAATTGGTTTTATAAAAAATGTATCATCCATGACCATTGAGTTAGCAAATAGTGAAGCGAAACAGTAATAGATATAAAGCTAATTATTATTATATCGTTTATTTAGTTTAACGTTTTGGATGTTTCTAAATAAACTAAATTTTAATATAAGGTATAAATTTAAGGTTTATTTTATTGAAGAAATAATAAAGTAATGTCTTGCTATAGTTAAAATAAATATAAATATAAAATGAAAAAGTAGAAGTAAGAAGAATATCATTCAGCTAGTATTTATTTCTTTTTACTTCTACTTTTTAATTAATTCATATTATAAAATATTAAAAAGAATATAAACTGATTAATAAAAATGCTTTCGCATTATAAGTTACAATGATAACATAATATTAATTTATAAAAATTGGTATAGATGTATTATACGCAATTGCTAAACATTTTAATGATTAATATTTCGCGTGATAAATTATGCGATAAAGTTCTCTAGTCATTGATTAAAAGGGGGGATATAAATGGAATATAATCAGTTTGAACAACCTATCGGTAAGTCATTAATCGATTTTTCTCAACCCAAAACACCAACGGCTGATGTGTTAGAAGGGAAGTATTGTAGATTAGAAAAATTAGCTTCAAAACATATTAACCCTTTATTCACTCATTTTAAGGAGCAAGAAGATGCACCTAATTGGACGTATTTACCAGACGCGCAGCCTAAAAGTTATGATGATTTTGCAACCTATATAAAAAATAAAGTACAAACAAAGGATCCATATTTTTTTGCTATAATAGATCAATTTGATAATGATGTAGTAGGTATTTTATCATTACTTAGAATAAATGAACCAAATGCAACAATTGAAGTTGGTCATATTCATTATGCTAATAAAATGAAACGAACACGTATTGCTACAGAAACACACTACTTATTAGCAAAATATATCTTTGATACTTTGGGATATAGAAGGTATGAATGGAAATGTGATGCATTCAATGAGCCTTCTATAAAAGCAGCTAAACGACTTGGCTTTAAATATGAAGGTTTGTTTAAAAATCATACTATTTATAAACAAAGAAGTAGAGATACATACTGGCTCGCTATGTTAGATGATGAGTGGTCAGTATATAAAACTAAGTTTGAGAATTGGTTGAACGAATATAATTTTGATGAATCTGGCAATCAAATAAATAAGTTATCACTATGATATTACAACATTAACTGGATAATAAATATTTTGTAAACCGTAAGCTTGTATAGGGGGCTTACGGTTATATTTGTGATGACGGAATAAAATTAAAGTGAAAATATATGTGATTTCAGTTCGTGTATTTCATCAAAGCTTGGTGCAAATTTAACTAAAATAAGTTATAATGATATGATGAATTTTTATGAGGAGTAATTTGTATGACAATAAAGCAACTTGTTACAGCAGAAAATCCAATTTTGCAAAAGCACGTGCCGGATGTATCACGATTTGACGAAAACTTAGCTCAATTATTGCTCGATTTAGAAGACACAATGTATGAAGTTGAGGCTTCTGCCATATGTGCCCCGCAAATTGGCATTTTACAAAAGGTAGCTATTATAGATATGGAAATAGATGGATTGTTACAACTTATTAATCCAAAAATCATTCGAGAATCTGACCAAAAAGTAACTGAGTTAGAGGGCTCTATTTCATTACCTGACATTTATGGTGAAGTTGAAAGAAGTAAAATGATTGTTGTTAAAAGTAACGATAAAAATGGAAACGAAGTAGAAATGACTGCATATGATGATATTGCACGCATGATATTGCATATGATTGATCATTTTGAAGGTAAACTTTTTACAGAACGTGCAGATAAAATTTTGACTGAAGCAGAAGTGGAGGCGTATTTTGAAAATGAGTAAAATTATTTTTATGGGGACACCAGATTTTTCAACAAAAGTGTTAGAAATGTTAATTGCAGAACATAACGTGATTGCAGTCGTTACTCAACCTGATCGACCAGTTGGCAGAAAACGAAAATTAACACCACCACCAGTGAAACAAGTTGCAATAGAACATGCGATTCCTGTATATCAGCCTGAAAAACTGTCAAAATCTGAAGAATTAGAGATGTTGATTGATTTAAACGCGGATTTAATTGTTACTGCGGCATTTGGCCAATTATTACCACAACGTTTATTGGATTCACCAAAGTTAGGTGCTATCAATGTGCATGCATCATTATTACCTAAATATAGAGGTGGAGCCCCGATACATCAAGCGATTATAGATGGAGAAACACAAACTGGTATTTCTATCATGTATATGGCTAAGAAATTGGATGCTGGAAATATTATAGCTCAAAAAGCGATCGATATTGAACCACAAGATGACGTTGGTGTAATGCATGATAAATTAAGCTTTTTAGGTGCTGAATTATTAAAAGAAACCCTTCCTTCTATCATTAATGGTACGAATGAAAGTATTGTTCAAAATGAAGACGAAGCAACATTTGCATCTAACATTCGTCGAGAAGATGAAAAAATTGATTGGTCAGAACCTGCTGAAGTAGTTTATAACCATATTAGAGGTCTATCTCCATGGCCGGTTGCCTACACAATTATGGATGGAGAAAACTTAAAAGTCTATGCTTCACGTATTGAAAAAGATAAAGACGGTGAGCCAGGTACAATAATAGAGACAACTAAGAAAGCAATTATTGTGGCTACAGGTTCTAGTGATGCGATTGCATTAACAGAGATTCAAGTTGCTGGTAAAAAGAGAATGCCTACAGCTAATTACTTAAGTGGTGTACAATCAACACTCGTTGGGAAGGTATTAAAATGACAATTGAAACTAATGTAAGGTTATTAGCTTTTGAAACACTACAAGATATTATTAATGATAAAGCTTATAGTAATATTATTATTAATGAGGTATTAACAAATAATGAGTTAAATCGAGCTGATAAGAATTTATTAACCGAATTAGTATATGGTACGTTAAAAAGAAAATATACACTAGATTATTATTTGAAACCATTTGTACAAACTAAACTTAAAGGTTGGGTCAGACAGTTACTATGGATGAGTATCTATCAGTATATGTATTTGGATAAAGTTCCTGAACATGCGATTATTAATGAAGCTGTTAATATAGCAAAATATAAAGGCGGCCCACATAACGGTAATGTGGTTAATGGAATCTTGAGAACCCTTATGCGCAGTGAGTTACCAAATTTCAATGAAATTTCGGACGATAAGAAGCGAATTGCTATTCAGTATAGTTTGCCTAAATGGCTTGTTGATCACTGGGTGACACACTTTGGAATAGAAGAAACTGAAGCAATTGCACAATCATTTTTAACAAAAGTGACAACAACTGTAAGGGTTAATTTGACAAGAATTTCAGTTGAACATGTGATGCAACGTTTAGAAGAAGAAGGTTACACTGTAACGCAAGATAATGACATTACAATTTGTTTACATATTAGTGGTAAACCGATTATAGAGTCACGCGTATTTAAAGATGGTTTAGTATCTATCCAAGATAAAAGTTCTATGTTTGTAGCTGACGTGATGAATCTTCAAGATGGCGACCTTGTATTAGATGCTTGTAGTGCACCTGGCGGAAAAGCATGTCATATAGCAGAAAGGCTACATGGTACTGGACATGTAGATGCGACAGACATCCATGAACATAAAATTGATTTGATTGATTTTAACATTCGAAAATTACGATTATCTAACATTTCCGCCTTTAGTCACGATGCGACGGAAAATTATGATAAAGTGTATGATAAGATTTTAGTAGATGCACCTTGTAGTGGCTTAGGTGTACTTAGACATAAGCCAGAAATCAAATACGAACAAAGTCAGCAAAGTATTCAATCTTTAGTGAATATTCAACTAGAAATTTTAAATAATGTGAAACATCATTTACGTCCAGGAGGCACTTTAGTTTATTCAACTTGTACAATAGAACAGTTAGAAAATGAAAATGTAATATATACATTTTTAAAAGAAAATAAAGATTTTGAATTTGATTTATTTGAACATCCAATCAGTGGAGAAAAGGTAAAAACTTTACAAGTGTTACCTCAGCATTTTAATTCTGATGGCTTTTTCATTACTAGGATAAAAAGAAAGGACCAATAAATAATGATAACTGCAGAAAAGAAGAAAAAGAATAAATTTCTTCCCAATTTTGAAAAGCAATCTATATACTCTTTAAGATATGATGAAATGGAAAATTGGTTAAAGGAAAATGGGCAACAAAAATTCAGAGCGAAACAAATCTTTGAATGGTTATATGAAAAACGAGTAGACAGCATTGATGAAATGACAAATTTGTCTAAAGAGTTAAGAGCACTATTGAAAGATCATTTTGCAATGACAGTGATGACGACAGTAGTTAAACAAGAAAGCAAAGATGGTACAATCAAATTCTTATTTGAATTACAAGATGGGTACACAATCGAAACAGTATTAATGAGACATGAATATGGTAATTCCGTATGTGTTACTACTCAAGTGGGTTGCCGTATAGGTTGTACATTCTGTGCATCTACACTAGGTGGCTTAAAGCGTAATTTAGAAGCGGGAGAAATTGTATCTCAAGTGCTTACTGTCCAAAAAGCATTAGATGAAACCGAAGAACGTGTATCTCAAATCGTCATCATGGGTATTGGTGAGCCATTTGAAAACTATGATGAAATGATGGACTTTTTGAAGATTGTTAATCATGACAATGGTTTAAATATAGGTGCGCGTCATATTACTGTTTCTACTTCTGGTATTATACCTAGAATTTATGATTTTGCTGACGAAGATATTCAAATCAATTTTGCAGTAAGCTTACATGGGGCTAATGACGAAATTCGTTCTCGATTAATGCCTATTAACCGAGCGTATAATGTTGAAAAATTAATGGAAGCCATTAAATATTATCAAGAAACAACAAATAGACGTGTTACATTTGAATATGGTCTATTTGGAGGCGTCAACGATCAAGTTGAGCATGCGAGAGAGTTAGCACATTTAATTCAAAAATTAAACTGTCATGTAAATTTAATACCTGTGAACCATGTACCAGAAAGAAATTACGTCAAGACGCCTAAAGAAGATATCTTTAAATTTGAAAAAGAATTAAAGAGACTAGGTATTAATGCAACTATAAGAAGAGAACAAGGTGCTGATATAGATGCAGCATGTGGTCAATTAAGAGCTAAGGAACGAAAAGTAGAAACGAGGTAATAGTATGCTAAAAGCACAATTTTTTACTGACACAGGTCAATATCGTGATAAGAACGAAGATGCAGGTGGTGTGTTCTATAATAAAACAGAACAACAATTACTTGTACTCTGTGATGGTATGGGTGGACATTTAGCAGGAGAAGTAGCAAGTCAATTTGTAACAGATGAATTGCAACGTCGTTTTGAAGAAGAAAATTTAATTGAACCTAACCAAGCCGAGGATTGGCTGAGAAGTACACTTAAAGCGATTAATCGTGAATTATATCAACTCTCTGTTGATAATACAGACTATTTTGGCATGGGAACAACTTGTGTTTGTGCGTTAGTATTTGATGATTATGTAGTGGTGGCAAATATTGGTGATTCAAGAGGATATTTGGTTAATAGTAGAGAGATTGAACAAATTACAAACGATCATTCTTTCGTTAATCATTTAGTGATGATTGGTCAAATTAGTGCTGAAGAAGCATTCAATCATCCGCAAAAAAATATTATTACAAAAGTTATGGGTACGGATAAGGTAGTAACACCAGATATTTTTGTAAAAAGAACTAATTTTTATGATTTTCTATTACTTAACTCGGATGGATTAACAGATTTTGCGAGAAATCATATGATTCAAGAAGAATTAATGCAAGAAAATGATTTAGAAACACACGGCCGGAATCTTATTGAATTAGCAATATCTCAAGAAACGAATGACAATGTGAGTATTGTTTTAGCAGAAATTGAAGGAGATAAGGTATGATTGGAAAATTAATAAGCGAACGTTATAAAGTGATAAAAAAGCTTGGCGGCGGTGGCATGAGCACGGTATATTTGGCTGATGACACAATTTTAAATCGCAATGTAGCAATTAAAGCTATTAGGATACCTTCTGGTGAAAAAGAAGAAACAATTAAGCGTTTTGAACGTGAAGTCCACAATTTAACACAACTTTCACATAAAAATATCGTTAATGTTTTTGATGTCACTGAAAATGATGAAAATTTCTTTTTAGTGATGGAGTACATAGAAGGTCCCACTTTATCAGAATATATTCAACAACATCGACCTCTAGACATCAAAACCGTAATCAAATTTACTGAACAAATTATTGAAGGAATAAAGCATGCACATGATACAAAGATTGTTCATCGTGATGTAAAACCTCAAAATATTTTGGTGAATCGTGATCAAACACTAAAAATATTAGATTTTGGTATTGCAAAAGCATTAAGCGAAACGACGATGACCCAAACAAATCATGTTTTAGGGACGGTTCAATACCTTTCTCCTGAACAAGCGCGCGGTGATGTAACAGATAACGGCACTGATATATATTCTATTGGTGTTGTACTGTATGAAATGTTAGTAGGACAACCTCCTTTTTCCGGTGAAACAGCAGTAAGCATCGCTATAAAACATATCCAAGATCCGATGCCTAATGTTTCTAACAAACGTTCTGAAGTCCCACAATCATTGAGCAACGTCGTGCTTAAAGCGACTGAAAAAGATAAGAAAGATCGCTATCAATCGGTTCAGGAAATGCAAGATGACTTGTCTACTGTCCTGACAAAAGAGCGTGAAAATGAATCACCCTATCATTCTGTTGACGCTGACACTAAAACAGTGCCTATTGATAAAGCAGAGATTGCTAATCAGACTCGTGATGAAGATAAAGCAAAAAGCATGAATCAAACCATGCAAATTCCAATTGTTAATCAACAATATTTTCAATCAAATGAGGAACAATTATATACAATGCCTCCGAAAAAAAGATCAAAAAAGAAAAAGTTTTTCTATGGTTTAATCATTGTATTACTGTTGTTTGGATTATTTGGTTTTATGGCCATGGGAATGTTTGGTAATAAATATTTGGAAACACCTAATTTAATAGGTAAGACTGAAAAAGAAGCTGAAGGTATTTTAAAGGATAACAAACTAGAATTAGGCAAAACTACAAGAGCTTATAGTGATAAATATCCTGAGAATAAAATTATTAAAACATCACCTGGTAAAGGTGAACGTTTAGAACAACAAAGTAAAGTGGACATTGTATTATCAAAAGGACCTAAAACTGCAGAAATGCCAAATTTATATGGATTACCAAAAGCAGAAGCATTAAATAAATTAAAAAAATTAGGAATTGATGATGCAAAAGTAGACCAATCTTATACGAAACAAAATGTAGCTAAAGGCTTAATTGAAGCACAGAGTGTTTCGCCAGGTGATAGAGTGAAAATAAATGATAGTGACATTAAATTGACTGAATCATTAGGTGTTAAACAAGTTTATGTGGATGATTATGAGAAAAAATCATTCAAGACAGCTAAATCTGAACTAGAATCTAAAGGATTTAAAGTAGTTACTGTAGAAAAACGCTCTGATAAAACAGTTAAAAAGGACAATGTCATTAGTCAATCACCTAAAGACGAAGAAGTAGATGAAGGTTCTACCGTAGAATTCGTAGTATCTACAGGTAAACCGAAAGCATCAGAGAAAAAAGAAGATAAAGATTCTGAGGAGCAAGAAGATAAGTCATCTAAAGAAGATGATAAACCTCAAACTAAAACATATACAGAAACCTATCAAGTTCCCTATACGGGTGATGATGATGAAAGCCAAGAAGTGAAAGTATATGTGAGAGACAAGGATGACAAAGGATCATCAGCTGCACAAAGCTTCAAAATTAAAGATGATAAAACCGTTACTATTCCAATGACGATTGAAAAAGGAGAGACGGCGGGTTATACGATTCGAGTTGATGGCAAGATTGTAGCTGATAAAGATATTCCTTATGATTTTTAGCGCAACTTAACGAACAAAGTGAAGGGAGTTTAGTTGCGCTTATGCAGAAGCCAAAGGCTTCTGCGAACTACTTTTAAAAAACGTTTATAACAGAGTATTATTGCTATCATTCCATGTAGTAATAATGCTCTGTTATTTATTTTTAACTGAAATAGTCTCAAATCGTATTTAAATTAAAAAGCCTTTGCTATAATATAGTATGTAAAGCTTTTAAAAGAGGGGTGCCTAAGTGAAAACAGGACGCATCATAAAATCATTAAGTGGTGTATATCGCGTAGATGTAAATGGCGAAATGTACGACACAAAACCACGTGGATTATTTAGAAAAAATAAATTTTCACCTATTGTTGGTGATGTTGTAGATTTTGAAGTTGAAAATATTACAGAAGGTTATATTCACCGTGTTCACGAACGAAAAAATGAATTAAAAAGACCTCCAGTTAGCAATGTTGATCATCTAGTATTAGTGATGAGTGCGGTAGAACCTGAATTTTCAACTCAGTTATTGGATAGATTTTTAGTCATAGCACACTCGTATCATATGAGACCTCGCATATTAGTAACTAAACGTGATATTACTCCACCTAGCATGGAAAACAAAATATTACAGACACTAAAAGTTTATGAAGATATGGGATATTATACACAATTTATAAGTGTTGAAGATCATATCGATGAAGTTTTCATGCAATGGGGAGAAGGACTAGTAGTATTAAGCGGTCAATCAGGTGTTGGGAAATCTACGTTATTAAATCGATATTTTCCTGAATTGAATATTGAAACACAACATATATCTAGAGCGTTAAATAGAGGGAGACATACTACAAGGCATGTAGAATTATTTGAACGGAAAAATGGCTTTATAGCTGACACACCTGGATTTAGCGCATTAGATTTTAATCATATTCAAAAAGATGAAGTGAAACATTATTTCATGGAAATCAATGAATATGGTGAACTTTGTAAATTTAGAGATTGCAACCATATAAACGAACCCAAGTGTAACGTTAAGCATGAAATAGAAAAAGGGAATATAGCTCACTTTAGATATGAACATTATTTACAATTATTTAATGAAATTGCAAACAGAAAGGAAAGATATTAAGTGGCAAAATTATATCCATCATTATTATCAGCTGATTTTTTACAATTACAAAAGGAATTAAAGGCATTAGAAGATGCAGGTGTTGATGGTGTGCACTTTGATGTGATGGACGGTCAATTTGTTCCAAATATTTCAATTGGATTGCCTATATTAGAAGCCGTTAGAAAGGGTACTAATTTACCAATAGATGTGCATTTAATGATAGAAGAACCAGAAAAATATGTGGAGCTTTTTGCAGCACAGGGTGCAGACATGATTTCAGTACATGTGGAAGCAACACCACATATTCATAGAGTAATACAACAGATTAAAAAGACAAATGTAAAAGCTGGTGTAGTCATTAACCCAGGTACATCGGTGAATACGATTATGCCAGTGCTGAAAATGGTGGATTATGTACTTGTCATGACAGTTAACCCTGGATTTGGCGGTCAAACATTCATTCAAGATAGCATTTGCAAATTGGACGAACTAGTTAAGATAAAAAAAGCATTAAACTTATCATTTGAAATCGAAGTTGATGGTGGCATTAACGATGAAACAGTTGCAACTGTTATCGAACATGGTGCCACTATGTTGGTAGCTGGTTCATATTTCTTTAAACAAAAAGATTATAAACAAGTGACGCAAACATTGAAAGGTTGAAGTCAATGAAAGTCAATTTATTATGTGGTGCAAGAAATTTACCAGAAAATATTTTACAAAATAAGGCAAATGAGTCATGGATAGGGATTGACCGAGGTGCATTAATTTTGATTGAATCAGGTATTATGCCTCAATTTGCAGTCGGTGATTTTGATTCAATAACTAAAGAAGAAAAGGATTATTTGGCTGAAAAACTAGCAATTAATCCATATCATTCTGAAAAAGATGACACTGATTTAGCATTGGGTATCGATCAAGCAATCCATTCAGGCTATAGTGAAATATGTGTTTATGGAGCAACCGGTGGGCGTTTAGACCATTTTATGGGTGCATTGCAAATTTTAGAGAAGCCAGAATATACAAAAAAGAAAATTAATATTAAAATCATTGATCACCAAAATGAAATTTCATATTTATCTGCTAAAGATCATTGTGTTGAAAGAGACTTCAATTATCCATATATATCATTCATCCCAATTGCGTATCCTACTGTTATTTCATTAATTAATTTTAAATATGAATTGAAGCAAGCATCTTTACAACTCGGTTCTACGCTGACAATATCTAATGAACTAATAAAACCACGAGGTACTGTTTCTATTTATTCAGGTAGCGTATTAATGATTAAAAGTAAAGATTGATAAATCGTAGCAAAATTAATTATAAAAAAAAGACCAATCCTCCACATAAGGATTGGTCTTTTTCGTGCATTATATTTATTAAACTCTAGTTACTTTACCAGATTTTAAAGCACGTGCAGAAACCCAAACTTTTTTAGGTTTTCCGTCTACAAGAATTCTAACTTTTTGAAGGTTAGCATTCCATCTTCTTTTAGAAGAATTTAAAGCGTGTGAACGATTGTTTCCAGTTGAAGCTTTGCGACCTGTTACGAAACATTGTTTGCCCATGAAAGTACCTCCTTTAATAAATATAAATACACATATCTACTACATACTTGAATAATGTACCACATAAAAAAAATAATGGCAATAAAATGAAAAAAATTTCTTTACATAGCTTCTACTTTTGTTACACTCATTTTATGATATAATTGTAAACTATGGATAATATTGTATTTTTTAATCTTAATATAAAGTTTTAAAGTATCAAAATAAACTGAGAACCATAAACTAGGAGGCCCAATAAAATGACATTAGAAATTACAAATGATTATGGTAGCATAGACATTTCAAACGAAGTAATAGCTTCAGTTGTGGGTAGTAAAGCGGTAGAATGTTATGGCATTGTAGGAATGGCTTCTAGACAACAAGTAAGAGATGGAATTGCTGAAATTTTAGGTTATGAAAATTATGCAAAAGGCATTGTTGTGAGAGAAGAAAATAGTGTGTTGGATGTTGATATGTATATCATTGTAAGTTACGGTACAAAGATATCAGAAGTTGCAAGCAATGTTCAATCAACTGTCAAATATACATTAGAACAAACATTAAAAGTTAAAGTAAATTCAATTAATATATTTGTACAAGGCGTACGAGTGGATAATGGCAAGAAAAACTAGGAGGACATAACGAGATGGTTAGTAAAATAAATGGTAAATTATTTGCCGAAATGATTATTCAAGGGGCACAAAATTTATCTAATCATTCAGATTTAGTAGATTCATTAAATGTATACCCGGTGCCAGATGGGGATACAGGGACAAATATGAACTTAACAATGACATCAGGCAGAGAAGCAGTAGAAGAGAATTTATCACAGCATATTGGCGAGTTAGGTAAAACATTTTCAAAAGGCTTATTAATGGGGGCACGTGGAAATTCTGGCGTTATCTTATCACAGCTTTTTAGAGGATTTAGCAAAAATTTAGAAAGTTTTAGCGAAATTAATGCAGAGCAATTAGCAGAAAGTTTTAAAGCTGGTGTTAACACTGCATATAAAGCAATTATGAAACCCGTAGAAGGCACAATTTTAACTGTTGCTAGAGATGCTGCGGATGCAGGTATACAAAAGGCACAAGAAACAGAAGATTGCATTGAACTTGTGACATATATTATAGAACAAGCCCAAATTTCTTTAGAGAATACGCCTAATTTATTACCTGTATTAAAAGAAGTTGGTGTAGTTGATAGTGGTGGTAAAGGATTAGTTATCGTTTATGAAGGTTTTCTAAAAGCTTTAAAAGGTGAAACTGTAACTGCAGAAACTCCAAAATTAGATACAGAAACTTTAGTGAATGAAGAACATGACTTCCACGGTGTGATTAATACTGAAGATATTGTTTATGGATATTGTACCGAAATGATGGTTCGTTTTGGGGTAAATAAAAAAGTATTCGATGAAGATACTTTTAGAGAAGAAATGAGTCAATTTGGGGATTCATTATTAGTTATTAATGATGATGAAATTGTAAAAGTTCATGTACATACAGAAAAACCTGGCGATGTTTTTAATTACGGACAACAATATGGTGAATTAATTAAATTAAAAGTTGAGAATATGCGAGAACAACATCGTGAAGTTGTAAAAAAAGAACAAAAAGGTACAAATACACAACAATCTAATCAAGAAACTTCAACAGTAGACACTGCTGTCATCGCTATTTCTATGGGAGAAGGCATATCAGAATTGTTTAAATCCATGGGTGCGACACATTTAATAAGTGGTGGCCAGACAATGAACCCTTCTACTGAAGATATTGTGAAAGTGATTGAACAATCCCAATGTAAACGTGCAATCATCTTGCCAAATAATAAAAATATTATGATGGCGAGTGAACAAGCTGCATCAATTGTAGATGCTGAAGCTATTGTGATTCCTTCGAAATCTATACCACAAGGAATAGCTGCATTATTTAATTATGATGAATCAGACGAATTAATTGATAATAAAGCACGCATGATTGAATCATTAGAAGTGATAACTTCTGGCTCTGTTACTTACGCTGTTAGAGATACCAAAGTCGATGGTGTAGAAATAAAAAAAGATGCATTTATGGGATTAGTCGAGGATAAAATTGTCACAAGCAATGAAGATGAATTTGAGACTGTTAAACAGTTATTGTCTCAAATGATTACGGACGAAAGTGAAATAATCACTATGATTATCGGTGAAGATGCCAATAGTGATATAACATCTAATGTTGAATCCTGGATTGAAACAACGTATCCAGATATTGAAATAGATCAACATCAAGGTGATCAGCCTGTATATCAATATCTGTTTTCTGTGGAATAATGTTAGTTTGTTGATAACGACAAAAATTTCTATCAATATACGTAATTAGGTATGTGTCATATCTGGTTACGTATATTTATTTTGACGCAAAAAAATGGGTGAAGTTAATGTTTAAAGAAGTATATACTAAATAGATGTAAATATCGTAATAATATTCACGGTAAAGAATAATTATTTTCATTATGTTTATATGTGTATTCAATTCACAATAGTGTGCAATTTGTAATAATTTTGAATTAAAAGCAGTACAACTAAAATTAGTTTATAATGTTAACTTAAATTGTTATAATAATAAAGGTGCAAATAAAATGTAAGCGCAACACTTTAGAATGATTAAAAATAAGGGTGGGGTATCCATTATGAAATATAAAACAGTTTTCGATATAATTGGTCCAACAATGGTTGGTCCATCATCTTCACATACAGCAGGTGCAGTCAGAATTGGCTTAGTAGCTAAAGATTTATTTAATCAAATACCAAAACAAGTTGATATATATTTGTATGGGTCATTTATGGAAACATATAAGGGCCATGGTACAGATGTAGCACTTGTGGGTGGCTTATTAGGATATGATACAGACGATGATCGAATCCAAAAAAGTTTAGAGACTGCTGAAGAAATTGGCATGAAAGTGAATTTTATTGAAATGGCAGAAGAACGCTCTCACCCAAACACTGCAATTATTAATATGAGAGACGGAGAAAAAGAAATTTCTGTTGAAGGTGTGTCAATTGGTGGCGGTAAGATAGAAGTTGTTGCAATCAATGGTTTTAGTATTGCAATTAGTGGTAACTATCCAGCACTTTTAGTATTCCATAAAGATACATTTGGTACGATCGGCCGTGTAGCTAATATATTAGGTGATTCCAGTATTAATGTTGGTAGCATGCAAGTTTCAAGAAAAGAAAAAGGTGACCAAGCATTAATGACTTGTGAATTAGATGATGCTATCAATGATGAAATAATAGAAAAAATAAAAAACGTCGATGGTGTAGTGACAGTCTCACTCATGGGCGACGCCTAATGGAGGGATATCAATGTTTAAAAGTGTAAAAGAACTTATTGAAAAATGTGAGACAGAAGATAAAAAAATATATGAAGTGATGCTTGAGCAAGAAATGGAAGTTACTGGTTTATCAGAAGAAGAAGTATATGCACATATGGATAAAAATTTACAAACTATGGAAAATGCATTAGATGAAGGCTTAGAAGGCGTAACTTCAACGACTGGTCTAACAGGTGGAGACGCTGTTTTAATAAAAGAATATTTAAAAACAGGTAAATCTTTATCTGGTGCAACATTATTAGATGCTGTGAGCAAAGCAGTAGCAACAAATGAAGTAAATGCAGCAATGGGTAAAATTTGTGCTACACCAACGGCTGGTTCAGCTGGAGTCGTTCCTGGGGTTCTGTTTGGTTTGAAACCACGATTAGAACCTACACGTAAAGATATGTTGAATTTCTTATTAACTTCAGGCGCATTTGGATTTGTTGTAGCAAATAATGCATCGATATCTGGAGCAGCAGGTGGTTGTCAGGCAGAAGTTGGATCGGCCGCAGCTATGGCTGCAGGTGCGACAGTTGAGCTTGCAGGTGGTACACCACAACAATCTTCGGAAGCTTTTGCAATTTGTTTGAAAAATATGCTAGGTTTAGTATGTGACCCTGTAGCTGGATTAGTAGAAGTACCTTGTGTAAAAAGAAATGCAGCTGGGGCATCTAATGCAATCGTCTCAGCCGATATGGCATTAGCAGGTGTAACTTCCAGAATCCCGACAGACGAAGTAATAGAAGCAATGTATAAAATAGGGCAAACGATGCCTTCAGCGTTGCGTGAAACTGGTCGTGGAGGTTTAGCAGGCACACCGACAGGACAGCGTTTAAAACAAGAAATATTTGGTGATTAAAATGTCAAAAGTCAATTTAATAGAAAGCCCATTTCCATTATCACAAATCAAGGGTTTAGGTCCTAAGCGGTTAGCGGTATTAAATGAATTGAACATTTATACAGTAGAAGATTTAATCTTATATTTACCAACGCGTTATGAAGACAATACTGTAGTTGACTTGAATGAAGCAGAAGATCAAGCGATGGTGACTGTTGTTGGGGAAGTATACTCAACACCCACTGTCGCTTTTTTTGGTAGGAATAAATCTAAGTTGACAGTTCATTTAATGGTTAACAATATTGCAGTAAAATGTGTATTTTTTAATCAACCCTACTTGAAAAAGAAACTAGAACTACACCAAACGGTTACGATTAAAGGAAAATGGAATAGAAATAAGCAAGAAATTAACGGAAATCGAATGTTTTTTAATCAACCAGCAATGGAAGATGTACAATTTGAACCCATTTATCGAATTAAAGAAGGGATAAAGCAAAAACCATTACGTGATATGATTAGGCAAGTTTTAGAACATGTTACGATTCATGAATGGATATCAGATTCATTGAGAGAAAAATATAAATTAGAAACACTAGAAGATACAATCAAAACATTACACCTTGCACCGGACAAAACTTCATTGCTCAAAGCGAGAAGAACTTACGCATTTATTGAATTATTTATGTTTGAACTTAGAATGCAATGGCTAAATAGGTTGGAAAAAATATCAGATGACGCAATCGAAATTGATTATGATATTCAATTAGTAAGAAATTTTATATCATGTTTACCATTTGAATTAACTGATGCACAAAAGCAAAGTGTAAACGAGATATTTAGAGATTTAAAAGCGCCTATTCGCATGCATAGATTGTTACAAGGTGATGTTGGATCAGGAAAAACAGTCGTAGCTGCAATTTGTATGTATGCATTAAAAACAGCAGGTTATCAATCTGCTTTAATGGTACCTACTGAAATACTTGCAGAACAGCATGCTGAAAGTCTTGCAGAAATCTTTGGTGACAGAATGAACATTGCTTTACTTACAGGTTCAGTAAAAGGGAAAAAACGCAAAATTTTGTTGGAACAGCTCGAGCAAAATGAGATAGATTGTATTATTGGTACACATGCGCTTATTCAAGATGATGTTGTCTTTAATAATGTGGGCCTTGTAATTACAGATGAACAGCATCGTTTTGGTGTCAATCAACGACAATTGCTGAGAGAAAAAGGCGCGATGACAAACGTTTTGTTTATGACAGCGACACCTATTCCACGCACATTAGCAATTTCAGTTTTTGGAGAAATGGATGTATCCTCAATCAAACAGTTACCAAAGGGTAGGAAGCCTATTATAACCTCTTGGTCTAAACATGAAGCATACGAAAGTGTATTACAACAAATGTCTGCTGAATTAAAAAAAGGTAGACAAGCATATGTGATTTGTCCATTGATAGAAAGTTCAGAGCATTTAGAAGATGTACAAAATGTAGTTGAATTGTTCGAATCTTTACAAGCCTTTTATGGTAAAGGAAAAGTTGGACTACTTCATGGTAAATTAACCTCAGAAGAAAAAGATCAAGTGATGCAACAATTTAGTAAACATGAAATTGATATATTAGTGTCAACGACAGTGGTAGAAGTAGGAGTTAACGTCCCTAATGCAACATTTATGATGATATATGATGCGGATCGATTTGGATTATCGACTTTACATCAATTAAGAGGACGTGTTGGTAGAAGTGAACACCAAAGCTATTGTGTATTAATTGCTTCACCGAAAACTGAAACAGGGATAGAACGTATGAATGTAATGACACAAACAACAGATGGTTTTGAATTAAGTGAACGTGATTTAGAAATGAGAGGACCTGGTGATTTCTTTGGTGTGAAACAAAGTGGGTTACCTGACTTTTTAGTAGCGAATGTTGTTGAAGATTATAAAATGTTAGAAGTAGCGAGAGATGAGGCAGCAGAATTAATTCAATCCGGTGCTTTTTTTGAAGATGAGTATCAAAGATTAAGAACATTTGTAGAAGATAATTTACTATATACTAGTTTTGATTAACAAAAACAGCAATTTAGCGTGTCATTTGCTAAACTGCTGTTTTTTTATATTTACGAGCCTACACCTACTTTAGTCCATGCTTGTGCTACAGATTGTGATTCGTTACTATTATGGCCATATAATTCATCTGCTGCTTGTTTTAAGGCAATTTTGGCATCAGAAAATTCAGCATTGGACGTCAAATATTGAGTTAATGCGAGATAGTATATTTGCTCGGCTTTTTCTTTACCAATTGATTGTATCGTGAGATATGCAGCTTTGTTTGGAATACCACTATTAATATGGACACCACCATTATCTTCAGCGCCAGTATAAAATTGATCCATATGTGCTGGTTGATCGTATTTTTCTGGATCTTTTAAGCTTCTTAAAGCGTCACCATCTTGATTGGGAGTATATACATCTTCACCCATCAGCCAGTTATCAGGGTCAATAAAATACCCAAATACATCTGAGAAAGATTCGTTGAGTGCACCCGATTGATTTACATATTCTAAATTAGCAGTTCTTTCAGTTACCGCATGTGTTAATTCATGAGCAACAATATCTTTAGCGCCTGATAAGGGATTAAATGTTTGACCATCACCGTCACCGTAAACCATATATTGTCCGGTCCATGCTGCATTATTATAGTTCTTATCAAAATGGACAACTGAATTAATATCAGCAGCATTATCGTCGTAACTATTTCTATCGTGTGTATTTAAATAATAATCATAAACTGCTTTTGCGTAATAGTGTGCATCGACGCCAGGACGTTGTTGTTTTTCATCAAAATATTTTGAATCATTTATGATAGGAGAAAATTGATCAGTGGTTCCATTGGCACTTTCAGTATTAATATGTGCATCTGTCGTTGTATCATTTAAAGTATATTGTCCATTGTTGCTAGATACATTAAGTGGTGATTTTTTATCACCATTCACTCCGATACCAGAACCTTTTTCTAAAGCGTGTTCAATCACATTTTGTTTTTTTAATATCTCCCCAGTGCTAGCATCAACTTGTATTTGCCAATGTGCAGGCTTAGGAGATATGTAATTTAATTCTATATTATATATATATCTTTCTTTTTTACTATTAACATCTAGTTTGTTTTTAGACACTACTTTAAAGCCATCAATGTTTGTAACGTCATTGCTTTTTTTACCAATTGCTTTAAAGGCTAATTTTTCTGCTTGGGAAGAAGATAGTTTCACCGTATTATTAACGTCGATATGTTGTCTGTGTATATGACCATTGATAAGTGATACGTTTCCATCAGAGTTCACATGGACTTTAATTGTGCTATCATTAGCTAAAATATGATTGATTTTTGGTTTTAATTCATAATGTTTAACACCAGTTGAATCAACACTGCTATTGATTACTTTGTATTGTTTAAATGCATTTTTATTAATAGATTCTGTTTTAGTTTTATTTGTATTGAGCACAGATGTAGCGTTGTTTTGTAGGAAATGTTCTACATCTATTTTATTGGAAATTTTTGTTTCAGTTGAAGTTTCTAAGTTTTCAGGAACGATACTATTGATTTCTTTTGCGTTACTCTGAGTGGAAAAAGCTGCAAAAAATGTTGCAGATAGCAATGCATTGGTCACTACTTTTTTCAATGTTTACAACCCCTTTGAATTGGAATGAATAATCTATGTATTTCTGAAAAATTTTTAATAGTTAAGTGTTTTAAAAACGATAAATTTTATTTTTATATAATTTAACATATTATTATTAAAAGTTATATATTAACTTTAAAAACTTTTTTTGCTTTGGTTATAAAAGTGTTCAGCTTTAACTCAATATAATGGAGAAAGTCTTATGTTTTTAGTTGAGCAATTGAAATAGAAAGTGTTATGATATGTTAGGAATGTTTAAGACTTGGTACTAAAATTAGGGAGTAGTAAACTATGAAGTTAAAAAAACAAGAACGTCGTGAAGCGATAAAAAAAGAAATAGAAAAAAATCCCTTTATTACTGATCTTGATTTAAGCAGTCTTTTTTCAGTCAGTATCCAAACAATAAGGTTGGATCGTACACACTTAAATATTCCTGAATTGAGAAAAAGAATAAAATCCGTTGCGAGAAAAAATCACGAAAGTATTCGATCTATTGATGGAAGTGAAATCATAGGTGATGTGATTAACGTTGAACCAGATCATCAAGCAACATCTCTGATTAATATTGATGAAGATTCAGTATTTACAAGAAATAAGATTGCCAGAGGTCATGTGTTGTTTGCACAGGCCAATTCATTATGTGTGGCACTTATACATAAACCAGTCGTTTTAACTAAAGAAAGTAATGTTTCATTTTTAAAACAAGTTAAATTAAACGATACAGTACGTGCTGAAGCACAAGCTGTCGAAATAACGAATAAATATTTTAAGATAAAAGTAAATTCGTATGTCAAAGATACTTTAGTATTTAGAGGTACATTCAAAATGTATTATACAAGTGAGGATGAACAAAATGGTTAAAATAGCTATCGACATGATGGGTGGCGATGACGCACCTGGCATCGTTTTAGAAGCTGTTGAAAAAGCGGTCAATGATTTTAAAGATTTAGAAATTATATTATTTGGAGACCAAAATAAATGTAATATTAATCACGAAAGAGTGGAAGTACGTCACTGTACAGAAGCGATAACGATGGAAGATGACCCTGTAAGAGCAATTAAACGAAAAAAAAATAGTTCGATGGTGCGCATGGCTGAAGCAGTAAAATCTGGTGAAGCGGATGGATGTGTATCAGCCGGTAATACAGGTGCATTAATGTCTGCAGGACTATTTATTGTTGGTAGAATTAAAGGTGTAGAAAGACCAGCATTAGTGCTTACTTTACCTACTGTATCAGGTAAAGGTTTTGTATTTATGGATGTCGGTGCAAATGCGGATGCTAAAGCAGAACACTTATTGCAATATGCACAATTAGGCAATATTTACGCACAAAAAATACGTAATATTGAACAACCTTCTGTAGCATTGCTTAATATAGGAACTGAAGCAGCTAAGGGAAATACATTAACTAAAAAAGCGTTTAATTTAATGGATGAACAACAAGAATTTCATTTTGCTGGTAATGTAGAAGCGAAAGTATTAATGGATGATGCTGCAGATGTCGTTGTCACAGATGGCTATACTGGTAACATGATCCTAAAAAATCTAGAAGGTGTAGCAAAATCTATAGGAAAAATGTTGAAATCTACACTTTTAAGTAGTTTAAAAAATAAATTAGCAGCGTTAGTCTTACGCAAAGATTTAAATGAGTTAACTACAAAAATGGACTATGCAGAATATGGTGGTTCAGTTTTACTAGGATTGAATGGTATCGTTGTAAAAGCACATGGTAGTTCTAATGCCAAGGCATTTTATTCAGCAATTCGTCAAGCTAAGGTTGCTGGAGAATTAAATATAGTAGATACAATGAGAGAAACGGTGGGGTCAAAAAATGGGTAAAACAGCGATTATTTTTCCTGGACAAGGGTCACAAAAAGTAGGCATGGCTAGTGATTTGTTTAATGAAATTGATGCCGCAACATCAATTTTAAATGAAGCACAAGCACAATTGGATTTTGATATCTTAGAAACAATGTTTGAAGATGCCGAAGGTAAATTAGGCCAAACTGAAAATACACAACCAGCATTACTTACACATAGTACCGCTTTATTAATGGCATTAAAACAAATTGATGCAGATTATACAATGGGTCATAGCTTAGGTGAGTACGCGAGTCTAGTAGCGAGTGGCGTATTAAAGTTTGAGGACGCGGTAAAAATAGTTCGTAAACGTGGACAATTGATGGCAGCAGCTTTTCCTGATGGTGTTGGTAGCATGGCAGCTGTCCTAGGTTTAAATTACAGTGAAGTTGATGACATTTGCAAACAACTTTCAACAGAAGACGAAGTCATAGAACCTGCTAATATCAATGCACCTGGACAAATTGTGGTTTCAGGGCATAAAACATTAATAGATCAACTTGTTGCTGAAGGAAAATCTTTGGGTGCTAAACGCGTCATGCCTTTAGCCGTTTCTGGTCCTTTCCATTCATCCATGATGCAAGTTATTGAATCGGACTTTGCAAATTATATCGAACAATTTGAATGGAACGACGCCAATTATCCAGTGGTACAAAATGTAAATGCTAAAGGTGAAACAGATGCTAAAGAAATTAAAGAGAATATGATTAAACAATTATATTCTCCGGTTCAATTTATAGATTCTGTGACATGGCTACTTGATCAAGGTGTCGACCATTTTATTGAAATTGGGCCAGGTAAAGTACTTTCAGGATTAATAAAAAAAATAAATAGAGATGTTAAGCTTACTTCAATTCAAACATTAGAAGACGTAAAAGGGTGGAATGAAAATGACTAAAAATGCATTAGTAACTGGAGCATCTAGAGGTATTGGTCGTAGTATAGCAATTCAGTTAGCTGAAGAAGGTTATAACGTAGCAGTAAACTATGCAGGTAATAGAGAAAAAGCAGAGGCTGTAGTAGAAGAAGTGAAAGCTAAAGGTGTAGAAAGCTTAGCAATTCAAGCTAATGTTGCCAATGGCGATGAAGTAAAAGCAATGATTAAAGAAGTAGTAAACCAATTTGGTACAGTCGATGTATTAGTCAATAATGCAGGTATTACTAGAGATAATTTGTTGATGCGTATGAAAGAAAGTGAATGGGATGACGTTATCGACACTAATTTAAAAGGTGTGTTTAACTGTATTCAAAAGGTTACACCACAAATGTTAAGACAAAAAAGTGGGTCAATCATCAATTTATCTAGTGTAGTTGGTGCAGTAGGAAATCCAGGCCAAGCTAATTATGTTGCAACAAAAGCAGGCGTTATTGGATTGACTAAATCTGCTGCGAAAGAATTAGCTTCAAGAAATATCACAGTTAATGCCGTTGCACCAGGATTTATTGTATCTGACATGACAGATGCATTATCAGATGATTTAAAAGATCAAATGTTGCAACAAATTCCATTAGCAAGATTTGGAGAAGACACTGACATTGCAAATACAGTAGCATTTTTAGCTTCAGACAAAGCAAAATATATTACTGGTCAAACAATACATGTCAATGGTGGTATGTTTATGGAATAGTGTAACTGTACGGACATACCATTTTGAACATGACTTGATATGACTTATGGATGTATGTCATGCTCTAAGTATGTAATTCATTGAAATACTACTTGTATTTCAATCGATAAAATGGGAAAATATAAAAGTCTATCATAGGCTTTTAAAAGGAGGTGAATCGACGTGGAAAACTTCGACAAAGTAAAAGATATCATCGTTGACCGTTTAGGTGTTGACGCTGAAAAAGTAACTCAAGATGCATCTTTCAAAGATGATTTAGGCGCTGACTCACTTGATATTGCTGAATTAGTTATGGAATTAGAAGACGAATTTGGTACTGAAATTCCAGATGAAGAAGCTGAAAAAATCAACACTGTTGGTGATGCAGTTAACTTTATCAATAGTATGGAAAAATAATAAACAAATATCTGAGTCGTGGATTTTACGGCTCAGATTTTTTCTATTAAAAAGCAGTTAACTTTAGTAATCATATCAATAGTAATCGTTAAAGAGGATTAATGTACTATAAATGATAAAATGAATGTATGATTAGCAGTTTTCCCTTTAGTTTTATAATAAATTCACGTAAAATATAAAGGCATAAGTATATACAAAATTACTTTAAATTGAGGTGGAAAAGTATTGACGAATCATAAAAAAAAGGAAATGGTTAATGCATTCCAAGAAAAGTTTTCAAAAAAAATGCAAGAATTAAATTTGAATTTTAATAAAGTGAATTTATATCAACAAGCATTTTCACATTCGAGCTTTATCAATGATTTCAATATGGATAGATTAGATCATAATGAACGTTTAGAATTTTTAGGAGATGCGGTATTAGAATTGACGGTTTCACGCTATTTGTTTGACAAATATCCAGAGTTGCCAGAAGGTAATTTAACGAAAATGCGTGCGACAATTGTTTGTGAGCCTTCACTTGTAATATTCGCGAATAAAATTGCATTACACGAACTTATCTTGTTAGGTAAAGGAGAAGAAAAAACAGGTGGTAGAACAAGACCCTCACTTGTATCAGATGCATTTGAAGCTTTTGTAGGTGCACTGTATTTGGACCAAGGCCTAACCGCTGTTTGGAAATTTGCTGAAAATGTGATTTTTCCATTTGTGGAAGACGATAAACTGGATGGTGTCGTCGACTTTAAAACACAGTTTCAAGAATATGTGCATCAGCAAAACAAAGGTGACGTTACTTATCGTTTAATCAATGAAGAAGGTCCTGCACATCATCGTTTATTTACGTCGGAAGTGATTTTAGAAAACAAGCCGGTTGCGATAGGCAAAGGCAAAACGAAAAAAGAATCAGAGCAACAAGCAGCAGAAAGTGCTTATAAACTCTTGAAAAATAAAGAGGTTTAATGTCAGTTCCATCGTATATTGTGGTGTAGCTTACAGACGATTTAGCGCATGTTGGACGAAAATGTAAATAATTTAAGATGCGTTAATGAATGATGTGAAAGCATTTCTAATAGATGAGTTAATAAAGCATGTAATCATTGCAAGTCGCTGTGACAAATTTATTGATGCACTAATCATATAGAAGCGAGAGCATGAACGTATTTGCATTACGTTGTTTTTATCTCGCATCTGAGAAACACTTTAAAGGAGAATAGCATGGTATATTTGAAATCTATTGATGCCTTTGGATTTAAATCATTTGCTGAACATACAAATGTACAGTTTGATGAAGGTGTCACGGCAATAGTAGGACCTAATGGTAGTGGTAAGAGTAATATTACAGATGCAATTAAGTGGGTTTTGGGTGAACAATCTGCTAAATCATTACGTGGCGCAAAGATGGAAGATATTATTTTTTCTGGTGCAGAACATAGAAAAGCTCAAAATTTTGCTGAAGTAAAATTAAAATTAGATAATAGTTCAGGTAAATTAAATGTTGATACAGAAGAACTCGTAGTCACACGTCGTTTATATAGAAGCGGGGAAAGTGAATATTATTTAAATAATGACCGATCACGACTTAAAGATATTATAGAACTATTTTTAGATTCAGGATTAGGAAAAGAAGCATTCAGTATAATATCTCAAGGTCGCGTAGATGAAATTCTTAATGCAAAGCCAATTGATAGAAGGCAAATATTGGAAGAATCTGCAGGTGTACTAAAATATAAAAAAAGAAAGGCAACTTCTGTGCAAAAATTAGATCAAACAGAAGATAACCTGACGCGTGTAGAAGATATCTTATTTGATTTAGAAGGTCGAGTCGAACCATTACGTGAAGAAGCTGCAATAGCAAAAGAATATAAACATCTGTCTAGTGAAATGGAAAAAAGTGATGTGTTGGTCACTGTTTATGATATTGGACAATATAATCAAAATATTTATGAACTAGACGAAAATCTCAATCGCTTAAAAAGTCAACAAGCTTCAAAAAATGCGGAAAAGGCGCAGCATACACAATCATTAAATCAATATAAATCTGAACGGCAACAATTAGATGAAAAGATAGAATCTTTAAATTTTAAACTTGTTAAAGCGACTGAAGAAGTTGAAAAATTTGCTGGACAATTGAATGTGTTAGAAGAACGTAAGAAGAATCAATCGCAAACCAATGCACGATTTGAAGAAGAACAAGAAAGCTTAGAGACACAAGTGACAAATTTAAAGCAAGAGCAATCAGAAGTAAAAGAACAAATCAAACAGTTAAAAACGAAACAAAATGATCTAAATGAAGAGATACAACAATATGAATCACAACTTTATGTGTCCGATGAACAACATGATGAAAAGTTAGAATCAATAAAAGATGAATACTATCAACTCATGTCAGAACAATCAGATGTCAATAATGATATACGCTTTTTAGAGCATACAATTCAAGAAAATGAAACGAAGCAATCACGTTTAGATTCACGCTTGCTTGATGCATATAAGGAATTAAAAAATATTCAAACTCAAATCACTGAAACAGAGAAACAAAGTTCAATCGCGAAAAAAGAGTTGAAAAAAGCAGAAAGTGATTTGGCATCTTATGAAAAAAAACTAACGCAACTTAAAAATCAACAAAATGAATACGAAGAGAAATTACATCAAGCATACAGATTTAATGAAAAATTAAAATCACGTATTGATAGTTTAGCAACACAACAAGAAGAATATAGTTATTTTTTCAATGGTGTAAAACACATATTGAAAATGAAAGATAATAAACTTTCTGGCATCCGTGGTGCAGTAGCAGAAGTTATCCAAGTACCTTCGAATTTAACGAAAGCGATTGAAACTGCATTAGGTGCTTCGCTACAACATATCATCGTGGATTCTGAAAAAGATGGTCGTCAAGCAATACAATATTTAAAACAAAATGGTCTAGGAAGAGCTACATTTTTACCATTAAACGTCATTCAACCTCGTAATATTGCCAGCGATATTTTGAAGATAGCTAATAGTTCAATTGGTTTTGTGAACGTTGCTTCAAGTGCGATACAAGTTGAAAATGATTATAAACATGTGATTCAAAATTTATTAGGCAATACAATAATTGTAGACAACTTGAAAAATGCTAACGAATTAGCTAGAAAAATTCGGTATCGAACACGTATCGTAACGTTAGAGGGAGATATTGTAAATCCAGGAGGTTCCATGACTGGTGGTGGTGATCGCAAAAGTAAGAGCATTTTATCTCAAAAAGATGAGCTCTCAACAATGCGTGCGCAATTAGAAGATTATCAGCAACAAACTGCTTCATTTGAAAAACAATTTCAAGCAATTAAAGAAGAAGCCGATGCGTTAAGTAATACTTATTTCGATACGAGTCAAAGTTATAATACGATAAAACAAAACGTACATAAATTTGACTTAGAATTAGATAGATTACGTAAACAAGAAACACATTTAAAAAATGAGCATGAAGAATTTGAATTTGAGAAAAATGATGGTTACCAAAGTGAAACAAGTAAGCAAACCTTAAATGAAAAAAAAGCGCAATTGGCAACAATCCAAACGCAATTGCAAAAATTAGAAGAAGATATTAATATCTATACAAAATTATCAAAAGAAGGTAAAGAGAGTACAACGTTAATACAACAAAAATTACATCAAAAACAATCTGATTTAGCAGTAGTTAAAGAAAGATTAAGTACTCAAAAGCAAACGGAAACAAGGTTAACTAATCAACTTAAACAATTAAAAGAGCAAAAACAAAAATTGAGTGAGCAAATTGAATTATTTAATTCGGATGAGATAACTGGTGAAAAAGCTTTCGAAACGATTCAAAATAATATTGAACAAAGTAAAAGTAATAAAGCGCAATTAACAGAAGACTTGGCTACTATTAAATCACAACGCCAAACTTTGAATGATACAATTGAGACAACAGAGCGTAAGTTGGAAGTAGCAAATCAAGATATTTTATCGATTGAAAATCGTTACCAAGATATTAAAGCAGAACAATCTCGTTTAGATGTGCTAATCAATCATGCGATAGACCATTTGAGCGAACAGTATCATCTTACTTATGAACGGGCAAGTGAATTATATACACTAGAAGAGGATATTGACAGTTTACGAAAAAAAGTAAAATTAACCAAAATGTCTATAGAAGAATTAGGCCCCGTAAATTTAAATGCAATTGAACAATTTGAAGAAATCAACGAACGCTATACATTCTTGAATGAACAACGTGCTGATTTAAGAGCAGCCAAAGCGACGTTAGAACAATTAATAGAAGAAATGGATAATGAAGTGAAAGAACGATTTAAAGAAACTTTTCACGCTGTACAAGGTCATTTTTCTGAAGTATTTAAATCATTATTCGGTGGAGGACAAGCAGAGTTGCGCTTGACAGATGATGATTATTTATCAGCAGGGGTAGATATTATTGTTCAACCACCAGGTAAGAAACTGCAAAACTTATCACTATTAAGTGGTGGGGAACGTGCTTTGAGTGCAATTGCTTTGTTGTTCGCTATTTTAAAAGTGAGATCGGCACCATTTGTCATTTTAGATGAAGTAGAAGCAGCTTTAGACGAAGCCAATGTTATACGTTATGCACAATATTTAAAAGCATTATCAAACCAAACTCAATTTATTGTCATTACACATCGTAAGGGTACAATGGAATTTTCTGATCGCTTATACGGTGTAACGATGCAAGAGTCAGGTGTATCAAAATTAGTAAGTGTCAATTTAAATACGATTGATGAAGTCATTAAGGAGGAACAAGTATGAGCTTTTTCAAACGACTAAAAGATAAATTCACAACGTCTGCAGAAAATCAAAAACCAGACGAATTAGAACAAGAACAACAATCTGAATTAGATGTAGATCAACCTCAATCATCCGAAGCACCTAAGGAAAAAACAAAGCAGCCAAAAAAATTAAAAGAAGCTGATTTTGATGACGATGGATTAATTTCAATTGAGGACTTTGAAGAAATTGAAGCGCAACAACTTGGTGCAAAATTTAGAGCTGGATTAGAAAAATCACGTGAAAATTTCCAAGAGCAGTTAAACAATTTAATTGCACGTTATCGTAAAGTTGATGAAGATTTCTTTGAAGCACTGGAAGAAATGTTAATAACTGCAGATGTTGGTTTTAACACAGTGATGGAACTCGTGGAAGAATTACGTACCGAAGCACAACGTCGTAATATTTCAGAAACTGAAGATTTACGAGAAGTTATCGTAGAAAAAATTGTAGAAATCTATCATCAAGACGATGAACACTCAGAAATTATGAACATTGAAAATGAAGGATTAAATGTCATCTTAATGGTAGGCGTCAATGGTGTGGGCAAAACGACAACAATTGGTAAATTAGCACATCGCTACCAAGCTGAAGGTAAGAAAGTGATGCTAGCAGCTGGTGATACTTTTAGAGCTGGTGCTATTGAACAACTCAAAATTTGGGGAGAGCGTGTTGGCGTAGAAGTAATGAGTCAAAAAGAAGGTTCGGATCCTGCAGCGGTTATGTATGATGCCATTAATGCAGCTAAAAGTAAGGGTGTAGATATTTTAATATGTGATACTGCTGGGCGTTTACAAAACAAATCTAATTTGATGAATGAACTAGAAAAAGTAAAACGTGTGATAGGTAGAGCAGTACCTGAAGCGCCTCATGAAGTCCTACTTTGTTTAGATGCTACTACTGGACAAAATGCCTTGTCCCAAGCTAAATCATTCAAAGAGGTTACGAGTGTGACTGGTATTGTATTAACTAAACTGGATGGTACTGCAAAAGGCGGTATCGTTTTAGCGATACGTAATGAATTAAAAATACCAGTTAAATATGTTGGTTTAGGTGAAAAATTAGATGATTTACAACCATTTAATCCAGAAAGCTATGTATATGGACTGTTTGCTGATATGATTGAACAAAATGTTGATGATTCAAATGCAGCGGATGATCATACAGATAGCACGGATGTACAGAATGAAGGTCATACAGATGACACAAAATGATTTAATTAAGACCATACGTATGAATTATTTATTTGATTTTTATCAATCATTATTAACGGAAAAACAACGTAACTATCTAGAACTATTTTATCTACAAGATTATTCTTTAAGTGAGATTGCAGATACGTTTGATGTGAGCCGCCAAGCAGTGTATGATAACATAAGAAGAACTGGTGATTTAGTAGAAGATTATGAAATGAAACTAGGCCTTTATCAAAATTTTGAAAAACGACAAAACATATATGAAGCGATCAAAAAGCATATTGATGAGCCAGAAATAATTGAACAGTATCTTCAAACGCTTGAAGATTTGGAATAATTGAGAGTATAAAGGAGGGTAATGATATGGCATTTGAAGGATTATCCGATCGTCTTCAAGGGACGATGCAAAAGATCCGTGGCAAAGGAAAAGTTACAGAAGCAGATATTAAATTAATGATGCGAGAAGTTCGACTAGCATTACTTGAAGCAGACGTTAACTTTAAAGTCGTAAAGGATTTTGTCAAAACCGTATCAGAACGAGCTTTAGGTTCAGATGTAATGAAGTCATTAACACCTGGACAACAAGTCATTAAGATAGTACAAGAAGAACTTACACAACTGATGGGTGGCGAAAATGCAACCATCAAGATGGCCAATAAACCGCCAACAGTTGTGATGATGGTTGGTTTACAAGGTGCAGGTAAAACTACAACTGCAGGTAAATTAGCATTACTCATGCGTAAAAAATACAACAAAAAACCATTATTAGTAGCAGCCGATATTTATAGACCAGCTGCGATTGACCAATTACAAACTGTTGGTAAGCAAATTGATATTCCTGTTTACAGTGAAGGGGATCAAGTAAAACCTCAACAAATTGTAGAAAATGCCATTAAACACGCAAAGGAAGAACATTTAGATTTTGTTATTATTGATACGGCAGGTCGTTTGCATGTTGATGAAGCATTAATGGAAGAATTAAGTGATGTAAAAGAAATTACTAAACCAGATGAGATTATGCTTGTTGTTGATGCGATGACTGGTCAAGACGCAGTAAATGTAGCGCAATCGTTTGATGAACAGCTAGAAGTTTCAGGTGTAACCTTGACTAAACTAGATGGTGATACACGTGGTGGTGCTGCTTTATCAATTAGATCAGTGACACAAAAGCCAATTAAATTTGTTGGTATGAGTGAAAAATTAGATGGTTTAGAACCATTTCATCCAGAACGTATGGCTTCTCGAATATTAGGTATGGGTGATGTATTAAGTTTAATAGAAAAAGCACAACAAGATGTAGATGAAGATAAAGCGAAAGATTTAGAAAAGAAAATGCGTACGTCCTCATTTACTTTGGAAGATTTCTTAGAACAATTAGATCAAGTTAAAAACCTTGGCCCATTAGATGACATTATGAAAATGATTCCTGGCATGAACAAAATGAAAGGGATGAATAATCTTAATATGGATGATAAACAAATTGACCATATTAAAGCTATTATTCAATCTATGACACCTAATGAACGAAATAATCCAGAAACATTAAATGTATCACGTAAAAAACGAATAGCTAAGGGTTCAGGACGTACTGTTCAAGAAGTTAACAGATTGATGAAACAATTTAATGAAATGAAGAAAATGATGAAGCAATTTTCTGGTGGCGGCAAAGGTAAAAAAGGTAAACGTAAGCAAATGGAGAATATGTTAAATGGTATGAATTTACCATTTTAACAATTTTGTCTATAAAATAGTTGTAAAAGCAGTGAGTAGAACATAAGGCATATTACAAAGTAAAGGACCAATCCGTATGAAAATGGATTGGTCCTTTTTATATGAATCATAAGTGATTTTGCTCGTGCATGCTTGCCTGGGGATATGGCTCGAGCCAGTAGTCTCTCGCTCATATCATAACCCTAGGCGTCAGCGCGTTACAAAATCATGGAAAATATTAAGTGATGAAATTTTATGTGTAGGTGGGAAGTTATTTAATTTGATTTAGGTAAATTCATATTTTCCCTAAATGTCTTACCCTCATATTGTATTCTAAAAAGATTTCTTTTTTGTAATTCAGGAATGATGTAATCTACAAAATCTTCTAAGCTATTTGGTAAAGTTGGTGGCATTAAATTAAATCCATCAGCTACCCCTGCATTGAACCAACGTTCCATTTCGTCAACAATCTGTTCAGGCGTTCCGATGAGTGTCAAGTGTCCACCACCTGCACTGAGATAGCCTAACAATTGTCGTAAAGTTGGGTTTTTATCTTTTATAATTTCCAATACAGTTTGGTAACGACCTTTAGGGCCATTAAAAGATTCCAATGGTGGTAAAGGTGGGACCGGTTCATCCAAATCCCAATTATGACAATCTTGATGAATGAAAAATTCTAATTGATTTAATGCTGTTTCAGTTGCTAAATGTGTGTCTAGTTTTTGCTTTTTAGCATAAGCTTCTTCGTATGTTGGTGCGACATATGTGACTAGTCCTGGAAAGACTTTTAAACTGTTCTTTGATTTACCTGCTAATTCCAGTTGATGATTTAATCTTTTTCTAAATGTAGTAGCTTGTTGTATATTCCAAGCTACTGCATAAACGGCATCTGCGTATTTCGTAGCTAGTGCAATACCAGGGTCGGATGCACCAGCTTGCATAGCAACAGGTTTTCCTTGTAGGCTACTTGGTGTTGTTAAAGGTCCTTGTACTTTAAAGTGTTCTCCAGTATGACTAATGGCATGGATATGATTTGCATTGATTAGAATATCTTGTGTCTTGTCATGTACAAAATCTTCTAAGCTCCAAGATGTTAATAGTTGATTCATAACACATGCAAATTCATCTGCTTTTTTGTAGCGTTCGTGATGTGCGGGTAAACTAGACATGCTATGATTTGCAGCTTCTAAATCCGTCATAGATGTTACTAAATTCCAACCTGCACGTCCTTGGCTCATATGATCAAGACTCAATAATTGTCTTGCAGCAGTAAAAGGATTCGAAAATGTACTTGAGATAGTCGCAACAAGACCTATATGATGAGTTACTTGCGCAATTGCTGCTAAATTCATTAAAGGGTCAAACCAAAAAGCAGGCATGTCATTATCCGTTTTTGCAGGGAAAGATTGATTATCAGCAAAAAATATAGCATCTAGCAAGCCTCGTTCTGATAGTCGAGCTAACGATTGATAATAATTGATATCACCGATTCGTTCAATACTAGAATCTTGCATACGCCATGCAGCTTGGTGATGGCCACAACCGTAAATTAATACACCTATATTGAGATGTTGATCGTGCGTCATAATTGATGCCCTCCATATTTTAGTTCATTGTTAAACCGCCATCTACGGTAATATTTTGACCAGTGATACCATTAGCTTGATCGCTAACTAGAAATGCCACCATATTTGCTACATCTTGTGGTGTTGTTACTTTATGTAATGGTGTAGTCTGTTCAATTAAATCAAATACTTCATCTGAAGTGGCAGCACTGGCGTCTGTAGTTTTTAATAAACCACCAGAAACGACATTAGCTTTGATGCCATATTGACCAAGTTCAGCAGCAATATTTCTTGTAAAACCGATTAAACTTGATTTAGCGGTAGTATATTCATGATAGGGAACGACAGGATTTTGGTATAAATTCGTTCCGATAGATATAATAGTACCTGATTTATGCTCAATAAATTGGTCGATAACACTTTGGGTTACATTAAAAGCGCCTTTTAGAGTGCCGTCAATTTGTTGTTGGTAATCTGACCAATTTAAGTCTTTAAATGATTTTTGGCGAGAAGGATCAAATTTAAACCCTATAAGCGCATTATTCACAACAGCATCTATTTTTCCAAAATGATTGGTGGCTTCTGCAATTAATTGATCTACTTGTGCTCTGTCTGTGACATCAGCACGAATCGCAATTGCATGTTCGTGACCAATTTCGTCTACAACCTTTTCTGCTAATGTCTTATTCTGAAAATAATTGATAATTACATGATGCCCTTGGCTACCTAAAGTTTTTGCAATGGATGCTCCTAATCCTCTACTGCTACCAGTTATAAGTATTGTTTTACTCATCATTTCACTCCTAGAATCATTTATTAAATAAAAAAATACACAACCTCCATAAGAGAAGCTGTGTACTAAAAATCTACAATCTATAGTTAATATGTTGATATAGCTTTGTTATTTTTGTAACACTTCCCTCCGCTAGTATGGACTAGATCAGGTTCAAAGGGTTTGAGTAAATCTCATCTCAGTTAAAAAACACCCCTAGTGCATTTAATATTTAATTTATTTTCAATTTATAGTGTTTAATAGTTAATGTCAAGTTTACGATGATATCGAAAATAATATTGGTACAATGAAGTGATTAAAAGTATAAAATGGTAAAGAAGAAACTCTTTACAAACTTCTAGATAACTGTTAATATTATTTCTTGTAGAAAATAAAAATTAGAACAATCAAAGGAGAGAATATAAATGGCAGTTAAATTACGTTTAACACGTTTAGGCTCAAAAAGAAATCCATTCTATCGTATCGTAGCAGCAGATGCTCGTGCGCCACGTGATGGTCGTAACATCGAACAAATCGGAACTTATAATCCAAATAATGTAAATGCTCCAGAAGTTAAAATTGACGAAGAGTTAGCATTAAAATGGTTGAAAAATGGTGCTAAACCAACAGATACTGTACACAACATCTTATCAAGAGAAGGTATCTTGAAAAAATTTGACGATCAAAAATAATCGTCATTATTAGCACATAAAAATTTTTAAAAAAGAGAGAGTCGTGGAAATCGTAGTCATTTAAAATGATTTCGACGACTCATCTCGGTATGGATGACTATGGTTGAATGTTAACCATTGTGCATGCCAATATAATCATAAAAGGCTGAGACAATTCGTTTGTCCCAGCCTTTTAAATTAGCATACCGGTAATCATTTATATAAAGCAACATCAACAATTTAGTAGGCTTATACGAGTGAATACATTGATCAAGAATGACTTAAGATGATTTATACAATATTTTAGCTCATAACATATAGAGAAGGTTTAAAATAATACTAACAATTCATGTTATAATTATTTTAGTCGAAAAATAAAAAAATAACGAATTTCAATGATACATATACATTATCGGAGGAGCTTATATGAAAGTAGAAATAGGCAAAATTATCAATACACATGGTATAAAAGGCGAAATTAAAGTCCAATCTCACTCAGATTTTACAGATGTACGCTTTCAACCAGGTGAAACTGTGATGATAGAACGTCAAAACGAACCAACATTAGAATTGAAAATTGCGACATATCGTATGCATAAAGGGTTGCACATGTTGACCTTTGAAGGTATCAACAATATTAATGATATTGAGCACCTAAAAGGTGAAATCCTTTTACAAGATAGAGACCACGAAGAAATTGAATTAGGGGAGCATGAATACTATTACTCAGATATTATTGGCTGTACCGTATTCGATGATAATGAAACACCTATTGGAAGAGTGATAGAAATTTTTGAAACGGGTGCCAATGATGTTTGGGTTGTCAAAGGTGATAAAGAATATCTTATACCATATATAGAAGATGTTGTTAAACATATAGATATTGAAGGTAGACGAATTGATATTACGCCTATGGAAGGACTGTTGGAGTAATGAAGATAGATTATTTAACTTTGTTCCCTCAAATGTTTGACGGTGTATTAAATCAATCGATTTTAAAAAGAGCGCAAGATAAGGAAATGCTACAAATTAATACTGTCGATTTTAGAGATTTTGCTGAAAATAAGCATAATCAAGTAGATGATTATCCATTCGGTGGAGGGCAAGGTATGGTGCTTAAACCAGAACCTATATTTAATGCAATGAAAGACATTGACAAAACAGAAAATACACGTGTGATTTTAATGTGTCCACAAGGTCGACCATTTAATCAAGAAATTGCACAGGAACTCAGTCATTCCGAACATTTAGTTTTTATTTGTGGGCATTATGAAGGATATGATGAACGTATCCGTCAGCATTTAGTTACGGATGAAATTTCTATGGGAGATTATGTTTTAACAGGTGGAGAATTACCTGCGATGGTAATGACCGATGCAATAGTAAGATTAATTCCAGGTGTTTTAGGTAATCAACAATCACATGAAGATGATTCTTTTCAGGATGGATTATTAGAATTTCCACAATATACTAGACCACGTTCCTATCAAGATATGAACGTACCAGAGGTATTATTGTCAGGGAATCATGCGCATATTGATCAATGGCGTCATGAACAAAAACTGATACGTACATGGGAAAAGCGTCCAGATTTATTAGAAAATTATCCACTTACGGATAAAGACAAAGATATTTTAGAAAGATACAAAAAGCAATTGAAAAATGAATAACAGTGTGCTAAAATAATTTAAGTGTGCGACACACACGAAAATCACTATGATCCGCTGCTATATATTTGTCTAGGCAAGAACATAGGTTGAAGGAGAGAAAAAATAATGAGTAATCACAAATTAATCGAAGCAGTAACACAATCACAATTACGCACAGACTTACCTTCATTCCGTCCAGGTGACACTTTAAGAGTTCACGTACGTATTATTGAAGGTACTCGCGAACGTATCCAAGTATTCGAAGGTGTTGTAATCAAACGTCGCGGTGGAGGTATTTCAGAAACTTTCACAGTACGTAAGATTTCTTCAGGTGTAGGTGTGGAACGTACATTCCCATTACACACTCCAAAAATCGAAAAAATTGAAGTTAAACGTCGCGGTAAAGTACGTCGTGCTAAATTATATTACTTACGTGAATTACGTGGTAAAGCTGCTAGAATTAAAGAAATTCGTTAATCAGCATAAAAGTCATAAAAAAGAAGCGGTTCCTAATCGGAACTGCTTCTTTTTTATATTTTGTAATCAATTTGAAGATGATATTATCATTTTTTTATATAAATCCATTTTGTATAAACGAAACTTAAAATGATTCCAATAATACTTATTATTACTAATAACCATGTATGGGGCGGTGTATATTTAAGTGTAATTGTCTTTTGTCCTTGCTCTACAGGAATTACTGTCATGATACCATTACCTTTTTTAACTGGTAATGTTTTGCCTTTGTCTGTATAAGCTTTCATTCCATCTCTATAAGGCATTGGCAATACGAGGTAGCCTTCATCATTTTTATTTTTTTTAATTGTATAATGACGTGAATTTTGTGAAACTTTCACAGAATGTAGTTGTTTATGTGCTTTCTTTAATACATCATAGTTTTCTCCATAAATTCCTTTAACATTAAAGCGATAATTACCTTTAGATAATTTTATATTCAAGTCTTGCACAGATTTTACTCGCATCGTTACTGGAGTGACAAAACGTCTATATTTATAAGATAGGTTATTACGATGTTGATTATATTCATTCACACCAACATTGTGAGCCTTGTCTGGCCCTAACAATTCAACATCCATCTCTACATAGAGATCTTCATACTGATTTGCAATAGATGCTGGTAACTGATAATGGACACCTCCACCATCCTTAGAAACGGTTAATTTATTTTTTTGCGTACGCTTTGCATTAATTAAATTGGTAGAAGTTTCTGATAGTAAGTTTTTATTTGGTGTGAACTGTTGATTTGTAGAATATTCATCTGCTTGATCAAAAACTACCCCCTGTAACATAGCTTGTTCTTTATCCATAGGCGATTTGAGATCTTTTTTATCGAATACTTTATTTGTAATGTGCGCACTTGGATAATTGGCTTTATTTGTTGAATGTATAAAGGATTCCTCATCAGAATGTTTGATTGTACTATGCTTAGAAAAGCCATAGGGGATATTCTTGTCTTCTGGGCGACGTATACGATCATTGACATCCCAAAGTGCCATCAAATTTGCTCTATTTGAAAGTAGACGATAAGTGCTGTTTTTATCCGTATGCATATTGATTTGTAATGTTTTATCATAATACTTTAAAATGTCGCCATCGAAAATGCTTGAATATAATGCAATACCGTTAAAATGATATATCATTGGTGAATTCAAGCCGTATTGTGACATGTAATCAATTCTACTGAATGGATCGTCTTGATGCTGTTTAATTTTATCTATTTTATTCGCTAGTGCAGGACTTTTATATTTTGAATCATGCATTGATGAAACAGTTGATTCGTATTTTTGAACATTATTGAAATGGTCGTTATCTAAAATAATCGCTTGTTGAATAATGAATAATATGATTAGCACAATAGACGGCCATTTTAATTTGAATAGTGATTTTTTATAAAGCAATATGCCGATAAAAATCATAATTACGAGACAGATGCCCATCCATGTCATTTTCTGGACTTTAACGATCATTTGCATGATTCCCATAATCATTAATACTGGAAGGGAAGCGAATATATACGACTTCAAAGATAATTCAGATAAATAATGAATGAACAATGCTATTAATCCAGCAGTAGTAAGTGCAAATATATAAACCCAACGGCGTTCAGGCGTTGAGAACCCATTAAACATACTATCGAAAAGAGGGGTTAGTGACCCTATAAGCATGATCCAAGTTGCAATCGCAAAAAGTTTATAATAATAATGTCGATATAGTTTAAAAGATAGTAAGGCAATGAGTGCGATGATAGTCACAGTGATATAAAATCCGTTTGTAAAAAAATGTTTTTGTCGTGCGAAATCTGTAATGACACCAAAATTAAAATTAGGATTACTTACTCTATCATTGTTTAAAAAAGAAGAAACGCCAGTATAAAAGCCCCAAATAGCAATTAAAGAACTTAATATAACAGCTGTAGGAATCATCCAAAGTTGTTGTTTCCTAGTAACAATATCTTTTGCATGAGGAAATACACATCTATAGATAAAGTAACTCAAAATTACAATGGCTTCGTAATAACTAAAATAAAAATTAGAAAATAATGTTAAAGCAATAGAAAAAATAAATAATCCTATTTTTCTTTCTTTGTAAAACCGTTCAATACCGAGCAAAGATAGGGGAAGAAAAATTAATAAATCTCCATAATATGACCAAGTAAAATTAAAATAAATAACGGTTGTTGAAGCTGCATATAACATTGAAGCCAAAAATACTATGTGTTTTTTGAGCTTGATATAATTAAAGAAATAGAACGCAACGATATATGTAGCGATGCATTTGAAAAAAGCTACTATTAATTGATTGCTTGCCCAATACGTGATGTCGCTAGGGTTGCTATTAAATATTACTTCAGATAACCATACGAATAAAAAATTAATTAGTACAAAAGGTGAGGTTGCGTAGTAATAGGATAAATCTTTAACATAATCTCCACCTAAACCAAAAGAATGGTCATAAAAACTTTTGAATTGGCTAAGGTGTTCGTAAAGATACATTTGGAAAGGCATCATTTGCCTAAAACCATCACCATGACCACTAAATACAGTACCGTCAGTTAAATAGCGATAAATATACGGTGTGAACGTTAATAAAGCTACGCCGACGCCCATTAAAAGAATTGTTAAAAATCTTGTTAGTTTGTGGGACCAAATTCTATGAAACACGGTCATACCTCATCTCAGATAAACTCCTTTATTTAAGTTTAGATTTTTTCTTTAGACACCAAAAAATACTTATTAAGATACTTATAACTGAAATTATAATCATCGTAAACCAATATTTAGGGCGGTATTTAATGATAATTTCACTATCTTGTTTAGTGACTGGTACGCCAGTCATCATATAATTTACTTTTTTAGGTTTTACTTTTTTATGATCTACATAAGCCACCATACCGTCACGATATGGAATGTTAATCGTTGCAATTCCCTTTGTATGTGGTGCTAACTTCACTTTTACTCCATTTTTAATGTCATTATAATAATGATTTTGTTTCTTATTATAGGCTTTTTTGAGTTTGCTATAATTTTCACCATGAAGACTTTGAATATCAAAATAATAACTACCTCTAGGGTTAATAGCTATGTTAATATTACCATCTTTGTCTGGTTGTGTACTATATAGTTGGTTTTCAACACCAGTTTTATAGGTCGAATTGTTATACAACCGGTGGTTAGCATAATTATTTATATTAATTGTATAATTACTGTCGGGTTGACCACGTCGAACTTTTAAATTTAAATAAAAGTCTGAATAACGTTTTCTTATGTGATTTGGGACGTGAATTTTAATCTGACCTTGGTTTTTGGTCAGATAGATTTGTTGATTATTTTTCACTTTTATATTTTGGTAAGATATTTTAGTCGCATCGATAAGGTTTTGTGCGTTATCCGTGTAAGGTTTACCTGAATTTTTTATAACAACACCATCCAACATCGCATGTTCTCGATCGATAGGCGTTTTTAAAGTGTCGGAATTATATATTTGATTAGTCACTTTTACAGTAGGCAAGTTTAAAGTATTCTCATAAATGTGGTATTGTCCCTCACTTTTTACATTTTTAAAATAACTAGGCACATTGTTTTCGTAATCTTTTAACATTAAATATTTCATTGAAAATAAACTGCTAATATTTTGTCGTCCATTAGTACTTTGGTATCTACTCACTGATTCAGATTGAAGGTTAATTTTCAAATCATCATAGTAATAGTCTAAAATGTTATGATGAAAAATACTTGAATATAAACTTGAACCTTTAAAGAATTGATACATCGGTGTGTTATCTTGTTCATTAACACGCCAATCGATACGTTCATCTTCCGTTTTTGAATGATTCATTTCAGAGACTAATTGTCTTTGTAACGGTGTGTTAAATAGACTTGCATTGACATAATAGCGATTTGCTCGTTCAACATGGTCTTCAAAATAAATTTGATTGCGTATAAAAACGGCTACTACAAGTGTCGCTAATATCAATATGGCAGTATAATAAAAATAAATGAAACGTTTACGATAAGCTGAAGTTTTAAGACATAGTACTAGCAAGCCTATCAAACAAACAATAGGTGTAAACCAGAGCCATGCAACAAAATCATCATAAATCCATGCACTCACATAAATAAAACTTAAACTGATGATTGAAGAAAAAATATAGTTTTTAATTGTTAACGTGCTAAAGTATTTTACATATAACCCAATGAGTAATGCAGCGTTAAAAGCAATTAGGTAATGCCATCTTTTTTGGGGAGCAGAAAAACCATTAAAGAGCTGGTCGACAAATGGCAAATAATTAGCACCTATAGTAAGTATCATAAAAATTGCAAATAACTTAAAATAAAAATGCTTGTATAGTTTAAATGATAACAGTGCTTGTATTACTATAAATAAAATGACTATTAAGTAATTGTCATAAAATACATTCGTGTTTTGGTTGAAAGGTTCTAAAAAATCTACGTCTCCATTAAAAGGTATACGTCTGTTATTGGTATAAGCACGTAAACCGTGATAAAAAAAGAAAAGACTGCAACCAAATGCTAAAATTGCAGCAATGAAGATGGTATATATTGCTTTAAACCTAGGTACGATATCATGTCTATGTTTAAATATTAGTCTAACTGTAAAATAGATTAGACCTACGATGAGTTGATAATACGCAAAATAAAAGTTATTTATTAAGGAAACTGTGACTACGATGATAAACATGGCTTTTTTTTCTTTTTGTAAAAATAATTCAATAGACCATAAGAGTAGCGGTAATAATATAAAAATATCACTGAAAAATGGCCAATATACAGTAAATCTAAAATAGAGTGGTGATATGACAAAAAGATATGACGTTAGTACTGCGATGCTTTTATTTTGAGTAATATAGCGTACAAAACCAAAAGTTGCTAACATCGCTAATGTTGATTTAAAAATGGACAATACAATAGCATTTGTCATCCAAAACATAATGTCTTGCGTGTCCCAATCAATCGCTAACTTTATGAGAAAGATGAAAATTACATTAAGTATAAACAAAATATTGGTTGAAAAATAGTAACTTAGGTCAGTGAAAAAATCTCCACCTAATCCGAAATCAGTGGCGTAAAACCATTGACCTTGACTCCATTTATCATACAAATACATTTGCATCGGTATCATTTGTTCCATGCCATCATTGGGCCCCGTAAATAAAACACCCTCATTTATAAATCTATAGATAACATAGCCATGTCCAATGATTGCTAATATAAAGCATAATAATATGTAAAAAAGCATCCTTTTCATGAGTAGTCTCCTGTAATCGAATTATTATTAATTCTATTGTAACGATTTTTTAGATTTATTGATAAAAATTACCATTATTTAATTTAAGAAAATTAATTTAAATATTATACTTATTTTGAAATTTAGTATTGATAAGATACTCAGTTGGTTAGTTTCACTACAATTCTAGACAATTTGGTAATTATTATAGGAAAATAGTGGATAAAGTCCGTATAATTG
>NZ_JAESLH010000013.1:0-38611 GCF_017892545.1 Staphylococcus sp. GDY8P67P
CTCACTTATATATATTATTTACAACAACACTCAAGCACACCTGATATACGTAATGGCACATTGGACAATTAAAATTTAACTAATAAACCGTTCATATAAAATTTCATTACCTTCTATAAATTGAGTATGCCGATCTATATATGTGAGTGTATTTTCTATTTCATTCATCAAACCGTTATTTTGTACCATTAAACTATGTGTATTTCTTTCATTGTTTACAAGGTATCTAATAGCGCTTATATAGCTTTCTTTTTTCTTTTTAAGACTTTTAACCATCTCAAATAAACTTTCAATATACACGCTTTTTAAAGCAATGAAAGTTTCTGAATATCTACCGTTTTTAATTGTGTATTTTATAATAGTTCCTTTGTTAATATGCTTTTCAAAAATAGCGTATAAAGAAGATCTAGCCATTCCTAACTTTTTAGCAATAGCACTCATTGAGCCTTTAACAAACACTTTCTGCTTGTTTGTATGTTCATTTAAATATCTTTCTAAATCGTCTTTACGTTCATCAAAATGGCTTCTAACACGATCTTTACGCTCTTTTTTATGTTTCCAAAAACCATTGATACTTACACCACTATTACTATACGCAATTTGGCCATCACTAAATGCTTCTAATAGGTTTTCTACATGCTCACGCATTGCACCACCATAACGACCGCTATAAGCACTTTTAATTACTCTTTCAACCTCTTTATATGATAAAGGGTTGGCTAAGCGCTGATTAAAAGCATAGATATTACTTTCTGCTTCTTTTAAATCTACATTTTTTGAATAATAGTACAAAGCCACTGAAAACATTGTGTTATTTCTACCAACACCATATCCAATTGATGTAACATCTGCTTCTTTTAACAAATAATCAACCCATTCAGGCGTTAATTCTTGGCCATTGACTATACTCTTATAAAAAACATTCTGATTTAAACTGTGTTTTTCTGAATACTCTTTACTCCAGCGCACCATATCATCTTTTATACAGTATTGATTTGTAAACAACTTTACATTATCTTTTGTAGGCAATCTGAAATAACCAGTAGATACACATTGATTATCTATTGGTAAATATTTAGAAATTGCATATGCTAAACTACTATGTACTTTTTCAGCCACTTTCAATGCCTTTTTTTCTATACCTTTGCCATAAAATGGAATGTCTAACACAAAGTATAAATGCCAACCTCTAGGCGTCTTTACATACAAGTTAGGCATTTCTACCCCTTCATTTATATGTGCAGAAGCTAAGCTTTGAACTAATTCGTTATATTCAATATCTTTATCAATATCTAATACAAAAGTATTGATTTGTTTTACATTATCCTTTGTTCTATTCACTATTGGATATAAATTAGTAACCTTCTTATCCTCAACATCTTCTTTTTTCTTTGTGCTTAAATAATTATATGGGTTTGGTGTCCAGTGGCTAAATTTATGACCGTATTGAACTAAAGCTTCTTCAGACGAAAATATAACACCATACCCATTTTGTAGTAATTCTTTAGTTGGAGAAACAGCTATACGTGCTGATCTCCAATTTTTGGGTTGTGTAGCCTTAAATTTAGCTTTTTCTAAATCTGTAGCTTTAGAATTTTTAAATTTATACTTTTCTATACTTCCATGTAATATAAAATCATAAATTTTATTAATATTTAGCATTGCCTGCACCTCCTAAACAAAAAGACTGATAACGCTTGTAAGCGTTATCAGTCCTTGTTTAGGCGTCCATATACTTTTAAAGTAGTCGAGTAGCGAAGTAGAAAAGTAGCGTCTTTTTCTTTACTTTCTTCTCTCATGCCCCTATAATTTAGGTATAAGAAAAGTACAAAAAATTACCTAAAATATAAGGTATGGAAGAAGACCCGAAAACCGTTTGTATACGTTAGGTTCAGTAACGTTTCAAGCGCTAGAAGTTAAAAATGTTGGTAGCAATTTTAACTTTGCACGTGGTCTTTTTTCATATCTTTTTTTTGATTAATTCTAGTATAAACTTCTATATTGACGATTGCAATAATTTTGGTACATTTGCAAATAAATTAAATATTATTTGTTATAGGCTCTATTTGCTAAGTCTTTATTATCTTCTATAAATTCATATAGTGTGATTTCATATAAATCAAGCATACGTAAAATTGTTTTAAGTTTAACTTCTTCTAATTTTTTATTCTCAATTCTGTTCACAGTCCATATATTAATTCCTATTATGTCAGCGACTTCTTGTTGTGTGTACTTCTTGCCCTTCCTTATCCCTTTAAGTTTAGAACAAAGTTCTAATAATATATTTTCATTCATCTTGTTTCCCCCTAATTAAAATCACGTTTAATACGATATACTGTTGATCTACTTACACCCGTTTTTCTTGCGATCTCATTACCTGATAACTCTGTATTATTGTATAGATACATAACATAGTTCTTCACATCTTCCGTAACACCTGGTCGTCCGCCTTTTCTTCCTCTAGCTTTTGCTTCGTTTAAACCTTCAAGGGTTCTTTCTCTATTCAAATCTGTTTCTAATTCTGCAAAGCCACTCATTACAGTAAATATCATTTTTCCTAGTGGGCTATTCATATTAAAGTTGCCATCTAATATTTTTAATTCTATATTATGTTCCTGTAGCCAACTTGCTAAATTTATTAATTGTTTAGTTGTGCGCCCTAATCTATCAATTTTAGTCACAACTAATACATCATCTTCCCTTAAATATTTTAAGCACTCATCTAATTTACTTCTATTTGTTTTCTTGCCACTCACTTTTTCAGAAAATATTTTAATACAACCTTCAGCTTTTAATAAGTTAATTTGTGTTTCTAAACTTTGACTGATCGTTGAAACTCTTGCATAGCCTATTTTAGCCAAAATATCGCCTACTTCCTTTATAAATAGCTTTAATATGAACGATTGTGTGCGCGTTTACGTATAATGGGCTTCAAAATATTTTTTCGCGGCGTCTGAGGGCTTCTCTCAGCTTGGTCAAAAACCCTTTTTACCTTTAGTTTTGACACTTTGATTTTAACACATGTTTTGACCAAGTACGAATATAGTTAAAGGCTTATAGAATTTATTCAGTTCTATAAGTCTTTAACCCTTATATATAGCAATTATTCAAGCGTATTTTTTATTAAATTATTTTATTTATTGAAATGTATTATTTTCTAATGTCATACCCTTGTCAAAACCGATCATTTTTGACCAGGGTATATGCTATTTTAAAACCAATACATATCATTATGTATTGCTGTAACTATAATAATACCCAGTCGAATATAAAATTGCTTTTTCTCTTTACTCCATTTACTTTTTTCTTTTAATGTTTCAGTGCTAGAATGTCTAAATATATGTGTATCTTTTCTATACTTCATTATATCTTTGTTATCAATATAACCATAAAATACGCATTCTGATACATCCTTAAACTTACCTTCTTCTTTCAATAAGTATTCTATACAATTATTTAAAGTTGCCAGTTGATCGTCTATTGTCTGATCTTCAAGACCACCCCTACCATTAGCAATTTTATTAATAGTAGTATTCAAGTCTTCTTCAACTTCAAAAAATGTATCGCTATTTTTTTTAATTATTTCCAGTTCGTTGATTAATTCCCTGCGATCAGTCCACGGTATACTATCGTCGGGGTTGTATCTTTTATTCGCTCTTATTTTGGCCTTTATTTCATCATAAGCAAATCTATTTAATGGGGTTTGTTTATTTACTACATTAGGAAATTGTTTAATGTAATAACCATTACTCAATAACCATTTTAAAATTGCTTTGTACTCTTTTTCATCTGCAATAGTAAAGTCTGAATATCTAAAACAGTTAGCTTTTTCAAATTTTGGTTCTAACGTTTTTTTAAAACTTTCTATTAAATCATCAAAGTCATTGTATTGGTATTGCTCTATTTTTATCAATTTATTTTCCCCTTACCCTAAGCTTTTTTATCATTAATTATACACTACCTTGATGATATAATGACTTATGTCATCAACAATCCTAACTGTTGAAATCAGACAAGTTAGGAGGTGCTAACAATATGTCTGTATTAACAATTATTTACTCAACACTTATTGCGCCAATAGTTATTGGCATAGTTCTTACGACTTATAAACATTGGTTAAATAATCGTAAGCGTTGATAGCTTTAAATAACCAGGCACTAAAAAACGCCATCTACTACGGCTATAGTAGATGGCGTTTGGTGCTTCAACATGTCTGTCGAAACAATTATTTCTCAACTTACTTACAGTATATCCTCTTTGTTATTGTTTGTAAAATTTTCTATATATCTTCATAGCTTTGTATTTTATAACTTTCATCTGATTTATTATACTTCAGTACATATTTAGATTTTATGCTATCTTTATTCTGATTTTCCTTTTTCAAAATGATATTAACTTTTCCCTCTTGATAATTAACACTTTCAAATTCAGGTCGTCTATATTTGTTTTCCTTCTTACTTTCTACCATTGACCGCATATATTGCGATAAATCACTATTACTTTCAATATATTTGTCTATGACCTTATAACTACTTTCTTTATAGGCTTTATTCAAATCTTTAGTATAGTCTTCCATAAACGATTTAGCGCCTAATTCAATATCTTTGATACTCTTTAAATAGTCATTAATAGTATCTTCATTAAATTTCAAACTTATATTTTGAGGTTCTGCCCCCTGATCGTCTTTTATAGTTACTGTATTAGTTTTAAATGATTTATCGCCTATTTTACCTTTAGCATAAACTTTTAAAGGTTCATTTATTGGATAAGCACCGTAAACTTTATTGTTTTTATATTCAATAGGCTTATCATTGATATAAAGTTTTATATCATCATTCAATTTTTCACTGTTAATTAAATTCACTTTAAAATTCGCGTCTTTAAAACTAGCGTGTGCAATGACTTTTTTATCACTATTTAGATTATCTGTATCAAATCGAATATTGCCCTTAACCTTGCCTTTAATCAATGAATTATCATCATCATAAATTTTTTGGGCTTCTATATCATATTTACCTACAAAAAACTTACCAATATTTGTTGTTTTATTTTTAGGCGCTGTAATAATTTGTTGTTTATCTTCAACATTATTAAATTCATATTTAGCATTTGAATATGAATTATTTTCTATATATACATCATGAAATATAGGTTTAAAAGCCAATCTATCAATAAATATAAACTTGTTCCCATTCATAGTTATTTCTATCAACTTTCGTTCTTGCTTGTCTGTTATATAGCCAAAATCAACCGTATCACTTTCACTATTTTTGATATTGCTTTTAATATTGTTCATTTCTTTTTTGAATTTGTTATGGTTTTCTTTCTTGGCCATGTAATCTACAAACTGTTTAGCTTCTGCATGGGTAACTTTAACATCTTTAGAAGTTAAAGTTTTAGATACTTCTTTATAGTCTTTAGATTGAACAGCTTCTTCAAAATTATCTAGTTGCGCTTTTGCGTTATTACTTGTTATAAAGTAATATATTAATCCTACCAACATAAGCATTACAACAACTATAGGTACGATTATTATCATATTTTTATGATACTTATATTTATCAGATCTTTTATATTGATTATTATTTTCCATATAACTACCTTCTATTACTATTTATAAAATAGATAGTATTTTAAATAACTTTGCACGTCTTCTATATCTATATTCTGCTCTATGTTCTTTACTTGTTCTAATTGAAATTCCATTACATGTATTAAAGTTTCAAAAAATTCACGTTCTCTTTGCTTCAAGTTGTTATTATCTATATATTTATTATTTTCTTCTACATATGCAAAGCCATTATTATTATCTAAAAATTCATGTTTTATATAAGTATCAATGTTTGACTTTAATAAATTCATAGAGTGAAATTCAGCATGTATAGTAAATTTATTTGTGTAAATTGGTTTTAATATTTTATCGCCTTTTTTACTATATCCTAGACCGTCATTTGTAATACTTATAAAGCTTGATAGTTTCTTAACACTTTTTATTAAATTATTATAGCGCGTTTTTACCCCATTATATTTATTTTGATAAGTTTGAATATATTTAAAACGATCACTTATATTCTTGCACTGTATCATAAATTCTTCGTCTTTCGTTCTATCCTTACCATTCACATTGTCTATGTAACTTCTAACAGCACTTTTATTTTTAGTTATATCTCTACCACTATCTACATACATTTTTTTATCTGCTTTAATCTGTTCAAATACCGAGTTCAATTCTTCCTTGTATTGGCTATAGTTAGACAAAAGTAATTCTATTAATCTTTCTTTTTCTTCTTCATATTTCATACTATACATAAAAATCCCCCTCATTATATAAACTCACTAAAGTATTTCATTAAATAGCTTTTTCTATAATATTTCCTTGAAATATGCTTCAATTTAGGGTTTTGAACTTCCCTAAAAATGTTTGTAAAATCTGCAAATTGACTATATAAAGCACCATCTAATTTAGTAATGAACAAATTTTCATCAAGTAATTCTTCTAATGATACATAATAAGCTTTAATTTCTTCATCAAATTCATCAATTAATTTACTAGCTCTATGATTACCGTCGACTACTAATAATGCTTGTGCAGGTTCTTGCTTAGGATAAAATGAACCTCTAGTAGTAACATAATCTGGTACTACTATAATAGGATCATTTGATAATTTAACATCATTGTTTCCTTCATAACTAAAATTAACTAAATCATTATTTTCAGAACCAAAAATTTTATAACTCAATTTAATAGGTTCATTGCCACGTTTTTTTACATAATCATTTATAGCGCCAACATTAAAAGCAATATCACATATAAACGAAGCCCAATGATTACCACGAGAAACACTGTAAACCTCATTTTCATCTATTTTGTCTAATTCACTGAACAATGTCTTTTCATCATATAAGTCATTTAAATTTGATATAACCTTAACCCAATCATTATTTAGTTTTGATACATATTCATATTTACTTATGTCTAATTGTTCTAAAATACTGCTATAGTCCATTACTTTTGGATTAAAGGTATACAAAGAATAATCGTTGCAATTTAATTTCATATAATCCCTTCTTTCTTCACAAAACAGAACATATGTTCTATAATATTGATGAGGTGTTGAAATGTTACCTAAAAAATATGCTAATGAAACAGATTATAGAAAAATACCACGTAAGTATCTAAACCCTAATATCCCACAAGGTCGAGGAATGAAAAAATGGCTACCTATGGCCACAATCCCTGAACAATATGAACAGCTTGAACAATTCATAAAAGATCAAAGTAAAGTGCCTGAGCCTTCTCAAAGTGAAGACCAAATACTTGATATTAACAATACTATAGTGGAAAAAATGTTTAATAATCCTAGCGCAAATATAAAGTATTATCACAACGGTAATATAAAAAATCTTTCTGGAACTATTCATAAAATAAATATTGAAGATAATACTTTGCACATCTACAACGATAAAAATAATATGATAGTCATTCCGCTACCTCATATATATAGTGTTGATTAAATAACACCGTTTTCACGGTGTTATTTTTTATGGCAATTTAACTTCTATACTTTCTACACCTTCTAAATCTTTTGAAGGCTCTATTATCATTGATTTTTCGTCATTATATCTTATAGACTGCATAAGTTCTTGCGGGCTTTTTATGCCTAATTTAATCGTCGCATTTTTTACATCATTTAAAAATTCGTCGATATTATTTTCAGGAAAAACCTGCTTATCTAATTCAAATATTCTATAAATATCCGAGTTGCTAATTTTATAATCTCTATTACCAAAAATATAGCGTGTGAAATTATCGCCATCTAGTGTTTCCATCACTTTTAATTTACTAATTGTATTTAGTCTATGTTCTTCATCATACAGCCCAGTATGTTGAAAACCATCAATATTACTTATATCTATTACTGTTTTTAAATAACGCTTATATTTCGCTATTTTTTCAAACAACTTACTTATTATCGTATTTATATTTTCAACTGATACAAAAGTTTTTTGAGGTTTAATTGCTTCTGTTCCTTTATCGACTTTAAGAATTTCTAGCGGTAATATAATTTCAAAATCTTCTTTTTGGCATTCATTTTCCTTAACGATTACATAATTAATTTTAAGATGAACATTATCTGAAGTGTCTTTATCTTTAAGTTCATCAATAATAATAGCATCAGTTATTTTAATAAATGTTTCATCATAGCCCATTACGTCTAATAATTTCAAAGTGTTAATAATATCTTCTAAATTGATAATTTCGTCTTGCTTATTTTCATCAGATATACTTTTATAATAGTCATTAATTGTAAACATATCCTTGCCCCTTTATATTTTTTTATTTTCATCAATTATATCAATTTTATTATCGTAACGCTTTCCATTGTAGTAAATTGGGCTATTGTCTATAACGTTTATACCTCTTTCAAATATGTTATTTGTACCCATTTTTAAATTAACTCCTTTATCTTTATTTTCTAGCTTTAATTTATTAAATTCTTGATAGTCTATTAAGCCGTTTTTATCTGCAATTCCTAATTGTTTTAAATCTTTTAATGTTATATAACGTGTTTTTAAATACATCATATTTAACACTCCTTTTTAAGTACGGGGCGGGCGCGAGGTCAGTTTGTATATTATGCGGTGTAGTTCGACGATTGGTTTTTATCGTCGGGCGGAACTGCATAATATACAAACTGGACGAGCGCCCGCCCCCGTTTTTTTGGGGGCTTGGCTCATACCAATTATTCTAATAAATCATTTATATTGAGTTCTGTTTCTAATAACTCTAGTTCTTCTAAACTTGTATAATTGTTATCACTTACTACTAAACTATCTAATACATCAATACTTAGCAATTCCCCTATAAGCTTTAATCTCTTACCAACCATAATATCGTTTACTGATGGCGTTGGATCTTATCAAGAGTAAATTACTAAAAATCCATTAACATCAATGTTTTTACTTTAAGAACATATATTTAACGTGTTAAATCAAATGAAAAAATACAATGTAATTATTAGATGACAATTGATTACGGTCAGAAGAATGTACCACAAATAAAAAAACTAATTCCTTTTTATTTTATCGAGGAATTAAGCTTTTGACCTGCAACAATCACGCCCAATTTCGGAATATCTATAATATGATTTCGATCTTAAATTATCTACTTTAACTGACGCTACCTGCTCGTTAAAGAAGACCTATTTAAAAAAGTTTATACTGCACCTGCCTTTATTATGTAAGTAAAAGTAGTAAAGCTTTAAATTGGTTTTCAAAAAAGTAGGGTTGATTATTTCTTTTTCATCAATTATTATTGTGTTATTATCACAATATGAGAAAGGAGGCAAAAAGTAATGGGAATTGATTTCATTAATGTCGAGTTTAGAAAGCATGTAAAAGTTTCAGGGGATTTAGGTACAACGGGATCAGTATGTCCTTTTTCACAAAAACAAAAAATGGAAACACTACCGGAAAACTTTTTGCCTCCTTTTATATAATGGGCAAAAATTTATGAATCTATTGCATTTGTAAAAATGCATACGAATGATTAGGCACCGGTTGTTAAACTGGTGCCTTTTTTTTGTTTGATCAGTTCAGTTAGTTTGGAGAACCGAATCTTTAATCATGCTGTAGAAATATGGTGAGTTCGTTGATTTGGTTTTACAATATAAATAGATATGAGGTGAGGTTTATGGTGAAAGCAGTGGATTTAGCCTCCTAAAATCACAATATATTTTAGGAGGAAATAAAATGAAAAAGGATAGTAAATCTAAAGAAATGATTCAATCTGAAAAAAGGGGTTCTACTAGGCTTTTAATGATGGTACTCTCCCTATCTGTACTTGTAGGTGCAATTACGGCTGATTCAGTCAATCCCGTACTTCCACTAATAAGCAAAGATTTAGAAGCTTCGAAATCTCAAGTGAGTTGGATAGTTAGTGGTATTGCACTTGTTCTTGCGATTGGAATTCCGATTTATGGTCGAATCTCAGACTTTTTTGAGTTACGAAAGCTATATATCTTTGCCATTATGATTCTGGCAAGTGGTAGTCTTTTATGTGCAATTGCCCCGAACCTCCCATTGTTGGTTTTGGGAAGAATGGTTCAGGGTGCTGGGATGTCCGCAATTCCAGTTCTATCAGTCATTGCAATTTCGAAGGTTTTCCCACAAGGAAAACGTGGGGGAGCTTTGGGAATTATCGCAGGAAGTATTGGTGTTGGAACTGCTGCTGGTCCAATATTTGGTGGAGTAGTTGGTCAATATTTAGGGTGGAATGCCTTGTTTTGGTTCACATTTTTGTTAGCCATTATGATTGTTATTGGTGCCTACTACGCGTTACCGACAATTAAACCGGCAGAATCCGTAGGAAGCAATAAGAACTTTGATTTCATTGGTGGTTTATTCCTCGGCCTCACAGTAGGATTACTCCTTTTTGGCATCACTCAAGGAGAAACTTCTGGTTTTTCTTCGTTCTCATCGTTAACTAGCCTAATTGGTTCTGTTGTAGCTTTGGTGGGATTTATTTGGAGAATTGTTACCGCAGAAAATCCATTTGTACCACCTGTCCTGTTCAATAACAAGGATTATGTCAATACGGTCATAATTGCATTTTTTTCGATGTTTGCTTATTTCGCTGTTCTTATGTTCGTCCCATTACTAGTCGTTGAGGTGAATGGACTCTCTTCTGGACAGGCTGGAATGATATTGTTGCCAGGTGGTGTGGCTGTTGCAATCTTATCTCCCTTCGTTGGCCGTCTTTCTGATCGATTTGGGGATAAACGTCTGATAATTACTGGGATGACTCTGATGGGGCTGTCTACCTTATTCTTGTCCACCTATGCATCTGGTGCTTCACCTCTGTTAGTTTCCGTGGGGGTCCTCGGAGTAGGGATTGCTTTTGCATTCACGAATTCTCCCGCAAATAACGCCGCAGTAAGTGCACTCGATGCAGACAAGGTTGGTGTCGGAATGGGGATTTTCCAAGGTGCTTTGTACCTTGGATCAGGAACTGGAGCAGGTATGATTGGAGCATTATTATCCGCTCGACGTGATGCTACTGAGCCGATAAATCCATTATATATATTGGACGCTATGTCCTACTCAGATGCGTTCCTTGCAGCTACAGGGGCAATACTCATTGCCTTAATAGCTGGATTAGGTTTAAAAAAGCGTGGGTAATAACTTAGTTATGTAAAGATTAGTTATTGTTTAGTTCATCTTCTATAGTTTAAGCTGTAAATAAATAGCTTAGGAATCACGCAAATTTGAATTTCTTAGAATAGAATACTTTTAAGTAACTCAACTTTCGTACACTGTTTTATTGGTGCGAAAGTTGAGTATGTTAAGGATGAAACAATGAAAACATTGGTGATCGTTTCTCACCCAGATATGCCAAATTCTCGAATCAATAAAGTTTGGGTAGAAAAAGCAGCGTCTTATTCAAACGAAATTACCATTCATGATCTTTATAGAGAGTATCCTGATTTTATTATGAATGTAAAAAGAGAGCAGGAATTAGTTGAAAATCATGATAATATTATTTTTCAATTTCCATTATATTGGTATAGTTCTCCTTCATTATTAAAAAAATGGATCGATGAAGTGATTATATATGGATGGGCTTACGGATCAAAGGGTAAAAGAATATTTTATAATCGAAAATTAGGATTAGCTATATCAGCTGGCGTAAAAAAAGGTGAATTTACAAGTATGGGTAAAAACAAGCATACATTAACCCAGATGTTAACACCATTCAAATCTTTATGTGCATAGATTCATGCTGAATATGTACCAGAGTTTGTACTTTACGGTGCTAATTCGGATATGAAGGGCGAAGAGATACAGAAAAGTGCTAATGAGTATTTGCAATATATTAAAAAGTATTATTTAAGAGCATAAAACACTTCTGCGATCATGCCAACAATACTAGAAGAAAGCCCATTTCCCCTTAACACATTTAGGGAAATGGGCTATTGAAGTTATTGAAGGTTTTAGCGATTTCATTTTAGGTAGCCAATTCAAAGTGCCCAATAAATTCCAAGAAACACAAATCTGCTAAAACAGCTTGCCATGTAATTTTTGAACTTGATCCTTTAACCGTTCATTCTCTTCTTCTAACGCCTTTATACGGCTTTTTAAGGTTTTTATTAATACGTCCTCTGAACGAGGGCTTTTACTAGGTTTACGGGGGGTTAACTCACTTATCTGCATCCCTCTTAATGTCTCCACTCTAGTTCTAATATCTTTTTGTTTGTAAAGCCATGACTTTGAAACATTTGCTTTTTGTGCAACGGAATTAAAATTAATCTTCTCTTCTTTCAATGCCATCTCTGAAATTGTCTTTTCAACCCTAATTCTTGTTTTCTCCGACTTGTCTTTAGCTAGCTGAACTATGGCAGTTGTGTTACCTTTTCTAATCATTTTAATTCGTCTCCTTTAACGAATGAATAATCTGTTCTAATCTATTTTTAACACGTTCATTGGTTTCAACCTGACGCTGCCATTGGTTTTGTTTAGCCCTATTTAGTATTTCTTTAGTTCGCTCTAAGTGCTCTTCATGTTCAGTAAGAAATTGTTTACTTGTACAGAAATTCGTACAATCTAAACATGCATTTGCGTGAGGACATGGTCCTGCAATTACTGGTAACCGACAATAGCCATTAGGAAGTGCCTGTGCATTGATATTCTTTTTAAACCATTGAAGATCTGTATTGTCAGCTTCAGTATTTTCCTCACTTAAATCCAGAATGCTACCGTTATTCGTTACTAAGGTTTCCTTAAATTTCGTAAATTCCTTCTTTAGGGTTTCATCAAAAATATGTGCATATCTTGCCGTCATTTCCGGTGATTCGTGACCCAAGAACTTCTGGACAATATGTTGTGGCACTCCGTTATTTATCATTCTAGTGCCAACTGTATGCCGAAAGGCATGAGCATGAAAACGAAAAATTTCTCCGTTGCTGTCCGTTATCTTTTCTTCATAAGCTAGTTCATTTAATTTAACCCTAAAGGTATCTTGTTTCAATGGTGAGCAATCTTTTCGGGGAAACACATATACACATCCATCATCGAGTTCATCAGCCACCCTTTGCTCTTGAACTAATATCAATGCAGCAATTTCTTTAGAAATAGGAATGATATGCTCTTTCTTCATTTTATCAAGAAACGTTCGTAAAAGTATATGTAAATTAGAGAACGTTCACAATTTATTTTCATATGTTTATGAACGGTACTTTCTCTTTATATAGGGTCACTTAAATAGTGTTCGTAAAAGTGTACTTTTACGAACGCTAATAAAGTGAGAAATCAAATGATATTAAAAGGTTTTCAAAAAGTTGAAGAAGAACTTAGCAAGAGGGTTTCAGATTATATAATTGAGGAGGGTTTTATGAAGCTGAACGCATTCCCGAATACTTTCAAGTTGTTCTCTAGAGAGACTACATAAATTAACTGCCAAAGACTACATTTTTAGAATGCCATAAACATCTTCAAGTATATATTTCATTAACTTACATTTGTATTTAGGGAGAATAAAAAATCCTCCCAATTATTATTGGAAGGATTATCTATTCATTTATACTAAATAAGAGTTTTTTGTCATTCGACAAACAAAACATCTAGTTAAACTGATTTAAAAAAAATGGATGACTAATCCTATATCTTAGTACTTTGAAACTTATTCATTTCAAATTAGAAGAATACAGATTAGTTAATTATCTTCCACCCAGTAGTCCATTCATATTTGAAGAAAATACTAGCATAATTGAGTTATCAAAATAATATTAATTGCATTAATATTATTTAAAAATTCACCTTATTATATCAGCTATATACCTTGTTCAATACTATTGGCTATTTTGATAATTACCATATAATTGACCACAAGCAGCGTCAATATCAATCCCAAATTGACTTCTAATTGTGACATGGATACCAGCAGACTTCAAAACTTTGTAAAAGGCTTCTACCTGCCCTTCGTTTGCTTCTCCATACATCTCAGGTGCACTTATTGTAGGATTGTATCGTATCAAATTTACATGATATAACTTCCCTGATTTATAGCGACTTTTAAGAAGGCTAACAACTTCGTTTGCATGCTCAAGAGAATCATTTACACCAGGCAACATGATATAAGCTATATATACTTTCCTTGAAGTTAATCTTATATGTTCATCGAGTATATTCATTACCTCATCTATTGGGTATCTATCATTTATTGGCATCAATTTGCTGCGTTCCTCACTATAAGGTGAGTGTAATGAAAATGTAAGATTTACTTGAGGATATTCCTGGGTTATTTTTTTGATACTAGGTATAATACCAATCGTTGATATAGAAAGTCTACGAGGACTTAATGCAAATAAATTAGGATCCGTAAACGAATCAAGAGCATCAAATACTTGACGGTTGGCTAGAGCTTCACCCATTCCCATAAAAGAAATGCTATCAATTTGATGACCTAATAAATGGAAGTATAAAACTTGATCTGTTATCTCATCTACAGTTAGGTTTTTTTTCAATCCAATGTCGCCTGTAGCACAAAATTTACACCCAAAATTACATCCGCATTGTGATGATATACAAAATGACTCCCAACCTGCTTTATACTTCATGTTTACCGTTTCTACTCTCTCATTCTTTGATACTTCAAAAAGCACTTTCGTAACTTGCTCTGAATTTTGCTCTGCTAAGAGCTTGATATTCAAAACTGTTTCTCCAAAATTATTTATTAAATCCTCCCTAAGTAATTTTGGAAGAACCTTCATATCCTCAAATCGACTAATTCTTTGTTTAAAAATCGCATTGGTTATTTGTTTTATTCTATAATCAGGCTCATTATTACTTCTTAAAAATTCCTGTATTTTACCATACTTTGTTTTATTATTAAAATTCATTTCTTTCATCCTTTCACAATTTGCTCTAGTTAAGAATCAATTTCTTTTTGCACACAAAAAAAACACAGATAAAAATTACCGGTGCCGAAAGTCAAAACATACAAATATGCATATTTCACTACATAAAACAAGTATGTTGATGATCTTGTTTTAAACTTATCCATAGTAGAGGCAAAGCTCCGGCAACTGTTTTTATATCATTGTTTAGTTTAAAAAAGGACAGACTACTCCCTTTAATAGCTAAACGGTTTCCGATTTTTGTATTTTCACCGAATAAGATTCTAAAAACAGTTAACATAGCTATTACCTCCTTTCACTAATTAATATACTTAGCCTGTACTGTAACATTTTAATATTCAAATGTAAATATTAAAGTTAGCAACATAATGTAAAACCTAAATCAACCAATTTTATAAAAACTTTTAGTGCCTTGTCTTCATCTGATATTTATGGACTGGGGAAACCAACTGGACGAGATAGAAGGTGGGGGTGTATTTCGCAACTGAAAATTGAGCCATTTCGCAATTTAATTTTGAGCCACTTATGAATGGCTATTTTCAAGCCACTTTTGCGTTTCTCTCATTCGGTAAGATGGGCCGATCATATTCACCACGTGCGATTTATGCGTCAAGCGATCCGTCAATGCGGCGGTCAAAATAGGATCATGGAATACCTCTTCCCATTTCGCAAAAGACAGGTTGCTCGTAATAATGGTTGAGGATCGACCAGCACGCAACGACAAATGTGTAAACAGTAATTCAGCCCCTTCTTTATCGAAGGAAATGTAGCCTAATTCATCAATGATAACGAGGTCATATTTCTCAAATCGCAATTCGAAAGAGCGTAAGGTCCTTTCGGACCGGCTTTCCTTCAACTGATTGATTAAGGACGAGACACTGGCGAAATAAACCTTGTAGCCCGCTAAACAAGCTTCTACCCCTAAGCCGATCGCCAGGTGGCTCTTGCCGGTTCCTGGAGAACCGGTCAGAATCACATTCTGTCCAGCTTTGATGAAATCGAGCGTCTGTAAGTTGGGCAGTTTTTGCTGCGCATCTGTCGGCAGCGCTCGAGTATCAATCTCCTCCAGCAGCTTTTTCTCCGGAAAGTTCGCACGGCGGATCCGTGTGGATTTAGACCGGATCCAGCGGTCATTCTTTTCCTTCGTTAACACGGTGTGTAACAGGTCAATCGCAGGTGTCGTTTCCTGGAATGCTACGTCTTCTTCGACCAACTCACGGATGCCAGGAAGACGTAATTCTTTGCACAGGTCGATGACGCTTTGCTTTTTATCCATGTTCAAGCACTCCTTCATCGACTTGATTGAACATCGCTGAAAAGGCCTTAATGTTTTGAAGCGCCTGTTCGACCGTCTCGTCTGGATGCAGCGGTACCGCAGGTACCAGATCTGTTTGTTCGCTCAGAAAGATTAGCTTTTCGGTCGTGATGTCGCCGAGACCTTTTGTCTCAATCTGTCGGACGGCAGCCATCACGTTATCCCACTGATTTTTCTCACGTACATAAAGGAGTAGCTCTAGAAAATCTTTCTCTTTTCCGATATAATGGTTTTCGAAGAGTTTTTTAATTTGATTTGGTGCTTGGCTCAAACATTCACTTTGAGCTAAAGCGCCTTTTTTCTTTGTGAAAGTTTTTATGTAATGATAGAGATCCATTTCCCATTGATGAACACCCCAATTTCTCCGATGTTCTGCGACGAATTCCCCTTCAATAAAGAGACGGACTGAATCCGCACTTACCTTTGCACGAATCCATGCGCCTACATGACCTTCAGGTACGGAATACCGATTTTGCTTAATCGTGACGGTGCTATATTTATCTACCCGACATTCCACGACTTCCGAAACATCGAATGGCAGAGGAAGCGCCTCTTGAGCAGCGGCAACTTTTTCCTGGTCTTTCAATTCTATATGAGCGAGTTTCTTTTCATGGTGAATCCGTTTATTGAGCGACAGAATGGTTTGGGCTAGACGTTTCTGGGCGTCTTCAAGAGAAGGGAATGCGATGTCATACGAAAATGCTTTTCTGCGAACAACCTCCACACTCCGTTCCACATGCCCCTTCTGGTTTCCTTTTCTTGGCTCGCAGAGCCGGATCCGGAATTCATAGTAATTGGAGAGGTTGATCATGCCATCCGTGATTTTCCGGTCTGTTCCGACAAACGATTTCACCACGGTTCGCATATTGTCGTAAGTGAAAACAGAGGGAACGAAACCTAAGTGGTCAATCAGTTTGGTATGTGCATCCTGTATGCAGATCATCGTCTCGGATTCATAAAGCAGCGCAAACCGGTAATTGCTGTAAGCCAAGGTGAAGACCGCCAGTGAATAGGACTTCTGTTTCCCGTCAATCACCAGTTTTACTTCTCCCCAATCAAATTCCACTTCCCAGGCCGCTGAATAGCGTTGGCGAATATAGACCTCTTTTGTTCGTCTCTCCTCGCTATTGACGAAATTCCGAACCGTTGTATAGCCGATATCGTACCCTTCTTCTTGCAGTTTTTCATACATATCAATCTTTTTCATTTGTTGCTTGCTCATGTTGTTTTTGCGTTTCCATTCATTGTCCTGAATGAACCCCTTGAGCCTTTCCACAATCTCTTCCGTCATTTTACGTTTCACTCCAGCCCTTTTCTTGTAGGAGGGAGGCGATAAAATATCTTCTGTAACCGGCAGGTTACGAACATCGGTCGCCTTACTCTTCTCAAAGGCTTCGATATATTTGGATACGGTGTTTCTAGAGACCTTCACTTCTGTGGAAATTTGTCTTTGGCTGACATCTTGAAGATGCAGCTGAATCACCTGTTGCTTCTTGTTCAACGTAATCACTCCTGTTTTCCCCCTAACGATTGTGCTAGGGTTATTTTCCTACAGAAGTGGCTCAGTTTTCAATTGCGTTGGTGGCTCAGTTTTAAGTTAACATATACAATGGTGAAGAAACCCCTTAAAGTTTCTTCCTCTTGCTTCTTTAGACATATCTATAGCTTTAAAATTTTCTGTGCGATTTAAATACTCTAAGAAACTAGTTACAGCGTTAAGTATGGAATTAACTGATGTTTCCTCTCTTTTAGCCTTCTTTGGTTGTATATCTATTACCTTTAAATGCCCTGCTGGATTTCTTAACCATCCTACAAAGTTTGCTAAATCCTCAAATTGTAAATCTCCTAATTCGATTCTACTTTGGCTCATAAATTCATAAAACAGCTTGAGATGATAACAATATGTTTTAATGGTATTTGGAGCTTTGCCCGTATTATCCAAGTACTTTATAAATCGCTTAACCGGTTCTATCACTTCAAATTCTTTATCTAGCAGTATGTATAACGGATATGATTTTTCCTCCACAATTACTTTCTGAACCTTCATCTTTCCACCACCTTTAAATACTTTAACTACTATTAATAATACCCTTATATATTTAATAGTTAAAGCACTGTAATTAAAAAATCCTAAACTTCGAGTACTTAGAGTACTCTAGTTTAGGATACTATGTTTAATACATCTTGGCTTGGGTGGTTATGTGCAAAAATAACTGATTTACAATTATTTATTATTGCAACTTGAAAACTATCTCTAGGGTGTATGATTGACATATCTAACGTGCCTATATGCACTGTATAAAGCGTTGTAACTTCATTTTTAGTATTTAAGCCAATCATAACAAAGTGTTCTCTTGTGAAACTTCCTATTTCTTTTTGTAATAGCTTAACAACGTCGCTTGGTTGTGATATTTGAAACCTTTCATCTTCCATAACTTGATAATCTTGAACTAAATCTAAAACTTTTAAAATGTACTGTTCCTTTTTCATATTTGTAAATCTCCCTTTTTATTTAGTTGTTGCATTGCGATTATTTACAACAATTTCAGTTGGTTTCCTCCTTTCGTTAAATACAGTATATCAAATTTATTACACTTTGACAAGTAAATACTTTCTAAAGTGTAATTTTTTTAAAAAAAGGGTTCACGGTTTCATCTAATTTAGATAAAGAAGCTTTAAAATTGGGCTAAAAATTAGTAAAAGCACGATGTTAATTGTGCGTTGCTATTTTTAGTCCAATTTTAAAAGTTGATGTTCTAAATTAGATGAAACCGTGAACCCCTTATAGACTATATATTGAAGCGGTATTTATAATAGTTGATTGAAGCGGATTATGTTATAATGTAATTACCTTTTTATTTAGTTTGTTGGTTTTCTCATAAGCTAAACAAACTTAAAGCCCTGCTTATGCAGGGCTATTTTTATGCTTATAAACATCTATTTTTCTAAACTTTCATTATTCAAAGCCTTTCTATAAAATAGTTCATTAAGGTCTTCAGTATTAACAGTTATTAATTTTTCACTTTTTAATTCATATTCTCTTATAAACGGGTTTTTAAGTATTGGTGCATAATAAAGTACAATCCTATATCGGCCATATTCAACCCCTAGAAGTGACATCATTTCTATAATTAATGTTTGGTCTAATTCTTTGAAAATAGACGTTGAACAGTGTCTTAGATCATCATATACATGTATAATATTTTTCATTTCATCAATTAATACATTGCAAATAGTTCTATCAGCACCAGGTAAACTACTCGAACAACTCATTAAATACAATAATTCGTTATTCCTAATCTTCTTTAACGATACGTTTTTTGAATTTTTATCTACATTCAATAACACGTCAAACCTCCTATTCACTGATTAAAAGATACGATTAAATAAGCTTGTAATGAAATCTATGATAGACTGTATAATCTGTAAAATACTATCCCAAATTTTTTGTACAAAGTTCCTATTTTCTTCAGTATTTAAGTCTTTAGCCTTGTCTTTAGCTTTATCTAATAAGTCGCCTGAATTTTTTTCAATACCTTTCAAAGCGTCTTTTGCATTTTTAGCAAATGCTTTAGGATCTGAAGTTAAAGCGTTAGAATTTGCAACATTAGTCATATTATCAGTTATCATTTGTTTTTGATTATCTGTTAATGTTCCCGACAATCCTCGTTCATCAAGCACTTTATTAACTATATCTTCAACTTGTTGTGGTGTTATCTGTTCATCTTGTTTTTTCTTAATATCTGCTAACTGTTGTTTAATATCTGCTATAGACGCGTTTAATGCTTCGTCTGAATATCCGTCTTTATTTTGATTTTCTTCAGATATTGAAGTTAAATCTTGCATTTCTTTATTTGAGTTTTGAATATCTTCAGAATTTAATTCATTGCCTTTTTCTTCATAAGCTTTATAAATACCTGCTAAAGCACCTTCTCCAGTAACTTTTTCAACTGAAGCTATATGAATTTCAGCGTCTTTAATGCCTGCTGTGATTGACGCATTTTGATATTGTTCACTTGTAACCTTTGTGATGTTATCAGGTGTGTCTATTTCTACATCTACACCGTTACCCCATTTTTTATGCTTAATAGTTGCACTTGAATATATATAACTTAAATTGCCACTATTAGGAATATATTTACTAACGTCATCAGTTGTTACGCTGTAAGTTTCATAGTCATCTTTTACGCCTAAATCATCTTCAGTCTGTTGTAAGTCTTGGCCTTCAAGATCAGCCCCTTTTATAAAAACGGGTTTATCCCAATCTTCCTTATTTTCTTCTGCTTTGGCCATACCTGGAACAGTTAATAATAGTGTTGCTACTGCTGTACTAACAATTAATTTTTTCATTTTAATTAACTCCTTCAGTGAATATATTTTTTAAATAAACTCCCTTGATATATTCTTTCATCATCAAAGATACTTTCTATATCTGATACAGTATGAATTTTGTCTAAATCAATTAATAGATCAATATATTCATTCAGTTCTACAGATATTTTAGTTTCTTTAATTATTCCTAGTATTGCTATAACATCTAGTTCATTCATCATATTTGGAAACTCTAATAATACTTTGAAAAACTTCAAAACTTGTGGTGGAAAACTGCTTTGCATACTCTCAATTTCAAATGAATAATACTTTTGTTGAGTAACATTCAATTCATTATCTTTTAATGTTGCATTATCAAATGAATATAGCTTATTTATCATATTTTTTACTTCTTGCTTTACTTCTGCATTTTTAACTTCTGATAATAATGAATGTAGTGTTATTTGAGAAAATTCTAACGTTTTATTAAATAAGCAATTAATTATATTTTCAATTTCTATAGTGTAACTTTTATGAAATTGAATACTGTTTATAAATTGAGAATAGTCAATCATTCCATCATTTTCTATAAATTCTTTTTGATACTTTAAATATTCCAAATCAAATATATCAGCCATCATAACCAGTCCTTAACTTTAATATATTCACTTAATAAGTATACGAACCATCTTTATAATTAATCTGAACGCCTTCTTGTTTATTCGCAATCCAAACATTGATATTTATTGTTTGGCCGTCATCATTAATTGAGTAGGCTCTAACGTGTGAACCTCTTGGCACAAGTTCATCATCTTTATAAACGGGCGTAACTTCATAAAACACTTTTGTTTCAGGATTATCATACATTGCATTTCTTATTTGCGTTTCAGGATAACCCATGCCCCCACCTTCAGGGTCTTTATTAGATCCAACATTTTGCGCCCTAGTACCTAATGTTAAATTATGTGTTTCCATATCTCCGCCCAATGACCAGGCAAGCGAATGAGATTTATTATATATATAACCCCTATACCCATCTAATTGTAATATTTGGTTGTTTGAGTTCTCGCCTTCCCACGTCTGCTTTTCAGGGTTATATGTACCATCTTTATATTCTCCTGCTACATGTACATCATAATCAAAAGACGGTCTTTCTTGTGCTTTTGAAGAATGACTTTGAACAGCTTTATTTGTAATTAACGCCGTAACTTTTCCCGATCTACCGTATTTATCCAAATCAGGATAATCAGCCCAAAAACGATCATTACCCTTTTCATTCAGTAAGTTCTGATCTTCCTGACTTAATTCTGTCTTGTTATCATTGATAAAAGCATAGTTTTCGCTATTAGTTTCAGCGCCTATTAAGTCTATATCTTCTTTACTATTTTTTATTTCAGGTGTATCTGATTTGCTAAAATCACTAATAGTTGATATTAAATCATCAACTTCATTTATTGCCTTTTCCGTATCACAACCACTTAATACAATAAGCGATAATAATAAGGCTATCAGTGGTTTAAATATCTTCATTGCCTTACTCCTTTACTCAAATTGTTCAGCAACCCAAAAATATTTAGTGTAGCTTTTATTCTCATAATAAAACAAAGGTTTAGGCACAAATTTAAAGTTTTTATTTTTGACGTGCATAGTAACATTTTGTCTTGTTACACCTAATCTTTCAGCTACTTCATTAACATCTATTAGTTGCTGTGGTTCAGAACTTTCACGAATTAAATCATCTAAATTATTATTTGGAAGCTTACCAGTATAAATAGTGTTGTTTTTCTCCATAATATACACACCTTCATTTACTGCTATATCTTGCCCGCCTTGTTGCGTATACAAAGTTTTTTCATCATTTAATAAGTTTGCTATGTCTTTTAAATTCATTGTTTTGTTTACCTCCGACCATTTTTTTGTTATTCTTAGTGTACCTTTTTTTGTGGGCGAATGTTTGATTACTTTCGTCCTATTGCGATACTTTCTAGTATCGCTTTTTTTATGCCTTCATAGTCGGAGTAAACAAACATCATATAATAATCACTTTTTTATAATCGCTTTTTTCTTTTATCATAGCTTTCGCTTCATCAATAGAATATCTTTCGTTGATATATCCTATAAACCTACCATTTTCAATAACTTGTACAACAGGATCAGCCCAAAAGTCATAAATTACATTTAATACATACACATTATTTCTAGTTTTAAATTCATCAATAATCATTGTGCTTCCTCCATTTCTTCATCAAGTTGCTTCAGTCTACACAAATTAAATTTGTCTTGAAGTTCTTCTATTGTCTTATCTCTTAAATTCTCCCTACTTTCTAAAGGATCCATTAATAATAACCATTCAATATACATTGCTTTATCATGGTTCATATTTAGCACCTCATTTATATTAAAGCCCCTTAGCGGGGCTTTTTTTAAAGTTTGTTTTGTATATACTTTGGAATTTTATTTGTCGCTGTTAGGCCAATTCCTTTTTTATAATCAATGATCTTATAGCCTGAATTAACTTTAAATATTTCATGTCTACCATTCGTTATTTTTATAAAGTTATGACCTTCTTTGAAAACTTGTTCTACATCAATATTTTTAAATTCTTCTTTAGTTACAAACATCTGTAACACTCCTTTTTTGTGGGTTGCTATATCTTTTATTTATAGCGTTTGATTTGTTTCGTCCTCCTTTCAATTATTATATTATCACTTAATTTACACTTTGACAAGTATTTATTTGCTAAAGCGTAAATATTTTTTAAAAAATTAAAGGCCTTAGATAGACCTTTAAGCTGTAGCTTGTATCAGACCATCATATCTAGCCTTAGAAATATAAAAATAAGTTTCAGCTAATACGCGTTCAAACAAATCATTTAGATCATGTTCATTATACAAAGGGGCGTTAATTTCAACTTTTTCATCTTCAAAGTCCTTAACAATTTTTACTTGATAACTATTTAAATTTAATGAGTTGTCTTGAAATACCAATTCAGTTTTTCCATTTTCTATATATATACATTCAACCTTATCAACTGTGTAATAAGTTTCAATAATATTTTTAACTTGCTGATCGTGTTTTCTATTTATTTTTTCAACCCTTTTATCATTTAACTTAAATAGAATAACCATAACAGCAACTATAGATATAAAAATAACGAATGGCATTACAAACACCCCCCTTATAATTAATATATAAAATTAAAGATCATGTTTTTCTTTCAATAATTCCATTGCTTCAGAAACTATGTCTACTAAATTTGCGCCTGTTTTCGCTTTAACTTGATAAGCAATTGACCAGTCTTCATTATACATTTTAACCGATTTTGTAGGTCTTACTTCCTTCTTTTTCGCTATCATATCATCAAATACTTGTTCTTCTTTATATTCATCTTTTACTGCTTCATTATTAAAATCTGCCATATTATTCACTCTCCAACTTTTCTAATATTTCATTTTTTACATCAATGTACATCTGCATTGTCTTTTTATCATGGGCTTTATGTTCTGTTACGCCATGCTCTCCCCAGGTAACTACTCGATCACTTGAACGTATATAATTTTTAAATACATCTTCGCCAAACAATTCATTTATCTTATTGATAATACTTCTGTTAGTTGATCCACGTTGATTTACTAAGTACGGTAATAAACCTAAAAATTTTAAACTTGGTTTTTTATTCTGTTGAATATTACCTAAATAGCTGTAATACTTCTTCGCTGAAGTAAAACTATCTTCTTCAGTTTTTGATGTTATTAGAACGTAATCAGAAGCGCATACAGCGTTATTAGACAAAATACCTGTTGAAGGTCGTGTATCTATGATTATGTAGTCATAATCGTCTTTTATTGGCTTTAAAAGTGAATTTAATAAAAAGTATTCTGCTTTTTCATCAAATTTCTTTATTACGTATTTATCAAACTTTTCTAATGACCAATCGCCCTTTAATATATCCAGGTTGTCCGTTACTTTTTCAATACAATCTTCTAAGTTTAAATTTTTAATACCTTCCATGAATGAAGGTTCTTTTTTAAACTTTTTTTGATAAGTCCTTTGAACTTTTTCTGTTAAGTTACTTTGTGGGTCAGTGTCTACAGCTAAAACTTTATTACCTTCTTTAGCAAGTAAGTACGTAAGTATTTCTGTAAGTGTGGACTTTCCTACCCCACCTTTAAAACAGCCAATTGTTATTACTTTCGTCATATTATCTAACCTCTTTTCTATCCCTTATTACCTTTTTTTGTGGGATTATTTACAATAATAATAACAGATATTTTTCTACTTGTCTACTTTTCCACTTGACTACTTATGTCTTTTTCTACTTTTACATTATTCTACTTTACTACTTATGTCTTTTTGTCTAAGTGGTTAAGTAGAATAATAGGTATAAAGAAAAGCGCTATATAGCGCTTTTCATTCAATCTTTAACATTTTTTGTATTGCTTTCTAAAGTAAATCTTTCAAAGTCATCAATTAACCATTTACCATTTTTTCTAACAAAATGAATTTTTCCTGATGTTTTTTTATCAGTCGTATCTTCTTCGTCTATCACTTTTTCATCAAACGTAACAAATACATCATAGCTGTCTTTTTGTGGTCTGTATTCTTCTATAAATGTCTTAACATTACTTATTTTAACTGTTAAAAACGCATTATATTTATCCCTTGAATTATCAAATAATTCTTTTTGGTATTTGTCGTCTAATATTGAAGAAAGTTCCTTCTTTTTACCACTGAAGCTTTCCTTCTCCTTCATAGTAAATAGTTTATTAACAAATTTTTTAGCATTATCCCTGATCTGTTCTTCTTCTTTTGATACAACTTCTTTGTCTTGGCGCGCTATCAAATCACTTTGTGCTTTATTTGTATCTTCTAACTTTCCAATTTTGGTTTCATTCTCTTTATTTTGGCTGTTAGCTTTATTAAGTTCGTCATCATAATATCGAACTATAAAGACTAATATACCGATTATCACAATTGCCGTTATACCTATAATCAAGGTACTTTTCGGAATGTTCTTCATGCCTTAACCTCCCATTTTTAATAAATGAAGCTATAGCCTTCAGTCATTTTCACTTCTCTTTGAGTTATTTTATATGGTCCACCTTCAGCGTTCATTTCAGTTACAACAAATGTATTTTTGTCTTTAACATCTATAACGATACCAACGTGACCCGTAACATTAGAATGTCCGCCTGCGCCTTGTTCAGCTATCCAGGCCGCGCCTTTTTTAGGTGTTTTACCTACCTTATAACCTTCAGCTTCAGCTCGTTCATTCCATTTGTGGGCGTCATGCCAAAATGTTGATATAGGTTTGCCCATTTTTTGACGTATACCGTACGCATACCATGTACATTGGCCTGCGTCATATAAGTTATTTTTACCAGGGTTTGAGTTTGAGAATGAAGGTATTTTACCTTTATACTCTTTACCTACATCTCCTTTATCTTTTTTACAACTATCGTCACTTTTACTAGCTTTGCCGTCTATACCCTTCATAATTTTTTTAATTGTCGGCTTCCAGTTTGAATTTAAATCTGTAGGGTCGTTACTTGCGCCTATAGGTGCATATTTCGGTTGAATTTTATCAACTGTTTTTAATCCTTTACTAAAATATAGGTCATATAGGTTTTTAGCGGCGGCGTCTATACCTTCTTCAATACTATCAAACTTAAATAAGTCGCCTGATCCCATCATACCTGCAACATTATTATGAGTTTTAACTGCTTCTGATTTACCATAACCCGTTTCATGTGCCACTATAGCCATAAATATTTTAGGATCTATTTTATGCTTTTTAGCACTTTTAACCATATAATCAGCTTTACCTTCTAATCCTCCGCCTTTAGCATTTTCATTAAAAGATTTGATACCTTTATCACTTACAGAACCACCACTTACAGCGCAACCGTCACTACTGCCACCCGTTTGAGTTTCGTCTAATTCATCATCAAATGGCGCTAGCAACATCATAGACATTAAAGATACAGCAATGAATATTAAACCTAGTAAAGCTAATGCACCATATATATATAACTTTATTTTTTTCTTCTTTAATTCTAATGCTAGGTTAGTAAGCTTTTTTAAATTACCACCGTCATTTTTTTGATTAATTTTCTTCATCTGCGTCACTCATTTCATAAGAAGCAACATGATAAAATTCTGCGCCATCATAAATTATGTGATATTCATATCTATAATTCGTTGTACCTTCAGGGATAATTTGGTTTTCTATATCTTCATTAAAATATATTGTTGCCGTATATTGTATAGTATCTAATTCATCTAATAATTCAGGATCAGCTTCTATTTCATCTAAGATGTCCGTTTCTTCTTCATCGGTAAACAATTTAATAATAGTTACTTCTTCTATGTTTTCTTCTAGGTCTTCAGCTTCATTTTTTGATAACTTCCCTAGCATGGTCTTACCTATCTTACTGCCCCATAATTCAGGTTGTCCTATCCACTTATAACCTTCTACAACAAACACAAATACTATGAGTAAAGATAATACCGCTCTAAGCGGAGAAGGTGGCAATAACAGCACAATGCCAAACGCCAATACACAAATCGCAACAAACAATATACGCTTTTTGTAAGGCGTTAAATAGTTAAGTATATCTTGTATAATCTCTTTCATTATTTAACACCTCACTTTTTATTTCTCTTTATAGCGTCTATTCTATTTTCTGTTTCACGACTTGCTGATTTTTCTTGGGTGTCTTGTACTGGTTTTGGTTTTTTTCTGATGACTGGTTTATTTTGTGGTTTATTTGTCTGTATTTGTTCATTAACTCTTGAACTATCGTTGCCACCTTCATTTTTGTTTAATCTATCTTTAGAACTGCTATCGTTCCTAGATTGTTTAGTGTTTGAACCTTCTGTTTTTTTATCTGGTACTGCCTGCGGTTTTTTCTTAATTGTTCCGCCGTCTTTTCTATTAACTGATGGTTTACTTCCTGAACCTTCATCAACGGTATCATTTCCACTTCGTGATTTAGGTTTAGTATTGTAATTATTATTTGGATCTTGATTGCCTGGGCTATCATTGCGGTTTTGTTTTTGTTTAGGTTTTTTCTTGATTTTTTGATCTTCTTTTTTCTTAATATTGCTATTAGGTTTCTTACTCTGTTCTTGCTCGCTGGCTTTAGGTTTCTTGCTTATAGTGCCACCATCTTTTTTATTCACACCATTTGAAGTAGTGTTATGGTCGTTAGCTTTCTTCTTAGATATATGTTCAGTTGGTTTTTTCCTAACGTTCGTATCATTACCACCATATACTGGTTGATTGCCTTGACCGTTATTTTGTTTATTTTCTTCACGCTTTTTACGGGCGCGCGCTCGTTGTTCACTGATGTTTTGTTGTTTAATAGAACTCATTACTTTTTGATAATCATTTTTTATCAATTTACCTTGCATAAACAACATGCCTAAACAAATTAAACTTAATGATATGGCTGTTACAATGTAATTCCAATTTTTTTCTTCTGAAATTTGATAAGTTACATTAATTAATGTAAACATAAGCACCAGTAAGAATACATACACGATAGACATTAGTAAGTGGCCACCTGTACGCTTGGCTGTACCTTTTAAATAGCCAACAAATGACGGTATAATTGCAATGATTAAAACACCAACCATAACAACCGCGCCTACTACAAAGCCTAATTCATAAAATTGTTTAGCAACCGCGAACAATATCGCGCTTATACCAATAATAAATGATGGTATATAGACAAAAACAGCTACTACAATTCGGCTAGTTGTGTAATTGTTACTTACTGACATATTCTTTTTATTGTCTTTTATTATGTCATTTCTTTTATCAGACTTAGGTTTATGGTCTAATATCCCATTTATCAACTTTTTGCCATCTTCAACCTTATTATCTTCGCCAGCTTTACCTCCGCCAATTTCATTTACATTAGTTGTACCAAATTCCAATTGTAACCACGGCTTCACAATCAAAATTTCATGTAATGTATTTTTCATTGTGGCCAAACCTTCTTTATTTGATACATCATTTTCGGAAGCTTCAGCTTGATCTGATTGATTTTCTCCAGTCACACTTGTACTTGTATTCAATATAGTGTTACTCACATATTGGCTAAAATCTGAAGTACCTTGTATGATTGGCTTTGCGTTTGAAACATAGATACTGAAAAGGGCTGTAAATACAATGGCTAACATAACGCCTGTTGCCCCTTTTCTCAACTCTCCTTTACTAATCGTTGCAATCAACCATACAACTACACCAATAAAAGCCCATGTTATAAATTTACCTAATCCTGATGATCCGCCTATAGCTGAAATTACATCTGCTAACTCGCTAACTATAGAACCTAATATAGTAAATTCAAAAGCTTCACTTACCAGGAATATGAATACTGAAGCAAATATTTTATATGTTGACCATATACCATTTAAAATTTCGTACTTTGAATTTTCAGTGAAGTTATAAGCTTTTTCACTTAACCCGATAACGTCATACCAGGGTTTATCGTCTTTTTCTTCTAATACATAATCCATTGAATAGTTGTCTAAATTATGTTCTTTGTAACCGACAATATTTGATTTAACTTCAGGCAAATCATCATCTTGGTTACTTGGAAACATGCCTGAAATTGGATCTTTTTCTTTCGCAAAGGCTTCATTAACTCCTACTAAGCAAACACTTAATACCATTAGAACAGCAAGGAACCACAAAAAGCCTTTTGTTTTATCCTTCATTTATAGTTCCTCCCTACTCTAATTTTTTCAAGTCCTTCTTAGGAATACCTTTACTTTCAACTAACTTGCTATCTTCTGAAATCTTACTCATTAATTTTTCTGACAAACCATGTTTACGTTCATTAATCTGCATAATAGCTTTACCTTCTGTATTTCCATTAACTCTTTTATATTGTCCTTCTCCCATTACCAATAAATTCAGTTGTCTATATTTACCGTCTAATGCTGGTTCTCCAGGATCTAATAAAATATCTTTTACATTTGGTTTAAATACAATCGTAAATACTTTTTGCTTTTCTTTATATGGCGTTTCAAATATTGCATATTTTAACGGTTCATCTTTAGCATTTTCTAAATCTTCTTCATCTACAAATGTGTAAATCTGTTCATAGTATTCTTGCATTTCTTCTTTGTCATCTGATACATCATTTTCATCTTTTGAAATTCCGTACATATCTGTTAATTTTGAATACTGGCCATTAGCCATATATTTAGTAAACTTAATAGCTTCTTCAGTATAGTCATCTTTTTTGGGCTTTGAACTATCTTTACTACTACAAGCCGATAAAACAACGATTGCTATTAGTAATAAGTATGTTAATTTTTTCATTATACTTGCACCTCTTGTTTTGTGTCTTCTCGTTTTTCAAGTTGATTACTTGTATCAAACGCGTCTACTAAATGCTCTTGTAATACTCTTACATCAAGAATACCGACGCGATCATTCAAGTCTTTATAAACACATACGCCTGTTTCAAGTTCAGGCATAATCGCTTGTAAGTCTGTACTATCATCAAATCTAAAGAATTGCTGAAGTTTATTAATTTCATCTGTATTACTTTCTAAATATGCAAATAGCTGTCCGATTTGTGACTGCATGTCTTCAGGTATATCACTAAGCCTTTGTGTCATGATATGAATTGAAGCCCCTTTAGAACGACCTTCACGGAATAAACTTTGAAAGGCTGAACGACCTTGTGAGTTTTTGAAGTATTTCCAGGCTTCATCAAGTCCGATAACTGTTAGATCATTAGGGAACATGTTAATAAACTGTCTTTGATAAGCCGTTAAAGCGTATAAAATACTGTCACTTACAATATTCGCTTTTGAATAGTCTTTAGGGTCTATATCAGCGTCTGCAAGTTCTAAATTCTCTACTTGTAATACGTTTAATTGACTGTTAATATCTAAAACTTCTGTATCATCAATTCTTTCTCCAAATATAAGCGTACTTAATGAATGTGTAGTATATACATTAATTCTGTTTACAAGACGCTTACAAAGTTCTTTTTCATCTTCTGTTAATGTAATGTCTTTTTTCTCGCCTGTACTCATAGATGTTAGTTCTTCTGTAACCTGATTAATTTTAGGTTCATCTCTATTGGCTACATATTCCAAAGCCCTATTAATCATTGTTGCCTGATCTATTGTTGCTTCATTTCTAATAGAAATTGATAGTAAGTTATGAAGTATCTGTTCTGATACACCTACAGCGTCTGATACGTCTGTAAAGATATAGAACGGATCAAGTTTACCTGCGTCTTTAGGTTTAGCTGACAAAGTAATGAAGTTTAATTGTGTACCTAATTCATCTAATTTCTTATGCCATTCACACTTATTCATTCGTTCTTGTTTAGGGTCTACTATTAAAACTTTTGCGCCCCATATTGCATATTCATAGAATAAAAGGTTTGCCCCGAATGACTTCCCACCGCCTGTTTTACCTGTATGACAAATGGCCAATGATTGGTTTTTAGCTTGTCCTGTAGACGCGAAACCTGGCATGTGAAATACTGGCGTACCGTAATTTGTAGCAATTTGACCTACGTAAAAACCGTAAGGGTCGCCTAACTCGTGACGGTTTCCAAAAAATGAACTTGTCATCATGTTTATATCGCAATCTTTCACAAACTCTTTTACATATCTTCTACTGCCTGGCATACATTCAAGCAAACTTCTTAACTGTAAACCTCTTGTATTCTGAACAATATACTGATGATTTGACATTGTTTCTTTGAGTTCATCTAATTTACTATTTAATGCCTTTTGAGTTTCGGCTGCAACTACGAATATAGCTGACATTAAGAAGCTGGCTTCTCTATTTTTTTCAATATTTGCGATTAAGTCATCAGCTATGTCTATGCCGTCATAAACGTTTGAACTTGCACTATCTCCGTAATCTGCCAAATGTTCTACTTGGTCTTCTAAGTTAGCTTTTTTAGATCTAAGTTTCATTAATCTTCTATCTGAACTTTGATAAGTTAATTTTAATGAAACACCTACGCCAAACTGTAGGTTTCTAAGTATTTCAAGCCAACGTGTATCAGGGAAGTGCGTTTCAACTGGTACTTTTGCTAGTTGTAAAAATGAAATATAAGTATCTCTTTCTTTGCCTAACGCGTCATTTTGGTGTAATACAAGATGTTTTCTACTGCTAGGGTTTGAATATGATACTGTAGATAAATCTTCTACATGGCCACGATCTCTAATTTTAGCGATTAATCTATCGCCATTGTAAACGGGTGTTAAACGTTCAAACCAATTATCATTTAAAAACGGTTCTCTTACGTTTAAATTATTAGGCCATGTTATAAGCTTTGCCATTTCTACGGGTTCAATTTCTCTAAATGTAAACGGTAAGTTATTTAGCGTATTACTCAAATGATCCATTTTGTTATATGCTGTTTTAACTTTATTAGTTGTTAATAATACGTCTTTACCTGTAATCGCTTTAGTAATAAGGTTGATTAACTTTTCTTTCGTTTCTGTGTATATCTCGCCCCAAGTAACATCTTCATTAGTAAAGTTGACCATTGTACTTTTTCCTAATTCAAAGCCCATATAATAGCGAACTTTATTTTCTGATGAACCTAATTCATTTGAATTTTTTAAATGGTCAAAAATAGCGTCTTCATGTTGTTCTAATACTGGTATCAAACGCCCTCTACTGTATGAGATATGTTGGTTTTTAATTTCATCTAAGTCCTGACGTTCTGGAATAATTAAACAGTGAACTTCTTTTTTTACCTCTTTAAATACACGTTTCAACTGTCTAAATTTAATTAACAGTTCGTTTTCTGTATCAAAGTTACTGTGAAACCCTTCAAACTCAAACCATGCTTGCATACGGCCATCTTTAGTAAAGATGATGTTTTCTACAACTGCTTCTATATCAAAATCTAGTCTTTTAGCCATAGGTTATTTATCCTCCTTGTTTATGCGGAAATCTGAAAAAGTACGCGCTACAACTTTTTTTCTCAACTTATATGATTTCTTGTTATCTAATTCTTCACGTCCTACATAATCAGACGTTTCATTAAATTTTGTAGCCATATATACTTTTGCATATTTCACAACATTCATATTTTCGATACTTTTTTGACCTATGAAAAAACCAAATACAGCGGGAAAACCTATATGAATGAAAAAGACAATTGCATATCTACCGTATTTCGGTAAAAAGTCTAATAATCCATTTGTTATAGGTAAGAAAAATAAACCAGGTAAAATAATCGTGAAAATAACGATTATTTGACTAACTGTCAAAGAAAAAGGCAGTGAAAAGCCTTGCTCTCCACCGCCTAAACCACGTATTAAGTTTGGTATTTCATCTAATTGTGATGAACAGTAACCAATGATTTTTTTCATGTTACTCATGCTATGCACTCCTTATTAGAAGCCAAAGAATTGCGCTATACTTTCGCCTAAGTTTTGTAAATTTTGCGGATCTCTAACAACTAACGCGCCGATAACACCTAAGATAATCAATGCACCTAGTGCCATTCTGAATTTCTTAGATAATGCTAAAACTACAATGATAATTGCAGCGACTGCCCAATAAATAATATTTAAAACTAATGTGAAGTTTCTTTCTCCTTCACGCGCGTTATTTACTAAATCTCCACCTGCTTGTCCTAATGTGAAAGAACTAAAGTCTATTGAAGCAATTGACGTCATTAAATCTAACATTTTAAACACTCCTATTATTTTTTAGTATATTGAGGTTCACTTACTTTAATTACATTATACTTATTGTCATCAAGCTTTTTAAGCTTAATTTCAAATTTGTTTCGACTTGTTAAGCCACTATCTTTTTCTTCCATTTGAACCGTTGTAATTGCTTTAAGTTCATCTTGTTTGTTTTCTTGATACACTTTCACTTCTTCAACGTTTTTAATTTCAACATTGTTATTCAATAATTGTGTATCAGATTTATTATAGAAATATGTTTGCGCTGTATCTCTATCATCTGAAGCGTAAACTTTCATAAAGCTTGTAATGTAATCTTTAACATCAGGATAATTTGTTGTAACATCTCTACCATTATCAGTATCTAGCGTCATTTGAACATCTGCATTTGATTTTTGTTCATATGGTAAAGGTAAAGTGACTAACTTATAACCTTTATCGTCGCCATATACTTTAATGTATCTGTTGAATTTAACATCTTCGTGTTTATCTTCTTGTACTGTTTTTGTTTCTTCTTTATCCTTCTTGCCTTTTTTGCCTTTAACTTTCTTCTTAACAGTTTTTTCTTCAACTGTCTTTTTATCTAGCGTAACTGTAAAATATATTTTCGCTTGGTTTTTATCTGCACTTTCAACATCATTGATTTTAACGTCCTTAACTGAAATACTGCCATCTATATTTTCAGGCTTAAAGCTATTATCATCTAATGTTGAACTGTCTACATAATCGCTTAAATTATCTAACCATTTATCGCGGTCTTGCCCTTTATCATAACTGTAATATTTTTGTATGAAATCTTTCGCGTATTCCTGGGCGCCTACTTGTGTAGCTGGATTGCCTTTGTTAGTAGTATCAATTTGTGAGGCTAATTTCTGATATTGTTCTTGTGCGTCACTTGCTTTTCTATTAGCATTACCTGCATTTATCCAACTAACAACTACTAAAAACAAAGCTATGATTATGACCGTTTTAACAACGTTATAACCTTTAGGACGTTTCAATTTAGCTTTACTTAAAATTTTGTCGTCCTTACCTCTGTTTTTTAACGCCTTTTTTAACTTATTACGCTTAAACAAACGATCTGCTGACTTCTTCTTTTTTCTAAAATCTTCTGTCGTTTCTTCATTTTGTGCGGGCTTTGATTTTTGTTTTTTAACCTTTTTATCGGACTGTTTGCCCCACTTTCTCATAAGCTAACTCCTTTCTAAATGATGTTAAAGTGTTCTAAATTCATCAAAGTCTACACCTGGTTTGAAATAATTATATATTGCACCGTAAGGGTTAGTCATTATGTCATCAAGCTTGGCTATCATTACATCAAAACTATTTTGACCTTTAAAAGCGTCTTCAAAATCTACCGTTTTGAAATCACGTTTCAATTTACGATAATTTTCATCTTCATTACTCACAAATAACAAACGCCATTCATCTACAAATTCTTCAAAACCTGCATGAATATGAAATCTTTTCATAGTGTTATTTGACTGATTAAAAAAGTCTTTATATCTCACTAACTTATCATAAGTAAACTTTCTAGCTTTTTTAGATCTTTCAACTTCTAACATAATGCCTATAACGTAACCATCTTGTCTTTCTAATAAAATTGCACCATCAGGACGAATAACATCTTCACGGCCGTCATTATATTGAAAAGTAGTTCTTTGCTCGTTTGCATATTCTAGTAAGTCAACGGCGGGTATTTTATGTCTTTCATATGATAATACAACATCATTAACGGCTAACTGGTGCATATACCACATTGGAAGCTTTTTCTCATATACTGATTTGAAATGCGTATAACCTTGCATACTTTCTAAAAACATACTACCTGTTTTAGTTAAACAATATATTGAGTTTGGGCGCTTAGCTTGTAATGTTGCTTGTGCTTTAAATTTAGTAATATAGCCGTCTTCTTCTAATTTGGTTAATCTATTCCAAACCGATTTTTCTGATTTCATTGAACCATCATCATTTAAATATATTGCGGTGCGTATTTGCTCGATAGTCAAATATATATGAGCTTCTAAGAAGCTAAATAATTTGAAGTCTTTTTCATTTAATGTTGTATATGACATGCCTTTCTCCTCCAATTTTTTGAGGAGAGAACGTTCCATTTTGTTAATTTTAATCAGTCCCCCTTATCTGTGAAGCCACTTAAAAAGGAACCTACATTTTTTGATTGCTCTGTTTCCTGTGAAACTTGATTGTCTTCATTCGGTTTAGTTCGTTCCTCTTGATTGACTTCGTCTTTTGATGTTTTCAAGACGACTTTAGATTTATTTAATTTAAGTTTTTTTGTTTTAGGTTTAATTTCTTGTTTTTGTTCTTTTGGCTTACGTTTAATCTCTTCTGGAACAATCGGTTTACGTTTAATAACATCAGCTTTAAATTCTTCTTGTTGCTTACCTTGATAAGTGTATTCTTCATCTTCAAAAAATGCTCTTACCATTTTAGGTATCTCTTTATAATACATACCGTTGTTAGCGCTTAACTCTACAGCCTTTTTCATAGTCCATTCGTCTGCAATTTTAGGTTCATACTGATCTTTATAATCAGCAACTTTCCCATCTTCCATAACACGGTCAATAGGTTTCACTTTAACTTGTGTTTTAACATTAACTGTTTCGCCTTCAATAACATCTTGTGTTCTCAATGCACAAACATTGTCGGGCAACTGTTTAAAATAACTTTCAGTGTAATGTTGTTCTTTTTTGTCGCTACTTTTGAAGATTTTAGTTGCTAATGCTGAACCACTTTCCCCCTGTCTACAAACAAAGAAATTAGATTGATTATTAACTAATGCTGATCTTAATTCTGAATTTAAATCATCTAAATTTTGTGTAGCAATTCCTAATGAATGGCCGAATTTTCTTTGTTCACTGATGATTTTAGGGAAGATAGAAGCTTGTACTTTATGCGCTTCATCAACAACCGTTAAATGAAGTAAAGAAGTGTCGGCGGGTCTTTGATCTGCAACACGATAATACATATAAGCAATGTATGAACAAAATATTTTAATTTCCTGTTCACTCATTCCTACTAGGTCATAAAATACTATATGCCCTTCGTCCATCCACTTGCGTATTGGTAGGTTAAACTCTTTCTGACAAAACAGATTTCTTAATGTACTGTTCGATTTAAATACATCTAACCTATTCAAAACAGCTTGACCTGACGGACTTTCAATTAAATCAGAAGCTTCATTATCAAAGAAATTAACCACTTCATACATTTCTGTATATGGTCTAATACGGTCAATGATACGTTTTCTAAAAATATCATCATTTTTGTATAACATTCTTATAACGGACATAATCGTATGAGTTTCTTTTGGATCATGAATTAACGCTTTAATTGTGTATCGCAATAGTCTTTCAGCTTGGGTTGCTGTATCAAAGTTTTCGCTGATAATTCTGAAAACATTATCTATCATTTCTTCAGAATTTTCGCCATCTAATTTAGCCAACAAATTACATGCTAACGGGTATTCACTATCTTTAACTTTGATGAAATGTACTTTATCCCAATCTACCTCGTTACCTTCAAAAGTTTCAAAAACACGCAATCTATTAAGTAATAACTTTATTGCGCTTCCTGAAGGGTCTACTAATGAAAACCCTGGCGTCGCTTCTGAACTTTCAACAAAGCTTTTATTGAAGTTATTCAAAATACAATTTAAAAGGTTCGTCTTACCTGAACCCGTTGCGCCTGTAACACAAAATTGTTTTCTTAGTATTTCAGGTAAAATAAATACTTCCCTATCTTTAATTATAGGGTGGTCTAAAGTTCCCAATTTAAGACCCGTTGCTAAAGTGTCTTCACTTAAAGGCGTATTACCTAATTCAATATATGGTGTAAATGGCTTAATTTTATCAATCAAACTATTATCTCGATTAATAACTGGCATATGCACAAAATTAGCTAATTCTCTTGAAGTTAAAACACTTTTACCACGTTTCCATAAATTGTACCAATCCACTACCTTAAACATTGAAGGCCTATATACAAGTTCATTTACAGACTTACATTCATTAAGAATTGTATACATATCTTTTAATAAATGCTGGCCGTCATGTGAGTTAGTCGCCATACTTATTGTTGTATCAAAAGCAACATCACTATACGTAAAACGTTTGTTGGTTTCTTTCCAAATCTCCTTTTCGTAATTATCCCGATCCTTAAATTTTTGCTCTCTAATATCTTCATCAGTCTTTTTTATAGCTTTTCTTAACTTAAAACCGTAATTTCTTCTAAATCTAAATTGTAACCATGTATCAGGTTCCATAATGCTAACTATCTTAGTTAAATTATCATGTTGAAAGTTTTCTATAGGATAACCCTGTTTTAAAGAATTATGTTTTAACTTAGCATAACCAAAATATGATCTTTTAGTAGGAAAATCTAAATGGCTTTCATCTGCTTCATGAAATTCTATGTTTGGATAAACATTGCTAAAATGTTTTCTAACTGAAACCATTAACTCTTTATCCCCTGCTAAGTAAAAACCTAATTTACTATCCTTACTTTTTCCTCGTCTATTTTCTCTATAGATCAAAAAAGTAAACCACGGATCTCCATAAAAAAATCTTTCAAAAATATTTCTTCTAGTTGAATGAATATTTTTTAATAATTTAAAGATTTTATCAGATTTAGGAAAATCTCCTTCATAAGTTAATATTCTATAATATTTCATATTTTTCTGTATTTTAATTATTTTCATAATAAATCGTAATATTATAGAAAATATTATAAATACAATTGCAAGAATTGCACCAGCGATCAGTGACGCTCGCGCTGTGAAATATATGAGTAGTGAGAGGATAAGGATATAGGATATGAATAAGGAGAGTTGTCTAAGAAGTTTAGACGTCATATGTGGATACCTCCCGTTTGTATTTGGTTGTCAAGGTACAGTGGATATGTCGCCCCCGCATTTAACAAATAAAAAACAAAGTCTTCTCCAGTTACGATTAATTAAGATGATTATATTATTCTATGAATAATGTAATCTTATTTAATCTAACAGGAGATAGTCACGAAAAATACGGTGGTTTTATATCCTTAATTACATTTTACCTTAAAAAGACTGTGAATACAACATATTTTTTGTATTTTATGTAATGGGTTATATAGTTCAATATGGTATGGATTATGTTATGAATTAAATTAAACCATAATCTTACTATATTATCTTTAATCCATAATATAATCTAATATATATTCACACCATAATTAAATGAAATATACACCCATAATATATAATTGTTTTTGGGGAGAGATCTCCATTTTGTTAAAAATATTTAGGTATATTTTTTGTTTCTTAGCACCTGCTAATTTTAATTAGTAGGTGTTTTCTATTATTCTACATAAC
>NZ_JAESLH010000014.1:0-29824 GCF_017892545.1 Staphylococcus sp. GDY8P67P
TACTTGACAGGGTGCAGTTCAGAACGGATTAGCTCTCTTATTTTGAGCATAGGTTTTATACCCTAAAAACTCACATTAATTTTGTTTTAGCAATGTAATGTTTATTTGGATTCTTTAACATTGACATCAGTTGCATTTGTTCTAGATCTTAAATCAGCTTCTATTTCTTCTAAACTACGTCCGCGTGTTTCTGGTAAGTATTTAATAACAAAGATTAAAGCACAGACACCGATAGCTGCAAAGATTAAGAAAACTTGTTCTACTGATAAAACATCAGTCAAAATAGGGAATAATTGCGCAACTAGTAAACTACCAATAGATAGTACTAAAGCAGCGATTCCTGTTGCAGCACCACGTGCACGCATTGGGAATAATTCTGGTAACATAACCCAAAGTACTGGTCCCCAAGTAAAACCAAAGAAGATGATGAAAAGCGTTAGACAAGCAACCATAATCCATGCAGAAGATTGGATACCAACTGTCCAAACTAATATTGCCATGATTAATAGTGAAGCTACCATACCAATATTACCGATGACTAATAATCGCTTACGATCTATTTTATCAATAATCATAATTGCTACAATCGTAATAAGGACGTTTACGGTACCAATACCAACTGTGCCTAATATAGAAGTTGCATTTCCAAGACCAGCTTTACTAAATATCGTTGGTGCGTAATAAATAATAGCGTTAATACCTATAATTTGTTGTAATAAAGCAAATACACTACCAATGATCAATGTTGGTCTTAACCAAGGTGATTTTAATACATTCCAAGTGCTTTCAGAAATAGCATTTATTTCTTTCATATCAGCAATTTCTTTATCAATTTCGCTTTCTTTAAATGTTAATTTCATAACGTCACGAGCAGCTTTTTCACTTCTGTGTTCAAGTAGCCATCTAGGGCTTTCAGGCATAAATGCTACACCGATTAATAGAATGAGTGAAGGTAATACTGCTAAACCGAGCATCCATCTCCATCCTTCGATTGGAGTGAAAGCATAGTTAATTAAATATGAAGATAAAATACCAATTGTAATCATTAATTGGTTTAAGGAACTTAACGAACCACGTTGTTCGGTAGGTGCCATTTCAGATAAATATACTGGTACGATTGCTGTTGAGCCACCGACAGCTAATCCGATAACAAGTCTACCAATTACTAATACTGGCATTGATGGTGCTAAGGCTAAAATTAATGCACCGACAATATAAATAATAGCGATAATAAATACAACACGTCTACGACCTAATCTATCAGACATAGGTCCACTCGCACCGGAGCCGAAGATAGCGCCGACTAACATCGATGCAACGACAAGTCCTTCAGTAAAACTATTTAACGGTATGTCATCTTTTATAAATAACAGTGCACCTGATATAACCCCCATGTCATAACCATAGAGTAATCCTCCCAATGCACCAAGGAAAAAGATGAGCTTTTTATTCACTTTGATTCCCATATTAACCCTCCTGATAATATTCAATAATAATAAGTATACGCTTTCATATTTTAATTGTAAATGTTAAAGTATAATAAATTTATCTATTGATATATATTTATATGAATTGTAATATTTTTGTAGTTTAAATAAAAATGTATAGTTATATAAGTTGATATCAAATAAAACTCCGCACATCAATTTTTGTTTGATGTGCGGAGTTTTACAAAATCATCTTATGCGTCGAATTCGATAACAATTCTACCAGAATTATTATGTTGAAGCACTTCATCTATGCTGTTTTTAATATCTTTAAAGTTTATATTATGTTTTATATCATGTAATTGATCTGGTTTTAAATCTTTTGATAGACGACGCCAAATATGTTTCCGTTGTCTCATTTCTGTATATACAGAGTCAATACCTATAACGTTTACACCTCTTAATATGAAAGGAAAGACTGAACTATCGAATGTAGCGCCTCCTGTCATGCCAATGAGCGCAACGCTACCATTATAATTAAGTTGCTTAATGATTTGTGAAAAACTGTCACCACCAACTGGATCGATGACTGCTTGCCATGTGCGTTTACCTAAAGGTTTATTATCTTCTTTGTCAATTCTAGAAATAACATCTTTTGCACCTATGGTTTTAAGTGTTTCAGTAGCTTCAGTCTTACCTGTACTAGCGATCACATCATATCCAATGCCATTTAACATCATAATCGCTAATGTTCCTACACCACCTGTTGCACCTCTTACAAGCACTTGATCTTTTTCTACAGATAGTCCATTATGCTCTAATTTTTCAATTGCTAAACCAGCTGTGTAACCTGCTGTCCCATATATCATAGCTTCTTCAAGTGTGAGGTCTTTAGGTAAAGGTACAATCCATTCTTCTTTTACGCGAACATATTCACTAAAACCTCCGAAATGGTCTGTTCCTAAACCGTACCCTGTAACGATGACTTCATCTCCTGGTTCAAAAGCATGTGTGTCAGAGTGAGCTACCACACCTGCTAAATCGATGCCTGGCACCATTGGATAACTGTTAACAATTTTTGAATTGTCTAATGTAGCTAATGCATCTTTATAATTAATTCCAGAGTATTTCGTTTTAATCAACACTTCACCTTCTGGAAGATCATCTATTGTCATATCTTTAAATTCGCTTGTTACTTTGCCGTCTTGTTCATTGACCACAAAAGCTTTAAATGTTTTCGTCATTGCCTTATGGCACTCCCTTATGTATATATATTTATGAACAATTAAAAAACTAGAACTACTTTATCATGATATTGTGAATTTCACAATAAGTGTAAAAGCGCTGATTTAAAAGTAAGCGTTTTAATTTTAACAATCGTAAACTTTATGTCATTTGACTATACTTTAAGTTGTCAAAAAAATATATTAAGTCGTATAGTAACATATTTAACATTTTAGTATACTAATTGACAAGATGGTAAAAAGGGGGGATGCAGTATGACAGATAATATTGAATTGGTAAAACAATCGGAAGTACATCGGTTAAGAGAAATTTGTATTACAACATTTAAACATACATTCAAAGAAGGTGGATATACACAGGAAGATTTTGAAACCTATTTTAAACAGGCATATAATGTGGAAACGTTACAAGACGAATTGAATAATAAACATTCATTCACATATTTTTATCTCAGCAATAATGAAATTGTAGGTTATTTTAAATTAAATATAGACGATGCACAAACTGAGGCAATGGGTGAATCCTACTTAGAAATTCAAAGAATATACTTTTTACCTCAATCACAAGGTGGAGGAAAAGGGGAAAATGTTTTTGATTTTGCAATTAAAAAAGCACGCGAGTTGTATAAAACAAAAATTTGGTTAGGTGTATGGGAATATAATGAAAAAGCATTAAACTTTTATAAAAAACAAGGCCTACGTATAACAGGTTCCCATGAATTTCATACTGGTAACGTGGTAGATACAGATTTAATAATGGAAAAAAACATATAGCAGCTTTTGAAAAAGTCATTTATCCTGTAATCTGTTCAATTATCTTGGCGCATTGTATTCCTATTGCAAAAGCTAGATATTAAATTAAAGTTTCTATTTTTTAAGTTTTTGTAAAAATTATATTTATTTCAAAAAAGTTTTGATAAAAGGTGTTTATTTTAATAATAATAGTGAATAACATAATAATTCTCATTTATCCTAATTGTTAAACACATTACATAATTTTAAATTAGGCAATGGGAAGGACACAACTAAGGAGGCTTATTATATGAAGAAGTTATTAGCAGGTTTTCTTACACTTACATTAGCACTTGCTGCTTGTTCTAATGGTAGTGATGACAATGGCGGTAGTAAAGACGATAGTTCGAAAGACAAACAGTCTTCCGATGACAAATCAAAAGACTCAAAAGATTCTAAGAGCGATGACAAAAAGGACAATGATAGTTCCGATAAAGATTCAGATAGTAATTCGGACAACAAATCAGACAGTGATGCTGATAAAAATAGTTCTGACTCAGACTCTAGTTCTAACTCTGATGATAGCAGCAATTCTGGAAACAGTGACAATGCCAATGATAGTTCGACTAACGGTTCCAACGGCAGTGATAGCAATAGCGATAATTCAAATAATGATAACAATTCAAGCAATGCGGATAGCAATGAGAGTACAGCAAGTAATGCAAATAGTAATGCTGATCAAGCATCTAATAGTGCAAGTAATTCAAATGCGGGCAACACAGGTAACAGTGGTGCTTCTCAATATGTGGCACCTTATCAAGGTCAAAATGCAGTGCCAGTCGCACAAAACATTACTTCAGGTAGCACTGACGCACAAACAGCTTTACAGTCATTGCCTAATTTCCAAAGCGCTTTAGACAATGCAACTGCTGAAGTCAATGCGTTAAATGGCCAATCAAATCCTTATAATGATTATGCTATTGAAGGAAGCGAAGGGAATTATAGCTATATCTTTAGCTTCCAAAACCAAGCACAACCTGGTAGTTATTCAATTGTAACTGTTGACCAACAAGGAACTGTTAGAGTAGTTGATCCAGCTTACCAACAATAAAAGCATCATAAAATAACGTGATTTTTATACGTATTATAAAAAAGTGGCAAGTAGAAAGCATTAACTTCTAACTTGCCACTTTTTATTTTGGTAAAATTTTCTTTATGTGCGAATCGTTCGAGTATGATTCCTTTAAATGCATTTTATATTTAAATAAAAGCACCAAAGCCAATATTCATAATTTAAAACTTTGAAATTTAAATTAGAATAACAAATTGTTGGTTGTATATGTGATGATTAGTTTAATTTATTGGAATTAATCGACTTTTGAATAATATGTGAAATCGTTTCAAAGGCATGGTTGTCTTTATTTATAAACGGATTAACATGTATATCTTTCATTTGGTGACTGATTAAATCATTTAAGAGCGCTTTTGAATCACTATATCTGACTGTAGAAAGAGAATGCATAACATCTTCATAAACACCGCGTTCACTCACATATTTTTCATGGTCAGGCGTATATTGGCAGACAGTTTTATCAATCGTAAGTGCATCAAAAATAAGTGAAGAATAATCTGTTAATACTGTATCTGATACTAACAATAAATCTTGAACTTCAATATGTGATGGCGCAATGATAGCATTTTCAGGTATATAGTTAGATTGATCGTTGATATGTCCTTTAAAGATAACATTATATTTATTCAATAAGCCATCACTCATTGGTAACAAATCGGTTGCTTCATTTGCTGCTTTCCATGTAGGAACATAAAGTAATGTTTGTTTTTGAGGATCTAGTTTTAATTCTTTCTTTATAAATGAGATATATGGTTGATCAGATTGTTTATCTAACAGATATCTAATTCTCGGATACCCACAATTTAATAAGTGTGTGTGTTGTTGGGGAAACGCAGACTTGAAATGTTCCATAATGGCTCCGGAATCACTGATGAAGTAATCTTGTTGCAACCATTTATTATATTTGCGTGCACGATAATTATAGATATTGAGATTCTCATTAGGTTCATGACTATCTAAAAATAGTTTTTTAATAGGTGTGCCATGCCATAGTTGTATAATTGTACCATTTGGTTTGATATCATCAGGGATATCGTTTTCTAAAATAACCACACTTGCTGTTTCTATTAGATTTTTTGATTTCGCGTCATTTGGATCGATAAAATTAGGGCCATTTACATCATTCGTTATAAAAAATATAGGTAATTTAGAAAAGTACTTTGCAAAATGATTAAATAAATAGCGAGAATTACCTCGAAATCCATAATCAAAACCTAAAAAGACGATATGATTTTTAACTTTCGATTTATCTTTCTTATAAATATAACTGCTTTCATAATGTTTTTTTTCGTAATGACGATGAACTAAAGTATAAATCCAATGTGGAAGTTTGAATTTAGTATTTTTAAGCACTTTATCTGTAAATCGAATGTCGTCGTGATTAGGCGCTAGTGTTTCACTATTTTTAAATGGTATCGAGTGTTTATGTTCAAAGGCTAATTTGTTTAAATTGAATTTAGTAGTGTTTAATGGCGTGAATGCTTGAATATAATCCCATATAGCACTACTGGTTGTAAAAGCATGTTTGAAATTGAAAACGACATGGCTATCTGTTGCTACATCATCTTGCAATAGTGATAATAATGCTAAGTCAAATATATTATTAATGGTATAATTGTTTATTATTTTTTGAGTGGTTTCTATATGGAAAATAATATTTGGAAAATGATTTAGATTATCCATCCAATCATTAAAAGTGATTTCGGGTTTACCAAAATATCGGCAATCATTTAAATATTGTTGATTGATTGTATAATCTGCAACGATAGTGACCGGTTTTAGTGTAACTGCGTCTAACATCGATTGATAAATTTCACTATTTTGATCTATATATACAAAGTGAGTATATCCTTGTGCTGTAGCTTTCTCAAGGTCCTTTACGAAAAGGTCCCACGTTGAAACTTCTATTTGCTTTATCATTTATAATCCCTCGATTTAAATATTATTATCCTTATTTTATCATTTAATACGTCATAGATAAAAGAAACTTCAATATTCATATTAGGATTGAAGAATTGCGTTTGAGATGATGTATATTCAATTGGAATTTATTAGAAAAATAAAAAACTTTAATTTTAGGCTATTAATTTTTTGGAAATTATTGTATTTTACTTAAAGTAGATGTTATAATTTATGTGAAATAATTCACAAACGGAAGATGATTAATTAATTTAAGTATAGGAAGTGAGTATAAATGTTTGTAGAAAGTATTAACCCCTTTAACAATGTATTATTATCCAGTATTGTAGCCGCTATCCCTATCATTTTATTTTTATTATGCTTAACCATTTTCAAAATGAAAGGGATATATGCTTCAATTACGACATTAGTAGTTACATTGATACTTGCAATAACGATATTCAAATTGCCTATGAATATCGCAACAGGTGCATCAATTGAAGGATTTTTCCAAGGCATCATTCCAATTGGTTATATTGTGATTATGGCAGTGCTGTTATATAAGGTTACAAATGAAACTGGGCAATTTGATAAGATTCAAGATAGTATTGCTAGTGTATCGCAAGATCATCGTATTCAATTATTGCTCATAGGTTTTGCGTTTAATGGATTTTTAGAAGGTGCAGCAGGTTTTGGTGTGCCGATTGCCATATGTGCCTTGTTATTAACTCAATTAGGCTTTAAACCTTTAGAAGCTGCAATGTTATGTTTAATTGCTAATGCTTCAGCTGGTGCATTTGGAGCAATTGGCTTGCCTGTAACAGTGATTGATACACTTGGTTTACCAAGTGATGTTACAGGATTTGCGGTTTCTCAAATGTCTGCTTTAACTTTATCGATTATGAATATGTTTATCCCATTTTTATTAGTATGGATTATTGATGGTTTTAAAGGTATTAAAGAAACGTTACCAGCAATCCTTATTGTTGGTGGAACTTTTACGATATTACAAGCTTTGATTACGGTGTTTATTGGACCAGAACTAGCTGATATTATCCCACCGTTAGTATCAATGTTAGCGTTAGCCTTATATTCTAAAAAACATCAGCCTAAAAATATATTTAGGTTGAAAGATAGTGGAGAACCTAAGTCTATTGTAAAACATAATTTTAAAACTTTAATATATGCATGGAGTCCATTTGTGATTTTAACAGCATTAGTTATGATTTGGAGTGCACCACAATTTAAAGCGTTGTTCTCACCTAATGGTGCGTTGAGCGCATTAGTATTTAATATTCAACTACCAGGTACGTATAGTGACATTGCTGACAAAGCAATTACATTACCACTCAATATCATTGGACAAACTGGTACAGCGATTTTATTAGTAATTTTAATAACTATATTAATGTCAAAACAAGTGAACATGCTTGATGCAACACGCTTATTAAAATTAACTTTTAAAGAATTATGGTTACCTATTATTACAATTTGTATTATTTTAATTATTTCTAAATTGATGACTTATGCAGGTTTAAGTAATGCTTTAGGTGAAGGTATTGCTAAAGCAGGATCAATCTTCCCGCTATTGTCACCTATCTTAGGTTGGATTGGCGTATTTTTAACTGGTTCTGTGACAAATAATAATACACTATTTGCTCCGATACAGTCAGCGGTAGCTAATAATATTGGTACAAGCGGTGCATTGCTTGTATCTGCAAATACAGTAGGTGGTGTAGCAGCGAAATTAATTTCACCACAATCCATTGCGATTGCAACTGCATCTGTACAACAAGTAGGTAAAGAATCAGAGTTATTAAAAATGACGTTACGCTATAGTTTTGCATTTATTATCTTTATATGTTTATGGACTTTCATGTTGAACTTTATCATTCATTAAAGCATCATCGTGGTTATGGTTGTTAGTAAGATGCCTGTGATTATGGCATATTACAGATGATTAGGTTTATTGTAATAAAATATAAAGATCGAAATAAAAAAGAAGCCGTTTGGCTTCTTTTTTTATTTCGATGCAATCATCATTTGAAAGTAATGGTAGACTGAATCTGATGAAAATAATTGGACGGTTTGATACCCATTTTCTATGATGGATTGTTTATTAAATTCCTGATTGATAAGTCTGAGTAGTTTATTAGAAAGATCTTTTACATTTCCATGCGATACGAGGTATCCATTGACGTTATTTTGTATCAGAGCGTCTGGTCCTGCATTACCATCAAAACTAACCACGACATTACCTTGATTCATAGCTTCTAAAATTACCATTCCGAACCCTTCATTACGAGAAGGGACGACTGTAATATCACTTTTAGCTAATTTTTCGTTTAATTGCTGAGTTGAACCATAAAGTTTTACGATATCTGCTAGTTGGTGCTCTATGACTAATTGTTGTAAAAGCTCATGCTCTTTTCCGTCACCATAGATGTGTATTTGATATTTAAAACGTCTGACTTCTTGTTGAATAGGTATGATACTTTGAATTAATAGGTCGAACCCTTTTTCGTATTCTAGTCGTCCTGCGGCAGTAATGATTTTTTCTTTTGATATTGAGAGACGGGGCTCATTTAAAATGTTGGGTATGACATAAACAGGAGTTTGAACAAAAGATTCATATTTACTTTTATCACTTTCTGTTAGTGTGGTTATTTTGTCTAAATATTGATAAGCATCTAAGATTTCTTGTTGTAGGGCATCGTTATGTGCTTCAAAATTCATATGTTCCATACCTATTTTCTCTACATTTTGTGGACCATAGTGAGCAATTAATATATTAAAACTCGCACGTGTACCAATGAGCATATCAGTGGAAACATTGCGTATTGCTTGAATCATTTTCTTTTCTATATAATGTGAAAACTGATAAAGACCTGGTTCATATTGTGAAATTAATTTTGGTCTAGAAAACGGAGTGTATTTGCGGATTCTATTAAAAAATATAGCTTTAAAATTTAAAAAATGTAACTGATAGTCTGTTAAAGCACGAACTTTAATAGATTTATGTAGTTTGAAATAAGGTTTAGAAGCCCCCTTGAAAACGGAAATGATTTCAACCTTATGACCTTTTTCGGCTAAAACATTAGCTAATTGAGAAATAGATTTAACAGTACCACCCATAGCATAAACATTATGCGTAAAAAAAGTGATAGATTTCATTGGAATACCTCCAAAAGTATAAGAATTAAATTAAAATTTATTATAGCATGAAATTTAAGAGAGTGATAAAGTAATGAATGTTATGTGTGACACAATGTAATTTGATTTTAAGTGTCTAATGTTAATTGCAATTTAAGTCGTCTCATAGCTATTATAGTTAACAGGTATTAACATAATTTGAGTAGAATTACTGAAAGCCCTTTTTTCATAGGACAATAACGTATATAATTAGAAGTGTAACAAAAGATTCTGCTATTTTTTTAACATTTAGTATAATTATAGTAGATTAAGATTTAAATTATTCACTATAGAAAACGCTTTATCATGGCTGTGATTTTCCTAGATAAAGATAACGTGTCTATAAACATATATAAAAGGGGGACTGTGTTTGTTATGAGTAAACAACATAGCAAAACAGATGTCATATTAATTGGCGGCGGTATCATGAGCGCAACACTAGGAACGTTATTAAAAGAACTTGCACCTGAGAAAGATATTAAAATGTTTGAAAGATTATCTACACCAGCAGAAGAAAGTTCAAATGCGTGGAATAATGCAGGAACAGGGCATTCTGCATTATGCGAATTAAATTATACAAACGAAAACAAAGATGGATCAATCGATATTTCTAAAGCTGTTAAAATTAATGAACAGTTTCAAATTACAAAGCAATTTTGGAATTATCTTGTTAAGCAAGGTCAATTATCAAAACCTGAAGCCTTTATTAAGCCTGTGCCGCATATGAGTTTTGTACAGGGTGTACGCAATGTAGATTTTTTAAGAAGACGTGTAGAAAGATTAAATAAAAATATTTTATTTAGTAATATGGAAATTACAGATGACAAAGCGCAAATTTCTGAATGGGCACCGTTGATTATGGAAGGGCGTACATCCAATATACCAATGGCTATTACATATGATAAAACGGGGACAGATGTGAATTTTAGTGCGTTAACAAAAAAATTATTTTCAAATTTAGAAGATAAACATGTAGAACTTAATTACGAACATGAAGTAGAAAACCTAAGTCAACGTAAGGATGGCACTTGGGAAGTTAAAGTGAAAGATTTGAAAACGGATGAAGTGACAATAGTGGAAAGTGATTTTGTGTTTATTGGTGCCGGTGGTGCTAGTTTACCTTTATTACAAAAAACAGGTATCAAGGAATCTAAACATATTGGTGGATTCCCAGTAAGTGGTCTGTTCTTAGTATGTAGAGATGAGGCTATCACATCAAAACATCTTGCTAAAGTTTATGGAAAAGCAGCTGTTGGTGCGCCGCCAATGTCAGTACCACATTTAGATACACGCTATATTGATGGCAAACGTACATTATTGTTTGGGCCATTTGCTGGTTTTTCACCTAAATTTTTAAAGACTGGTTCAAATATGGATTTAATAAAATCAGTGAAACCAAACAACCTTATTACAATGCTATCGGCAGGAATTAAAGAAATGAACTTAACTAAATATTTAATTTCTCAACTCACATTATCAAATGAAGAGAGAATGGAAGATTTACGTCAATTTGTGCCAAATGCAAAAAGCGAAAACTGGGAAATTGTGGTTGCTGGACAACGTGTACAAGTCATTAAAGATACAGATAAAGGAAAAGGCACGTTACAATTTGGTACAGAAGTCATTACTTCCGAAGATGGTTCTTTAGCAGCATTGTTAGGTGCCTCTCCAGGTGCTTCAACTGCTGTTGACATCATGTTAGATGTACTTCAACGTTGTTATAAACAAGAATTTAACAATTGGGAAGAAAAAGTTAAAGAAATAGTGCCTTCATTCGGTATGAAATTATCGGAAAATGAAGCTCTATACACTCAAATTAATAAAGAAATAACTAAAAACTTAAAGATTAATTAATAGATATAGTACACTCATTTTAACAAATGAGAAGCTTGGGAGATAAATAGCCATAGTCAAAGTAAGAGCGCTAATCCACAAAGGATTAGCGCTTTTTTGTATTTAAAATCTCAAGGTTTTAATTGTCTATGTTTGCTAGAAAATATTGTAGCCTGTTATGAGCTTTAACTCATAAAATTCATAGGTATCAACTCACTTGTTACATTATTATTTATGGATGGTAACAGTGAATGTCGTACCTTCATATTTCGTACTTGCTACTTCAATTGTACCATTGTGTAATTCAAAAATTGCTTTCGCAATAGCTAAGCCTAAGCCATTGCTATTATCATGATTGCTTGCTTTATAGAAACGCTCAAATAGACGAGATTGGGTTTCTGGTGTCATGCCTTGACCATCATCAGTGATATTAAAATGAATTTGATCGGTATCATGTGTGAGTGTAATATCAATTGTACCCCCTTGTTCAGAATATTTGATCGCGTTCGTTATTAAGTTTTGAAAAGCTTGATTTAGTAAGCGCTCATTCCCAATTATAGATACATTAGCTAAATCAGACATAATGATTAAATCTTTTTGATTCGTCGCAAATTGTTCATGGCGTATAATCTGTTTAATCAGTTTATTAAGTTCGATGTTGTCAGTTAATTCTAGATGTTCGCCATTATCAATTTCTGATAATAATAAAAGTTCTTTGGTTAATTCACTGAGCTGTGTTGTAATTTGGTATATTTCATCGATATATTGTTCACGAGCTGTTGCGTCTTTAGCGAATTTTAATTGATCAAGTAAATGATGAATATGTGTTAATGGTGTTTTGATCTCATGTGAAACATTTTGAACAAAGTGCTGTCTCATGTCATCGACTTGTTTTAAAGAGAGTCTCATTTTATCAAATCGATATTGTAATGTGCCAAATTCATCATTACGTTTAATGTCTATCGGTACATCAAAATTGCCTTCCATTAACCTTTCAGTCGCTTGTTTTAACTGTTGTATCGGTTTAATAATCATATAAGTTGAAGAAATAACCCAAATGATTGAGATGACTAATAAGAGTGTAATTAATATGACTAAGAAAATTCTAAATTCACTAAAAGTTTTTCCGATGTCTGGTCTCATAAAAACAGCATAATTTTGACCATTGGATTGAAATTGCACACCCACAGTATTTTGAGTAGTATTTTCAAAAAATCCAGTGATAAAAGGGTTGTAGGGCAAATTTCTTATCCCATGATAATCATGGCCATTTAACACAGATTTAATGTTTTCAGAGTCAACATTATCTTTTCTAAATGCAGTGCCATAATAAGCCTTTTTGCCATTTTCTGAGACGGTCATCACTTGATAATTCATTTGTCCAAGATGTTTGAAAAAGGGTTTTGGCATTTGTATCTTAGATTCTTTTTCATAGGAAATAGCATCTTTTAATGTTCTCATTATTTTTGCATCATTATTCTCTTTTAAATGATTGTGATAAATAATGTTAGTTAATAGAAAACTAAGCAATGCACTCGATAGTAAAATGACGACAGTATAAATAGCAATACGTGAATATAGTGATTTAAACATTGTCATCAACCTTGTATCCTAAGCCACGTACTGTATGAATCGTAATCGTAGCTCCTAACTTTGACAATCGCTTTCTCAAACGCTTAATGTGTACGTCAACAGTCCGTTCATCACCTTCATAGTCAAAGCCCCAAATTTTTTCAATCAAATCGTCACGGTTAAATACTTGTTTTGGATGTGAAGCAAGTAAGAATAAGAGTTGAAACTCTTTATTTGGTAAGTTCATTGATTTAGTAGAAGATTGAAGTTCTAAATAAGCTTGATTGAGCGTGAGATTTCCAACTTTCAATTCATTATTAGCATTTATATTATACCGTTTTAATACTGCTTTTATTCTAAAGATAAGCTCTTTTACTTCAAATGGCTTAGTAACATAATCGTCTGTACCAGTTAAATAGGCTTGTTCCTTATCACTAAGTGCGTCTCTTGCTGTTAACATAATGACAGGCATTTCAAAATCTTCTTTTAAAACTTTACATAGTTCAAAACCACTCATGCCAGGCATCATTACATCGACGATAGCAATATCAACCTGATGTGTATCTAAATACGACAGTGCGTTTTCAGCACTTGATTGTGTCACAACATCTAGTCCTTCTCGTGAAATATAATTTGAAACATATTCTAAAATTTTACTGTCATCATCGACAATTAAACAAGTTGTCATGCTCAAAATCTCCTTAATCATTTTACAGACATTATATATGGAAAAATTTAACTTAACAAATAGGAAATAATTTAAAAAGTTAATCATAGTTCATATTGAGTTCATATAAAGACCTTAAACTTTAAATATAAGTTCTTGAAAGGGAGTGAAACACTATGAAATTGGCATGGCAAGAGATAAAATATTATAAATTTCGTTATATATTAATCATGTTAATTATATTGTTATTAGGTGTTATGGTTTTATTTATTAGTGGGTTGGCACAAGGTTTAGCAAGAGAAAATATTTCTATGTTAGATAATATGAAGTCAGAAAAATATGTGATGCAAAATAACAAAACACCACAAATCGAAAAATCAATTATTAAACCAGAACAGCAAGAGAAAATTGAAGATATTAGTGGACAGTCACCTTTAAAAATAGCATCTCAAACTTTGAAAATTGATAAAGATGAAGAAGATGTTGTTATGACGAATACAGTGAAAAATGAAAAACCAGAATTGTCAGAAGGACATTATCCTAAAAAAGACAATGAAGTTGCAATTAATAGTAAATTAACTGCAAGTGGGGTAGATGTTGGAGACAACATTAAAATTAAAGACGGTGAAACGTTAAAAGTATCAGGTATTTTGGATGACACAATGTATTCTCATAGTTCAGTGGTTATGATGAATAATAGTGGATTTGATAAATTGAATAAAAATGTAAGTACCGTTTATCCAATTCAAGATATGTCACAAAAACAGATAAATAAATTAGAAGATATTAATGGTATCGATGTATTTACAGAAGACGATATCACAAGCGAAATACCGAGTTATCAAGCAGAACAAGCACCACTTAATATGATGATAGTTAGCTTGTTTGTCATTTCTGCTATAGTTCTCAGTGCATTCTTCTATGTTATGACGATACAAAAAATTCCAGAAATCGGTATTTTAAAAGCAATTGGTATCAAGACAAGACATTTACTAAGTGCTTTAGTATTACAAATATTAATAACTACAATGGTTGCAGTGATAATTGCTGTTGCATTAATTAGTGGTTTATCATTAATAATGCCAATTTCTATGCCTTTCCACGTAACTGTTGCGAATATATTATTAGTCGTAGGCATTTTCATCGTTGTTGCAATTGTTGGCGCAGCACTATCATTTATTAAATTATTTAAAGTAGACCCTATTGAAGCTATTGGAGGTGGAGAATAATGAGTTTACAAGTTAAAGATATAAAAAAATCCTTTGGGAAAGGTTCTTCTGAAACTAAAGTTTTAAAAGGGATTAATTTTGAAGTGAATGAAGGAGAATTTGTAATTTTAAACGGTGCTTCAGGCTCAGGTAAAACAACGCTTTTAACTATTTTAGGTGGGCTATTGTCACAAAGTAGTGGTGAAATATTATATAATGGTGAGCATTTATATGATAGTGATAAAAAAGCTTCTGAGCTAAGACTAAATGAAATTGGATTTATATTTCAATCTTCACACTTAGTACCTTATTTAAAAGTTAAAGATCAGTTAACAACAATAGGTAAAGAAGCAGGTATGTCTAAAAAAGAAGCCACTGATAGATCAGAAAAACTATTAACACAAATCGGTTTAGCAGAACAGCTCAACGTATTTCCACACACACTTTCAGGCGGACAAAAGCAACGTGTTGCCATCATGAGATCATTGATGAATCATCCGAAAATAATCTTAGCTGACGAACCAACTGCAAGTTTAGACGCTGAACGTGCCACAGAAGTAATAGATATGATTAAAAATCAAATTCAAAGTAAAAATATGATTGGTATTATGATAACGCACGATAAAAGACTATTTGATTATGCTGATAGAGTCATCGAATTAGATGATGGTGTCATCGTTGATCAATAGTATAATTAAATGAACCGTAATATAATTATGATTCCTAAATCAATGGAGTGGGACAGAAATCTTTTAATAAAATTAGACTTCTGTCCCACTCTTTTTCTATGAAGAAAACACTATGTTCTATTGTAAAAAGGATGCACAATTTATTTTGTGTATAGTGGCTTTAAATGGATGGAATATGCCACAACGCCATCATACTTGCCCAAAATAACACTACAAAGTAACAAGTTAGTAAAAGCTTATATTGGTACATGATTGCTAAAAAATCCCTAATTAATGCAATTTCAAAGAAATGATAAGGTGTATGACTGCCGACACCTTTTAAGTTGAGGTTTAATTTTTGTCCAAACCTTAAAGCGCGCATAATATGAAATTGACTTGTGACACATAGGATACTTGGTTCATATCTATATAATTGTTGAATGAGCACTTTTGTATATTTAAGGTTTTCTAAAGTGCTCGTAGACTGGTCTTCAAGTACTATCATTGAAGGATTAATATTTCTTTGGACTAAGTATCGATACATAGCCAAGGCCTCTGAAATTGGTTCGTCAGGACCTTGTCCACCACTTACAATGAGTCGAGCATTTGGATTTAAATGGTGTAATGCTATAGCTTTGTTTAATCTTTTAGCTAGCATAGGTGTTACTTGATCAGTAAAAATACCTGCGCCTAACACCAATATGACATCAAAGTCTTCTTTGTATGTAACATTTGAAAATGCAGATGTGCAAAGCGCATAACAAATGAAGGTGAAACATGCACTAAATGCAATAGCAGCTAACCAATAAAAAATCACATTGATACCTACAGGTATTAGACTAATATAAGAACAAGCAATCATAAATAGTAATACTCTATATGCAATAGCATACAAACGGTGCAAAAAAAGTGCGCTTAATCTATGTTTAAATAAATGATGATGTTTGATGTGTATTAACAACACGCCAACAAACATAGTGAATATGAGTGGCATAGGCAAAGATGACTTACCTACATGTAAGATGATTACAAAGTAACCTAAAATAATTTGAATTACAAAAAAAGTTAAATTAGTAGTGAATTTGAAATTTTTAATCATAGCAATAAAACCACATAAAATAATTAAACTTATAATTAAAGACAACGTATACATGGTTCACCCCGAAAGTTTATAATATTTTAAATGTAGAGCAATTATTAAAATTAATCAAATTTTAATGGTATTGTATTTTGTAATTTTGCTAGATTTAACAATTAAAAAACGCAGTGAATACAAATTTCTGCTTTTATACCATCTCGAATATTGATATTATAAACATAATATAAAAAAAATAACGTTTACTTATGTGAGCTAGAATAGTAGAGGTGCGAGAAGTTATGGTTAAAAATTTAAGTAGTCATATTGATTTTATGGGTGAATTTATAAATGATGTGAATACTTTGTTAGCTAAATTGTTAAAAGAATTAAGAGAAGACTATAACGTATCAAAAGAGCAGGCCAATGTTATATTAATGTTAGAAAACGAAAAAACCATGACGCTAACTGAAATAACTGAAAGACAAGGCGTAAATAAAGCTGCCGTTAGCCGGAGAATCAAAAAATTAATACAAGCAGAAGTAGTTCAATGGGAGAAAGCAGAAGAAAATACAGATCAAAGATTAAAATATATTAAATTAACAGAAAGAGGCAAACAATTTAATAAACAAAGTAAGGAAATTATCAATACGATTGTCAGTGATATTTTACACGACTTGTCTGATGAACAAATCGAACAAGCACGTTATGTTTTAGAAATTATTGACCAAAGATTAAAAAATTTCAATTTGAAGCACAGTATTTAATAGTATAAGCAATGAAAGTATTTAAAAGCAAAGCTAAATACATTTAATTAAAATCATGCTTCAACAACCGGAATGACGTACCCAAGTTAAAATGATTCATTTGAAGTGCATAATTAAAAGCTTAAGCTATATAAGATGAAAGAAAAAATCATAGAAGATATAAGAAGACATTGGACTAATGATGTATATCTTTTACTGATTTATATACATATAATAGAAATAAGGTAGCGTAAAAATAAATTTCACTTAATTAAAAAGCTACAAAAAATTGGTGGAAATGGCTTGATAAAGCCATATAGTTTATAAATATATTATGTTAAAATAACGGGATAATGTAAAAAATAAGGACTGAGCGTGGTGATAAAATGCAAAAGTGCCCTAAATGTGGGGGAAATATAAGGATAGGACAACGAAGATGTAGTCATTGTGGCTATCGTATAGAGTCGACAAGTAACGAAAAAATGACTCGAACTTCAAAAGAAAACAAAAAAACTGTTAATAACAAAGCAAGGAAAATTATTCCCTGGGGTATTGCAGCTTTTATCATTATTCTACTGGTGATTATATTTATCTTATTGAAAAATTTTAATTCTCCGGAAGCACAATCGGAAATATTAATTAATGCTGTAGATAATAATGATACTCAAAAATTATCAACCTTATTAAGCACACAAAATAATAGTGTGGATGAAAATGAGGCTAAAGCTTATATTAAATATATAAAAAAAGAAGTTGGCATGAAACAATATACAAAAGATATTAAACAAAAAATAGCTTCTTTAAATAATAATGAGACGAGTGAGGAAGACTTTGTAACAGCCAAAAATGGTGAAAAAGTTTTGCGTATCAGTAAAAATGGGCGACGTTATTTGATATTTGATAACATGAGTTTTACAGCACCTACGAAAGAAGCGATTGTAAAGCCTAAGTACGATGCAACATATAAATTTAAAGCAAATGATAAGCAAAGAACTGTTCACGCACAGAAGAATAAGACGACGGTACTTGGTGAATTCATACCAGGTGATTACGTTATCGAGTCTAAAAAGGAAATGGCTAACGGACAGTTTAGTGGTGAACTCAAATTTAATTTTAATAATAGTAATCATGAAACAGTTGACGTTTCAGAAGATTTTAATGAAGCTTATATTGTCTTAGATTTAAAAGGCGCATCAGAAATTGATAAAGATACGGTTAAAGTGAAAGTAAATGATAAAACATATGACTATAATAATAATAAAGAAATAGGACCATATCCAAAAACACAAGAATTAACAGTTTCTGCCGAAGGTGAAGCGAAGAAAAAGACATTTAAATCAGCTGAAACGACTGTTAAAACGGATAACTTGAAAGATAAAACATATGTAACATTGAATTTTGATGGTGATGAAATTCAAGATTATGTTGATAAAAAAGAAAAAGAAGAAAATAGTTTCAGAAATAAGGTGGTTCGTTTTTTCGGTAATTATACTGCTGCAATGAATAACGCGCATAGCCAAAGTAACTTTAATTTAGTTTCATCTTATCTGAAAAAGAATAGCAATAACTACAAGTCTACAAAAAATCAAGTGAAAGAAAATGCTATTTTTTATTTACCACAGCCACAAATCACTGAAATTGTGAGACAAGGTGAAACATTTTATATTACTGCTCAAACCGTCAAAGAAGACGGACAGTATGGCGAAGTGAACTATCAACTTGAAGGCGATGATGATGCCAGTAATCTCAAGGTAGTGAAATATTCGGAATAGTAATGTAGTGAAATGCTTGTCAATATCACTTTGATAAATGTAGTAGTAGAAAAATAGAGCAATTTGAGAATAAACTCATTCTGACTCATGTATAAGCGTCAATTTCTATAACAGTTAGTAGAAATTGACGCTTTCTTTGTTTTTGAGCTAAAGCTATAATGGTAATAATGCTTATTCATAATATTGTAATAAGTCAGTAAGAAATACATAATTAAATGTAGTTATCGTCGAATTGAGTATTTTAAGTAATATTTGAAGGAGTTATAAGATGTCAGACAATCAACAACAAAAGCAATCACTTATTTTTATTTTAATTCTAGGTGCATTAACTGCAATTGGTGCTTTATCTATAGATATGTTTTTACCTGGTTTACCTCAAATTCAGACTGATTTTAATACGACAACTTCAAATGCACAATTAACTTTATCTTTATTTATGATTGGCTTAGCTATTGGGAATTTATTTACTGGTCCTATTTCTGATTCCATCGGACGTAAACAACCACTTATGATTGCGATGTTGTTATTTACATTAGCAAGTTTAGGAATTATTTTTGTAAACAATATTTGGTGGATGATCATTTTAAGATTTGTGCAAGGTTTTTGTGGAGGCGCAGGCGCAGTTATTTCTAGAGCAATATCAAGCGATTTATACAGTGGTAAACAATTAACGAAATTTTTAGCTTTACTCATGTTAGTCAATGGCGTCGCACCTGTATTAGCACCCGCTTTAGGTGGTGTGATCTTATCATTTTCAACTTGGCATATGGTGTTTGTCGTACTTACCATATTTGGCATGCTCATGTTTTTTGGAACAATGTTTAAAGTGGAAGAATCATTATCAATTGAACATAGGGATAGCCCTCATATGGGAAGTATTTTTAAGAATTTCTTACAATTATTAGAAGCACCACGTTTTGTATTACCAATGTTGATTCAAGGGGTTACGTTTATCATATTGTTTAGTTATATTTCAGCTTCTCCATTTATTACTCAACATATTTATGGTATGTCTCCACAGCAATTTAGTATTATGTTTGCAGTTGTTGGTATAAGTCTGATTGTTTCAAGTCAGTTGACTGGTAAGTTGGTTGATTTTATAAATAGGCAAATGTTATTACGAATTTTGACATTGATTCAATTAGTAGGAATTCTGAGTGTAACGTTTACTTTAGTAAATCACTTGTCAATATGGATTTTATGCTTTGGTTTTATTATTCTTGTTGCACCGGTTACTGGTGTAGCAACACTGGGATTTTCTATAGCAATGGATGAACGTACTGGGGGTAATGGAAGCGCATCAAGTTTACTTGGACTTATCCAATACTTATTAGGTGGGGTGATTTCACCTCTCGTAGGTTTAATGGGAGAAGAAAATTATGTACCTTATGTCACAATTATCCTAATTGCAGGTATATTACTCATAGTGTTGCAAGTGATGAGTTATTTTGTATTTAGAACAAGCAAGTGAGCCTAAGAGAGGATGAAATAAAATCTTTTTAGTATTTTGGTAAGTAGCTGGTGCATGTGTTTCAAGTCAAGTACTTTAAGTTGATTTAAACATGCGCTTACATTCATGGATGTAGCAATAATGTCATTTTAAACAAATTAGATTTTTATCCCAAGCTAATTTATTTTGCAGGAATGATTCGAAGTGGCGAAGGCTAGAATTTTGCTAAACCAAGGTGAAGTATAGCATTGACATGATGTTGCATGGTAGGTATCAAGCTGTTCTATATATTTGAATTAGAAATAATCTAAGACTATTAAACTTCTATTATTTTGTAGAAATTTAGTAGTCTTTTTAATTAGATCATTTATTAGGAAATGACTGAACGATTCAACTTAATTGTATTAGCTAATAAAATTTGAGCTAAATCATTTATCGGTTGATTGCATCCTTCTTTAATCCAAGTATAAACAAGACCCATTTGGCCACCTAGTGCGTAAATTACAAATTGTTTTTTATTTATAACACTGGTATAGTCATCCAAAATTTTAATATAGGTATCACGCGTGGCATGCATATATTCAAAAAACAAGTCTCGATTAGGATATGTGACTAAAATAGCATGGAAATAGCCATAATGGCGTTTAATATAGCGTAAAATGATTTTGAAAAACTGATATAGTTTCGAATAATTATCTGCAATCTCTTCTGAACTTTTATATAGATTTTCTAATAGTTTTTTATATTTCTGAATATGGTGTGACTGTATTGTAGCTAAAAGATCATATTTATCTACGAAGTAATCATAAAAAGTTGTCCTATTTATATCACTATATGCACATAACATTTTGATAGTTATATTTTCAAACGGATGTAGCTCTAGTAATGCAATCATATTATGGATGATTTTACGTTTAGCATTTTGTTTCATAATAACTCCTTCATAGAACATAAATAACGTACCCAACACATTTTATTTAAGTGTCGGTATACTTTTAAATTTCATCTCTTTATAATATACAAGGTGAATTTTAAATGCAAATAGGAGGAAAGTATCATGAAGAAAATGGTATTAATCAATGTCATTACCATTGTTGTACTTGTAATTATTGGTGTCGTAGGATTCCATTTTTATAATCAAGCAACATCTTTTGTAAGTACGGATAATGCTAAAGTGGATGGAGAACAAATTAAAATATCAGCTCCAGCTTCTGGCGAAATCAAATCGCTTGATGTCAAAAATAATGAAAAATTAAGCAAAGGTGACAAAGTTGCAGAGATTGCTGCTAAAGGTGAAGGCGGTCAATCTCAAGATATGAGTATTAAAATGCCTAAAGATGGCACAATTGTAAAAGTTGATGGCATGGAAGGTTCAATGGCTCAAGCTGGCACACCAATCGCTTATGCTTATAATTTAGATGATTCTTATATAACTGCTAACGTGGATGAAAAAGATATTGCAGACGTTGAGGAAGGTAAAGATGTAAATGTTAAATTAGATGGTGAAGACGCTGAATTAAAAGGTAAAGTAGAAGAAGTAGGCAAAGCAACTGCTTCAAGCTTTTCAATGATGCCTTCATCAAACAGTGATGGCAACTATACAAAAGTATCACAAGTGGTACCAGTGAAAATTTCACTAGATTCAAAACCATCTAAAAATGTTGTTCCAGGAATGAACGCTGAAGTAAAAATTCATAAAAATTAAGGGGGTCTTAAAATGACAATGACCTTCATTATTGTTTACGTAGTCATAGCGCTCATTCTTGTCGGCGGACTAAATTTCTTTATCATGAAAAGAAATAAGCAAAAATCTGCCAGAAAAATGGAACAATCTAAGCATGAAAGCATTGCTTCTAACGAAAGTTATCAATCTAAATTTAAAGTTAAAGACGACAAAACAACAACAGAAAATCAAGAACAAAACAAAGATGAATCAATAGACGAAAAGCCAGAAAAGGCAACGCACTCTGATAGTGACGCTACTGAATCATCGACACAACATGATTCGGATCATGAACAAATCAATCCGAATTCTGAAGAAGCACAGGTAAATGAAAAGCTAAAAGCTAAACATAGTTCATTTATGTTTGGAAAAGGCACTTCTCAAGGTAAAGTTTTAATAGCGATGATTTTCGGTATGTTTATAGCTATATTAAACCAAACGTTATTAAATGTTGCATTACCTAAAATAAATACAGATTTTAATATTTCTGCTAATACAGGTCAATGGCTTATGACAGGCTTTATGCTTGTGAATGGTATTCTAATACCAATCAGTGCCTATTTATTTAATAAATATTCGTATCGTAAATTATTCTTAATAGCGATGACATTATTCACGATTGGCTCGTTAGTCTGTGGTATATCAGGTTCATTTACAATAATGATGGTTGGCCGAGTACTGCAAGCTATTGGTGCTGGTGTCTTAATGCCACTCGGTACAAATGTATTTATGACTATATTCCCACCTGAAAAACGTGGCGCAGCAATGGGGACACTCGGTATAGCAATGATTTTAGCACCTGCAATAGGACCAACATTATCAGGTTATATTGTAGAAAATTATCATTGGAACGTGATGTTCTATGGCATGTTCATTATAGGGCTTATTTCATTGGCTATCGCTTATATATGGTTTAGAGTATATCAAGTTACTACAAACCCTAAAGCAGATATCCCCGGCATCATATTTAGTACAATTGGATTTGGTGCGTTATTATACGGCTTCAGTGAAGCGGGAAATAACACGTGGAGTTCTCCAATAGTTGTAGTGTCGCTTATTATTGGTGTGATCTTTATTATTGCTTTTGTAATTAGAGAGCTTACAATGCGTGTGCCAATGCTAAGCATGGAAGTTTTAAAATACTCAGGTTTTACATTAACAACAGTTATTAACATGATTGTAACCATGAGTTTATTTGGTGGTATGATTTTATTACCACTTTACTTACAAAACTTAAGAGGTTTTACACCAGTACAATCAGGTTTATTATTATTACCAGGTGCTCTAATAATGGGTATAATGGGCCCAATAGCAGGAAAATTATTAGATACGATAGGTATTAAACCACTAGCTTTAGTAGGGACAGCCATTATGACTTATGCTACGTGGGAATTAACAAAATTAAATATGAATACAACGTATGGTCATTTAATGGTTATTTATATCATTCGTTCATTTGGTATGAGTTTTATCATGATGCCAATAATGACTGCTGGTATGAACGCATTACCACAAAGACTCATCGCACACGGCAATGCATTAACTAATACATTGAGACAATTGGCTGGTTCAATTGGTACGGCATTACTAGTTACAGTCATGTCTACACAAGCAACTCAACATATTGCATCATATACACAGGATTTAGATAAAACAAATCCATTTATTAAAGACCGTTTACAAGAAATGGCTCAAGCAATGGGTGGAGAACAAATGGCAACTTCTCAAGTTTTAGAATTTGTGCAAAAGCTAGCTTCAATTAACGGCGTAAATAGTGCTTTCTTAATCGCTACTTTGTTAAGTGCGTTGGCATTTATTTTGAGCTTGTTTTTAAAAGGCAAGTCACATTACATTTCAAATGAAGAATAAGAAAAAGAATCAGTGATATAACATTTCTGACTAACGAAAAAGCGGCAATTTCTATAACAGTTGTATAGAAATTGTCGCTTTTTTAATCTTTAATAAAGTCTGCGTTACTATTTTCTTATAATGAATACTTTTGTGACTCAGATAATTACTAGTATTAAATACATTAAAAGTAAAAAGCCACGTGGTCTAAATAAATTTGATAATTAAGTTGAGACCTTTTAGGTTTTGACTTTAATTTTATCAAATGTATTAATCGATTGGTGCATCGATCTATAGGTATAAAAGAAACCCGAAAATGAACTTTGGCATACATTTTCGGGCTTAATATACTATATGTAGCAGCTTTTTGATAAAATTTGAACGAAGTTAAATTCTTGGTTTCCGATTTCTAAAGAATAAACTAATTAAAAGTAAAGCAATACTACAACTTAATAAAATAAAAGCGTTATGGATTGCATTTGCTTCTGTTAATATTTGGTTTGAATCAACAGTTATATAATATTGATTCATTGAATCGGCAATTCTTGTAGCAATATTTTTAATTAATGCAGAAAAACCAAAAGTAATTGCAAGCATGATCGCTATGATAAACATATTAACTATTTTCAAAATCGTTTTATTAAAAAATAATGTAAAAATAGTTAAGATTAAACTTAATATACAGGCGATAAAAAATATATAAAATACAAGTATTAAGCGATCAATACTTGTTTGTAAGTTATCAATGCTTTCTATATTTATATTTAAATGTGTTAAGTTATTGATAGTTTCTTGAAAATTCGTTAATTCTTTAAAATTAACCGATTTATCTACGAAAACTAAATTGAATATGGGCTCTTTAAACATACTGTAACCAGAAATTGCAACTAGAATTAAGACGATTACTTGTATAATAAGGCTAACCCAAGATTTTTTCTTTTTTCCATAGCGAGTGCCTCGTTGCATTGTTTCATTCGTTAAAGTGTGTTCAAAATCTTTAAATTGGTGATTGTTTTCGGTCATAACTTACTCCTTTCATAACATTAGATGGGGGATCTAGTTATTTTATGACTTTTATTTTGTTATAATATGTGATAACTGTTACATTTTAACCAATGTAGTTGAATATTTTAATTTTTAGTATGAATTGTCATATTTTTAAAATTTCAATATCTATTATAACTTCTCGTTTATGTCATTATTTTTATTTTATCATATAATTTATTTTAAATACTGAATTGAAACAAAAATTCTATAATTCTAAAATTTGTTACAAAAAGATAGGGATGATTATGTATGAAATCAAGACTAACAACAAAATTTGTTAATAAATACTTATTACCACATCGTTCAATTATATTTGATAACCAACAAAGCTTTGAAAAATTTTTACAAAAAAGATTAACGATGAATGAAAAAAAGCACAAACAACCTGAAACGTTAAATGTAAAATCAGATTTAGAAAAACAAATGATGGATGATATGCAGTTGTTCAGATTTCGTTTTAGACATAGCCAACAAAAGAAAATACTTTATATTCATGGTGGATATAATATTTTACAGCCTTCAGCTTTTCATTGGAGATTTATGGATAAACTTGCATTAAGTACTTTATACGAAGTTGTATTGCCTATTTATCCAAAAGCACCTAAATATCATGTTGAGGATACATATGCTGCGATTCATAAAGTGTATCAACAATTATTAACAGAATGCAGTAATGAAGATATTATTGTGATGGGTGATGGTACTGGGGGGGCATTAGCGATGAGTTTTGTGCAACAATTAAAATCTAACAATCAACCTTTGCCAGCTAAATTGTACTTGTTTTCACCTATGTTAGATGCTCAATTGAATAATGAAAATATTACAGATGATTTAATCGATAAAGATGTCATCATAAATATAGAAGGTTTACAAAAAATTATGAAAGTATGGTCCAATAATCTTCCACTGAATGATAGTAGATTATCACCAATTTATGGAGAATTATTTGGTTTACCGCCTATATATATATTTGGTGGTGGAAGAGAGATTTATTTACCAGATATGAAAAGGTTAACTTATATGTTAGAAGATATGCGTCAACCAGTACAACTGTATACCTTTAAAAAAATGGTGAATGCATTCGCATTATTACCTATTAGAGAATCTCATAAAGTTGTAAAAGAAATCGTCAATACAATTCATGATAAACGTTAATGCGTTAGCATATAACTGAATTCTAGAAGCATGATAAGTCTATAAAAAATTAAAAACAGAGGCGAGGTAGACATCAAACATAAATATGTTGATATTGCCTTGCGTCTGTTTTTATATGTCCCAAATAGTTCATTGAATTAGTAGTGTTCGTTCATTATTGTATCAATGACAGTTAAAATAGTCTGTGTCCCTTTTAATTTATAGTAGAGTGCTATAAATTCATTGAAATCTTGCTTTGGCTCATCCATATTTTTAAATTCTGAGAGATTATTTTCATACAGTTGTTTTTCTTCTTGAACAAAAGTTCTGTAGCGTTGAACTAAATCTTCTTCTACATCAATTTGTTCGACTAATGAATGAATCGTATCTATCGCTTGTTTCTGACCTTGGTAGTAACTGATATCAAATCCGCGCTTAATCAATTGATGATCAGGACCATTAATAACTAGCTGTTTGTTTTGGTTAAGTTCGCTAAGCCCAGCTTTCATATCATCGTTTAAATCATAAAGCTGCACTTTGATTGCGTCGATTATACTTTGTGACATCTTAAGCACTCCTTATCTTGAGATACCGATTTTATGACCTAATTGTTTAGGCCATTCGATTAATTGTTGATTATCATAATAATTGCTAACTTGGTCAGCAAATGATTTAGGGAAGGGCGCTGTTTTATTAATTGTGCGATCAATTCCTAACATCATTGCTTCATTTGTTGCTATATTGCTACCATCTTGGTTTGTCATGATGGAAAAGAAATGCAAGCTTTTTTCATTATAATCATAGATGTATATTGTAATGGTAAATGTATCACCTTCTGTTAATTCTGATAAATAAGCTGTTTGTTCTTCAACAGTGAATAATGTGTAATTTAACTTGTCACGTTCAGCTAAAGATAAGCCATGTGTATAATTAAATTGATTAATTGCCTCACTGAAAACCATATTATAGTTTGCATCATGTACATGTCCATTATGGTCAATCATATCGGGTGTCACATTGTTGGAAAATGTGAAAGGATTGCTCATCGTTACATCTCCTTTAATACTTTAATTGTTAGATTAAGCATATATATTAATTTTACTAACCTAAGTTTACTAAAAATTGTATATAACATACACAAATAGCATTTCATGATAAAATAAAGAAAATGATTATAGGGGTGACCTATGGCTATCACAATGAGATACTTATCGTCTGAAAATAAACTTACAAGCGCTAATTGTTTAGAAGATATTCCGAAAACAGCACAGTTTATATGGTGTGATTTTAATCAACCCACTGAGGCAGAAAATACATTTTTAAAAACACGTTTTAACTTTAATAAACTTGAAATTGATGATACAGTAAACGGGACACCGAGAGCTAAATACAAAGCTTATGACACATATCAGTACATTGTAGTACATGATGTGAAAACTGAAGATTTCAATGCAAAAGCATTAAATATTTTTATAAAAGATCGTTTACTTATTACATACCATCATCAACCTTTTGATATTTTAAAGAAGATTGAAACCACTATTAAAACACAAATGACAAATAACATTCTCCCAACTCATATATTTATCTTGGTGCTGGATTGTTTAGTAGATGGTTACTTTGATTTCGTTTATGCTATCGAAGATAAGGTATATGAATTTGAAGATAGTGAAAATACAAAGAGTTCTATGAAATTTGAGATGGACAATGTATTTAAGATACGATCGGAATTAATTAAATTAAAGCGCATCATTTATCCCATGACAGAATTAGTCAATCAATTAAAAGAAAGTCATCAATTATTTTTAGATGATAAGAGCCAGCTTTATCTTCAACATATTGAAGATCATATGATTAAACAACAAAATATTTTGAAAATATGCCAAGAAATGACAAACGAAATAAAAGATAATTTGACATCGTATGCTTCATATAAAATGAATCGAATTATGCAAGTCCTCACCTTAGTGTCAGTTGTATTTTTACCATTGACATTAATTACAGGTATTTATGGTATGAATTTTATAAACATGCCAGAATTAAAATGGCGATATGGTTATTATTTTGTCTTAGCACTAATGTTTTGTATTAGTATAGGTTGTGTGATTTATTTTAAAAAAGAAAAATGGTTTTAGTCTCATGGTATGAAATTAATGACGCAGTTTGAAAACTGACAAAATTAAAATTTTTGAGGTAGGAGTAAATAATGAGTGATTTAAAAAGAGAACAAAGAAAAAATGAACACGTTGAGATTGCAATGGCACAAACAGATGCTTCAATCTCAGATTTTGATGAAATTCGATTTGTACATGATTCTATTCCGAGTATAGATGTGAGTGATGTTAATCTTGAACATTCGCTAAAAGATTTCACGCTCAGTCAACCACTTTATATTAATGCGATGACTGGTGGCAGCGAATGGACGAAACAAATTAATGAAAAATTGGCAATCGTGGCACGTGAAAGTGGTATGGCAATGGCAGTAGGTTCTACACATGCGGCGTTACGTAATAGCAATATGGCATCATCATTTACAATCGTGCGTGAGGCCAATCCTGAAGGTATCATATTTAGTAACGTCGGCGCCGATGTGCCTGTTGATAAAGCTGTTCAATCAGTTCAATTGCTTGATGCTCAAGCATTACAAGTACATGTCAATGCACCTCAAGAATTAGTCATGCCTGAAGGTAATAGAACTTTTTCTACATGGATGGACAATCTTGCACAAATTGTGAAGCGGATAGATGTTCCAGTGATTGTCAAAGAAGTAGGTTTTGGTATGAGTAAAGAAACAATCAAAAACTTAAATGAAATTGGCATAAGATATGTAGACGTGAGCGGACGTGGTGGTACGAACTTTGTAGATATTGAAAATGAAAGACGTGCCTACAAGGACATGGACTATTTAAGTATGTGGGGACAAACAACTGTGGAATCATTATTAGAAAGCACTGCTTATCAAAAAGATATGAATATACTTGCTAGTGGTGGCGTACGGTCTCCTTTAGATGCTGTGAAATGTTTAGCGCTTGGGGCAAGTGCGGTGGGTATGTCGCGCCCATTTTTAAATCAAGTTGAAAATTATGGTATTACAGAAACATTAAACTATACTGAGCAATTTACTGAACATATGAGAAAAATTATGACGATGTTAAATGCGCCTACGATAAATGATTTAAAACGCGCTAAATTGATTTTTGGTCCTAGATTACAATCTTGGATAGAGCAGCGTAATATCGATATTAATAATTAAGATTTTATTGAAATTTATTTTTGTAAATCTGGTCATGAACTACTGTGTTAACTTTCGTATATTAAATCATTGATGATTAAAGATAAATTAAAAGAATCTTGGACATAAAGTTCTTGGATAAGTGACAAAGGCAATTTCTATTGAACAATATAGAAATTGCCTTTGTCTATATTGTTGGATAAAAAAAACCATACGCTATGCG
>NZ_JAESLH010000015.1:0-78072 GCF_017892545.1 Staphylococcus sp. GDY8P67P
ATTCTACTTTGCTGTAAGTGTCGGCGTGATTTCGTTTATCGTCTGGATGCTCATTCAAAAAGATGTTGATTTTGCACTCGAACGTCTCGTAACTGTATTAGTCATTGCTTGTCCACATGCTTTAGGCCTGGCAATACCTTTAGTTACTGCACGTTCTACTTCTATAGCTGCCCACAATGGTTTAATTATTAAAAATAGAGAGTCTGTAGAAATGGCTCAACATATCGATTATGTAATGATGGACAAAACCGGTACTTTAACTGAGGGTAACTTTTCTGTGAATCATTATGAAAGTTTTAAAGAAGGATTAAGCAACGATACTATAATAAGCCTTTTCGCCTCATTAGAAAGTCAGTCTAACCATCCATTAGCTATAAGTATTGTTGATTTTGCGAAAAGTAAAAATGTTTCATCTGCTAATCCACAAAATGTCAATAACATTCCAGGTGTCGGATTAGAAGGTATAATTGATAATAAAACATATAAAATAACAAATGTTTCTTATCTTGATAAACATGAGCTTAATTATGACAATGACTTATTTATAAAATTAGCACAACAAGGCAATTCAATCAGCTATTTAATTGATGAACAACAAGTCATTGGCATGATTGCTCAAGGAGATCAAATTAAAGAAAGCTCAAAACAAATGGTAGCTGATTTACTATCAAGAAATATTACACCAGTCATGCTTACAGGTGATAATAAAGAAGTAGCAAAAGCTGTCGCAAAAGAATTAGGTATTAGTGGTGTGCATGCACAACTCAAGCCAGAAGATAAAGAAAGTATCATAAAAGATTATCAACGTAGTGGTAAAAAAGTAATGATGGTCGGAGACGGTATCAATGACGCACCAAGTCTTATAAGAGCAGATATTGGTATTGCAATTGGTACCGGAACGGATGTAGCAGTTGAGTCAGCTGATATTATACTCGTTAAAAGTAATCCATCAGATATTATCCATTTCTTGACCCTCTCAAATAATACTATGAGAAAAATGGTGCAAAACTTATGGTGGGGTGCAGGTTATAATATTGTTGCTGTACCTTTAGCAGCTGGTATTTTAGCATTTATCGGCTTGATTTTATCACCTGCAATAGGTGCTATTTTAATGTCACTAAGTACGGTTATTGTTGCAATTAATGCCTTTACATTAAAATTAAAATAAAAGATAGGAGTTTTATTATGATTAAAAAATTATTTTTTATGATATTAGGATCATTACTAATATTATCAGCTTGCTCCAATAATGATGAAAAAGATAAAGACACTAATGACCAAAAAAGTGAGAGCCATATGAAGCATAATGATGAAAGTAAAGTTCCAGAAGATATGAAATCGACTAATGAGGGTGAATTTAAAGTGGGAGATAAAGTAACGATTACAGCAGGGCATATGCCAGGTATGAAAGGTGCAGAAGCTACTGTAAAAGGTGCGTATAAAACATATGCCTATGTTGTAAGTTATAAACCCACAAATGGAAATGAAAAAGTAAACAATCATAAATGGGTCGTAAACGAAGAGATTAAAGATGCACCTAAAGATGGATTTAGCAAGGGCGATACTGTTAAATTAGAAGCAAGTCATATGTCTGGTATGAAAGGTGCTACAGCCAATATAGATAACGTGAAAAAGACTACTGTTTACGTGGTTGATTACAAATCCAAAGATAATGGTAAAATCATTAAAAATCATAAATGGACGACAGGAAATGAATTGGAAGCACGCTAAAAATCTAATTCTAAATTGAGAAATAAATAGATATAAAAAATATTCTCCTTAATCAATAATTTAAAAAACTTATTATTGTTAAGGAGAATATTTTTAGTGTGTAAATTAAAAATAATTTTAGAAGAATAACATTTATCAAAAAATTGTTCATTACCTTATTAATTGAAATTATATAATTAAAAACCGCATCATTAGCCAATACGCAGAGCCATATAATAAATAATCCTGAAAATCCACCCAATTTAAAGATTAATTGGGTGGATTTTCAGTTTAGGTTAAATAATATAAAGATAATAAACATGACACTTGTAAAGCGATTTAATTCTTGTACTTTATCACTAAGATTTAAATAGATAATGATAGGCTTTTTGTTTTTTTGATACAATGTCACAAAGGTCTTTTGAATAATCGAATTCTTTATTATTGATCTTATGTTTCTCTTTTCTAATCCCTTTACGATATCCATAGTTATTGAATGCTATTTTGTGATACTAATACTTAATTTTTGGTGTGTATAATTATAAATATCAGGAGTTGCCTGACAAATTTCATTGATTAAAAGATAAGTTGAATAATTGCAACAATGATTAAAATACTTATAATCCATTTTTGTATGAAGTTAGGGATCTTTTTACTTAATTTTAAACCTAAGGGAGCAAAGATAATACTTCCTATTATTAAAAATAACGCGTCTTCTAAAGGAATGTAACCTTGTATAAGTTTAATGATAAAGGCGCCAATTGAAGATATAAAAGCAATTACTATACTATTAGCAACCACCGTATTCATTGGTAATTTGAATAAAACTAATAATATAGGAATAATAATAAAGGCACCACCTGCGCCTACTATACCCGAAATAATACCAACGAAAAGACCTATAATAACTAGTAAAGGTTTATTAAAAGCAGGTTCGCCTGAACGAGATTCGACTTTAATGAACATTAATATTAATGCGAATAAAGCAATGATAATATATATCGTATTTACAAATGCAGCATTAAATAAATTTGCTAGGAATGCGCCTAACATGCTCCCTGTAATCATACCTCCACTCATATAAATAACTAATGGCGGGGAGAATTCTGTTTTTTTTCGCGCTTTTAATGACCCACTTAAAGTACTGAAAAAGACTTGACTGGAAGTAAGTCCTGAAGCGATGTATGCACTGTATGCAGGAACACCAAATAGTGGCGGTAATAATAAAATAGCTGGATAAATAATGATAGCACCACCGATACCTACTAGACCCGAAATAAAGCCTCCGAACACTCCAATAAGTAACATCATAATAACAGTTGAAATATCCATTATTTACTTTTTACCAATAAGTTAACGGCTTCATTAATCAATTCTTCTGAATTTTCACCATTATCCTCTGCTGCCTTTACACATTCTATTAAATTTTCACTAATGATAATCCCCATCAAACGTTGGATTGAACTTTTTGATGCACTGATTTGAGTAATGACATCTTTACAATCTTTTTCTTCTTCCATCATTTTAATAACGCCATTGAGTTGACCTTGTATTCTATTAATACGATTAATCATTTTTTTATCATAATGCATAGTTATTCCCTCCACTTTTAATTGAATAAAGTCATAATAATAGATAGAACCAAAAATGTCAAATACCCCATTGGGTATTTGACATGCTGTAAACAATCAGTTAATATACCCCTATAGGTATTTATTAGGAGGATATTATGAAACAATATAACGAAAAGCATATCAACAATTTCAGTAAACAAGAATTAGAAAAGTTAGGTGCACAAGGTCAACTGATTGACGTTAGAACACAAGAAGAATATGAGCTTGCACACATAAATGGTGCGACATCACATCCTGTAGATAAGATTGAATCGTTCAATAAAGATAAAAACACAACCTATTTTGTACACTGTAAAAGTGGTACCAGAAGTGCTAAAGCGAGCGAATATTTAGCTGAACAAGGCTACAACATTGTTAATTTAGACGGTGGCTATAAAGCGTATGAAGCAAAAAACGACGATGATAATACATTCGAAGAAAATACTAATGTAGCAATTAAAGCAGAGCGTAAACAATTTAACTATAGTGGTCTTCAATGTCCAGGTCCAATTGTAAACATCAGTAAAGAGGTGAAAAATATTGAAGTAGGCGAGCAAATCGAAGTTACAGTCACAGATCCTGGATTCCTTAGCGACATTAAAAGCTGGGTGAAACAAACTGGTCATACTTTAGTTAAACTTGATGAAAGTAATCATGGAATTAATGCTATCATTCAAAAAGAAAAACCAAAAGACTTACAAGTGAATCATACTGCTAAAGGTACGACAATTGTACTATTTAGTGGAGAGTTAGATAAAGCAGTGGCAGCAATGATTATTGCAAATGGCGCTAGAGCTGCAGGAAGAGATGTAACTATCTTCTTTACTTTTTGGGGACTTAACGCGTTGAAAAAAGCGCAAACAGTTAACGTTAAAAAGAAAGGCATTGCAAAAATGTTTGATTGGATGTTGCCGAAAACACCTTTACGCATGCCACTTTCTAAAATGAATATGTTTGGTTTAGGTAATATCATGATGCGCTATGTAATGAAGAAGAAAAATGTTGATTCATTACCATCGCTTATCAATCAAGCTATCGAACAAGATATCAAATTAATCGCTTGCACGATGAGCATGGATGTTATGGGAATTCAGAAAGAAGAGCTCAGAGACGAAGTTGAGTACGGTGGAGTAGGTACTTATATTGGTGATACAGAAAATGCGAATCATAATTTATTCATCTAATTAAATCTATTAAAAAAGGAGTTTTATCATGTTTTTTAAACAATTTTACGATAATCATTTATCTCAAGCATCTTATTTAGTTGGCTGTCAACGTACAGGAGAGGCAATAGTAATTGATCCTGTTCGTGATTTAACAAAATATATCGAAGTTGCAGATAGCGAAGGTTTTAAAATTACACAAGCTGCAGAAACACATATTCACGCTGATTTTGCTTCTGGAATTCGGGACGTGGCAGAACGTTTAAACGCCAATATATATGTATCTGGCGAAGGTGATGATCAATTAAGTTATAAAAATATGCCGGAACAAACACATTTTGTTAAAAATCAAGATATTATTCAAGTAGGTAATATTAAATTAGAAGTCTTGCATACACCTGGTCATACCCCAGAGAGTATTAGTTTTTTACTCACTGATGAAGGTGGCGGCTCAAGTGTTCCAATGGGTTTATTTAGTGGTGACTTTATTTTTGTTGGTGATATCGGTAGACCTGATTTACTAGAAAAATCAGTACAAATGGAAGGTACTACAGAGATTGGTGCAAAACAGATGCATCAATCTATAGAAGGTGTTAAAGATTTACCAGATTATATTCAAATATGGCCTGGACACGGTGCTGGCAGCCCATGTGGTAAAGCATTAGGTGCTATACCGATGTCTACGCTAGGTTACGAAAAAATAAATAACTGGGCATTTAATGAAACTGATGAAAGCAAGTTCATTGAAACGTTAACATCAAATCAACCAGCGCCACCCCATCACTTTGCACAGATGAAAAAAATTAATCAGTTTGGTATGAACATGTATCAACCATACGACGTTTTTCCTAGTTTAGATAATGCAAGAATAGCCTTTGATCTTCGTAGTAAAGAAGCCTTTCATGGTGGTCATACTGAAGGTACAATCAATATTCCTTACAACCAAAACTTCATTAACCAAATCGGTTGGTATTTAGACTATGAAAATAGTATAGATTTAATTGGTGATAAATCTATCGTTGAGCAAGCAACACATACTTTACAATTAATTGGCTTTGATAATGTAGCAGGTTATCGTTTACCAAAATCAGAAATTTTAACCCAATCCATCCATAGCGTTGATATGACAGGTAAAGAAGAATATATACTTGACGTACGTAATGATGAAGAGTGGAATAATGGGCACTTAGATCAAGCAGTCAATATTCCGCATGGTAAATTATTAAATGAAAATATTCCATTTAATAAAGAAGATAAAATATATGTACATTGTCAGTCAGGTGTTAGAAGTTCAATAGCAGTGGGTATATTAGAAAACAAAGGCTATGAAAATGTCGTGAATATTAGAGAAGGCTATCAAGATTTCCCAGAATCATTAAAATAATTTAAAGATGTGGAAAAGTGAGTAATCTTATCAAATTGTTATTGTAAGACAATCAGATATTATAATACCATCAAGATTATTTAGAATAAATAGAAGTTTAAAAGAAATATAGATATGATTCCTAATTAGTCATAATAGCAATAGATTTATAAAATTAATATAAACCCCTTTCTAGTGGAAATGTAGTGAGCCCAATAAGTTTTACTTTTTGGGCTCACTATATAATTAATGGTTTTTACTATCTTTTACATTGAGATAAGATACTATAATTACACGAAATCAATTATTTTAATTTATAATGGTTACTTTAATAACTATACTTATAAAATTTATTCTTTGATTATGAATGAGAAAGATTAGTAAAACATTATACCTATTATAATGCCTATTAGCACAATAGACCAGGAAGGTAATTTATAATAAACCAGGAATACGAATAATGAGCTAGCTAGAACAAAATCTAATTCTGATTTAATAGTTGAAGTCCAAATTGGATTATAAAATGCAGCGATTAGAATACCGACTACACCAGCGCTTACACCTTTTAAAAAACCTTTAGCATAAGTGTTAGATTTAATATTATCCCAAAATGGTAACACCCCAAATAATAATAGAAATGCTGGTAGGAATATAGCAACAGTAGCTAAAAACCCTCCTCCAATACCTTCTATAGACATTCCAATATATGAAGCGAAAGTAAATAATGGTCCAGGTACAGCTTGAGCAGCAGCATAACCCGTTATGAAGCTATCAGGTGATATTAAACCTTGTGGTACAAATTCATTTTCTAATAAAGGTAATACGACATGACCACCGCCAAACACTAAAGAACCAGATCTATAAAAACTATCGAACATTCTAAGCCATAAATTATTCGTCATAGAACTAACTATAGGTAATACAATTAATAGTAAAAAAAATAATGAAATTGAAATAAATCCTAACATTTTAGGTAATTTAAATGTCTTCACTCTTAAATTATTTATATCTGTAGAGGTTTCTTTTAAAAAGATAAGACCATATATACCAGTAATAGATAATGCGATTACTTGAATGTAAAGATTATTGATTGTTAGAGATAGTATAAGAACAAATAATGCCAATGTAATGGTACTTTTAGTATTTGTTAATTTTTTACCCATACCTATCACGGCTTGGGCAACAATGGCAACAGCTACTAGTTTTAATCCTTGCATCCAAGTTAAACTAGAATCATTGTTAATAAATAATGCTGAAAAAACCATAAGTATAATCACAGAAGGAAGTGTAAAACCAATAAAAGAAATAATTCCGCCCAGAATTCCTCCTCTAATAGTTCCTATACCAATACCAACTTGGCTGCTTGCAGGTCCAGGTAAAAACTGGCATAGGGCTACTAAATCTGAGTATTCTTTTTCATCAAGCCATTTTCTTTTCTTAACATACTCATCATAAAAATAACCTAAGTGGGCAGTTGGTCCTCCAAATGATAGTAATCCAAGTTTTAATGCAACTAAAAATATATTTATATATTTATACATAAAAAGCTCCTTGTATTTCGTTGATTAATTTTTTACTTAACTATCAAATTCTTTAATTTTTTTGCCAATTTCATCTCTAACGCGTTGAAATTCTGACCACTCTTTACCTGCTGGATCATCAAAACCCCAATGCTCTTTTTTAACGTTTGGTGGTAAAATAGGACAATTATCGTCTGCATCGCTACATAACGTCACGACCAAATCTGATTGTTTTAAAATATCATTATCAATCAAGTCTGACGTATGGTTTGATATATCAATATCTACTTCTTTCATAGCTTCTATTGCTTTAGGATTAACACCATGTGTTTCAATACCAGCAGAATAGACATTCCAATCTTTGCCCAATACTTCCTTTCCCCAACCTTCAGCCATTTGGCTACGACAAGAGTTTCCTGTACATATAAAATAAATTGTTTTCTTATCCATAATTAAAGCCTCTTTTCTTAAAATATGATTAGTGTAAGGTATAAACCTAAGAGTGTTACAAATAGGACTGGAATAGTAATGATAATTCCAGTTTTAAAGTATGTTCCCCACGAAATCTTCACACCTTTTTGTGTTAAGACATGTAGCCACAATAATGTTGCTAAAGAACCAATCGGTGTTATTTTAGGTCCTAAATCAGAACCTATGACATTCGCATAAATCATACCTTCTTTTAATATACCTGTAGCACTGGATTGACCAATCGCTATTGCATCTATTAAAACAGTTGGCATGTTGTTCATGATTGAAGATAAGAAAGCAGCTATAAAGCCCATACCCATAATACTGCTGAACAACCCATAACTTGAAATATTTGTTAGGATATCCCCAAGAATCGTTGTAATACCTACATTTTTTAGTCCAAACACAACAAGGTACATACCAATAGAGAATACAACAATATTCCATGGTGCGCCTTTAATGACTTGTTTTGTATGAACTGCTTTAGATTTACGAGCTAATATTACAAAGATAAGAGCAATGATACCAGCAATGATTGATACAGGTATTTGTATAAACTCACTAACAAGATATCCCACAAGTAGTATTGCTAATACAATCCATGAAAGCTTAAATAATTTAGGATCTTTGATTACATTTTTAGGGTCTGAAAGATTTTCTGTATTGAACGTTTTAGGTATAGATTTTCTGAAATATAACCATAAAACGAGAATACTAGCAATCAGAGAGAATATATTAGGAATAAACATTCGACTAAAATATTCAATAAATCCAATATCGAAGTAATCTGCAGAAACGATATTAACTAAGTTACTTACGATTAAAGGTAGTGATGTAGTATCAGCAATAAAACCACTAGCAATAATAAAAGGAAAAATCACTTTTTTATTAAAACCTAGATTTCTTACCATTGCTAATACAATAGGAGTTAAGATTAAAGCTGCACCATCATTTGCGAAAAATGCTGCTACAATTGCCCCTAATATCATGATAAAAACAAACATTTTTAAGCCATTACCGTTTGAAGCCTTGACCATATGTATCGCAGACCATTCAAAAAATCCAATCTCATCTAATATTAATGAAATAAGAATAACAGCTACAAATGTTAAGGTAGCATTCCAAACAATACCTGTTACTTCTAATACATCGGAAAAACTTACGACTCCCGTAATGATAGCAACAACAGCTCCAATTAAAGCTGTAATACCAATATCTAAACCTTTCGGTTGCCATATCACAAAGAGTAAAGTTAAAAGAAAAATCACAATTGCTAATATTGTCATCAACACTCACCTTGTTTCATACTTTTACATACACATCGTTCATTAGATGTATTAATAAGATTTAAATTGTGATTAACATCATCTAAAATTTCATGATTAAGTCGATACATATGTTTATTACCTTCTTTTCGTGAAAAAACTAATTGCTTATCGACTAATGACTTCATATGATGACTTAGCGTTGGCTGTGAAAATTGAAAATGTTCCAGTAAATCACAAGCACATAGTTCACCACATGAAAGTAAATCTATTATTTCTAATCTGCTTGGATCAGATAAAACTTTTAATATTGATGCTAGTTCTTGATAAGACATAGCCATACCTCCCTTACGTTATATAGATTATCATCTATATATATAATTGTCTATGTAATTTGTTCTTGTGGATCTATGGGATTGAGGAATGAGAAAAAATATTTATAAAACTCAAACAATATGAATACAATAATATAGTATAATTAATTGTAGTAGAAACAAAGGTAGGGGATGTTATGGTATACCAAAGTGAATTTACTCTATAAAATGAAATGATGGAACAGTTAGAATTAAATGGCTATGAAACTGTAACGATTAGAAATGAACAGCAATTATTGGATAATTTCCGTGCTATTCTCAATGAACGTCATGCTGATAAATTCAAAAATCAACCATTAACAGATAAAGAGTTTCAATGCTTATTAACGATGATTAATGGGAAAAGTATTTTTGAAAGTGCACGTATTCTACGCGATAAATTGCCTTTAAAGCGTAATGATGAAACCGAAGAATATTTATCCTTTTTAGACACAAAAAATTAGTGTAAAAACAAATTCCAAATTACAAATCAATTATCGATAAATGATAAATATAAAGCAAGATATGATGTCGCAATATTAGTGAATGGATTGCCTTTAGCTCAAATTGAACTTAAGCGTCGTGGTGTAGACATAAATGAAGCATTTAATCAAGTTATGAGTTATCGAAAACAAAACTATACAGGTCTATTTCGATACATACAATTATTCGTTTTAAGTAATGCGTAGAAACGCATTATATCTCTAATAATGATGGTAATATATTAAAAAGCCATATGTTTTATTGGAGTGATAAAGATAACAATCGTATTAATAATTTGAGTGACATTACTAATAGATTTTTAAGGCCATGCCAACTAGTTATTACAAAAGGGGAATGAATATGACAAATACTCAATGGGTTATACCTTGTAATGTTAAATTCTATAATGTAGTTGCAGCGTTTGATAAGTTAGATGTTATTGATTGGAAGCAAAGTCCGAATTTAAAGAAGGCCAAGAAAGGTGATGTTCTTTATATATACATCTCCGCACCTATTAAGAGTATTAAATATCAATGTTTGATTAAAGAAGTTAACAAACCTAAGTCAACAATTGATGATAGTCAATTTGTTATCAAGGGTGATAATTATATTAACTATGGTAATTACATGAAATTAGAGTTATTAAACAAACTTGATGATGACCAATTAGATTTAGAATTTTTACAAGATAACGGGTTAAAAGGTAATGTTCAAGGTGCTATGACTTTAAAGGAACCTTTAAAAAGTTATATACAAAAAGTCTTGAAAACGAATATTTTAAATTTAGATAATGAATTAGAAAACACTGAATATGTCGAAGGTAAACCATATGTACAGTATGGTATTAAATATGAGAGAAATCAGGCATTAAGAAATGAAGCTATTAAATTACATGGAACTACATGTAAAGTATGTGGATTTGACTTTAAAGCTAAGTATGGCGATTTAGGCGAGGGTTTTATTGAAATTCACCATTTAAAACCGATGTTTTCTATAAAAAAAGAGGTTACAGTAGATCCACTTAAAGATTTAGTCCCACTATGTTCTAATTGCCACAAAATGATTCATAGAAATGCTAAACAACCTTTAACAATCAAAGAATTAACTAAAATAGTTAATCATAATAGCAAATAATTTAATATTTTATAAACTACCATTCAACCCTCTTAATTTATTAGGAGGGTTTTTGCATTTGTACTTTCAAACGTGTGCTATACTTTGTGTGTTGAAATATAGAATATCTATAGATAGGGTGATTGAGTATGAAATTCACTGAAGTGGAAGTTATCGAACATCTTGTAAAGGCATATAAAGAAGCAGGAAAGCCTACTTACCCTCATGAAAATTTATATCGAGGACGTAATCATAGTATTTCAGGTATTGGAGAAGACTTGCTGGGTGCTTATTTGATTAGTAGATTGGAAGGTGTCCAAATATTTATTGATCAGCCTTTATCTATGATTGATAAATCTTTAAGTACAAGATATCCGGATTTATTAATTTGTGAAGATAATGAAATTAAAAATATACTAGAAGTGAAGATGGACTTAGGATATCAAAGAAAAGATTTTATAGATTATTGCCGAAAGAAAGAAGAATGGATTTCAAATATCGTAGGAAAACAGTGTGTATTGTCTAGAAAGAGAGAAGACAGAATTCCTATGAATATAGCTGATGATATTAAATTTCATGTTGTGATTTACAGTGAAAACAATGGACCGAAGCGGTTTGATGAAGAAATCATGCCTATCGTTAATGAAACATGTCCACATATTGAAGTATATGTCCTAACAAGCGGTCAACACCCTAATTTAGCAAATGTTAATCTTGAAGGTATTAATATTAATAAAGATGAATTTGAAAGATTAGTAAATGCGTTATAAAAAACAGAGCATCCTCCACGTTATGGAGGTGCTCTGTTTTTTATTGAAAAGATCAAGTTAATTAATTTAATATGCTTAATAAGTTCTACCTTGATCTTTTTCTCTAGCTTCTGTTTGAACTCTTATGTACTCAATACATACTGGATTTTCTGTTAATTCATCAACTGTATTAGTTTAATCAGAAGACGTGTCTACTTTGTAAGCTTCTAAGAACTTATTATATGATATAGTGTTTGAGTCTTGTTGTTCTTCTATAAATTTCTGTAGTTATTTTTCAAAAACCTCATCACCACCTGATAAGCAGAAGCATATCACAAATAAAACTAAAAAATATAAAGTGTTCATCTTTGAAACTTAAGTATTATACAATTATTTAATATGTTATCATTTGCTTCGAGGTGAGAGAATGGAGAGAATAAGGGTAGCAGATTCTTTAAGAGGATTCAGTTTATTAGGGATTTTTTTAGCAAACTTACTTATTTTTCAATACGGACTGTCGGCTAAATCATACATAGAATATTATCATTTAAGTACATTTAATTTAGGTATCTTTCATTTTATAAAAATATTTATTGAAGCTAGCTTTATGCCTATTTTTGCACTACTATTTGGCTTTTCATTAGATAAGTTATATCAATCTATGAAAAGTAAAAATATTAAGCGACCAAGAATTAAACTTTTTAGACGAGCAGTATTTATATTAACTATCGGTATTTTACATGCTGCTTTCATTTGGGAGGGCGATATATTAAGTGGTTACGCGATTTCTATGTTACTTGTATTACCGTTTATATCGTTAAATAAAGGTTTCTTTAAATACGTTACAATTATAGCGGTTTTATTATTTGGTGCTTTGTTGTCATTGACTTTCTTTGATAAAAGTGAAATACCAGAAAATAAACACAAACAAGAAAATTATGTTGAAAAAGTGAAAGATATTTACCAAAACGGAAGTTACAACGAAATAAATAATGCAGCTGGAGAACTAAAGGATCCGCTTTTCAAACAATTAAAAGGTATGCTTGGAGAATCGATTGCTTTTATAATTTTAGCTGTGTTTATAATGGAAGCGACCTTCTTTGGAATAGGCATTTATCTTTCAAAAAGTAAATGGTTTGAAAAAGATGCTAAAGACTTTTGGTCGTCTAAATTATTTATTTATTTAATACCAATTTCACTTATCTTAAAATCATCATATTTATGGATAGAAGATAAAGGTCTAGCAGAAAATTTAACTTATATATTTGGATTTCTACTTGCAATGGGATATGTTGCATTATTTAAATATTTATATCAAAAGTTTGATAATCATCTGATTTTTAGAGGACTTGAAAGTTTAGGAAAAATGTCATTAACGTTTTATATATTACAAAGTGTAATTGGTGTGAGCATTTTCTATAGTTTTGGTTTAGGCTATTTTGGTAAAGACATATTATCATTAAGTTTCATTACATTTATAACATTGTATTTTATTCAAGTGATTATTGCGTTTTGGTATCAAAAATACTTCAGGTACGGACCACTTGAGTATATATTAAGAGTATTTACATATTTGAAATTTAAAACAGGAAAACATTAATTTGTACAGTACAAGTGTTAAATTAAGAAGAAAACTGTTTTAATCAGTGTCATACACCAATTTAATACATTCCCTAGTTTTTTAATATCACATTATTCACATAAAAGAGATGATCCCTATAGCTAAATTAGATAATTTATTAGCAACACTTTGGATGCTTAGTTCTGACAAAAAGATTACTGCAAAGCAAATTTCGGACAAGCTAGAGATGAATATCAGAACTGTGTATCGCTATATGGATACACTTTCAAAGAGTGGTGTACCAATTATTTCAGATATTGGTCATAATGGTGGATATACTTTGTTAAATGAATTTGTTGAAGCGCCACTGTTTTTTAATTCTGAGGAACAAACAGCACTATGTCATGCTGCAGATTTTGCAGAAGAAGCGGGTTATTATGGTGGAGATTTTTTTAATAGTGCTATTACAAAGCTTAAAAACTATTCAAATTTGGAAAAAGCAGTTGAAGTAGAGAAACATACGTCTAGTCTTGAAGTGATTAAGAGAAACAACAAATATCCTACAGATAGCCGGTTGGAAGCATTAGAATGTTGTGTAGCTGATAGAAATTCTGTGATTATTTCATATAGAAAAAGTGGAGATGACGAATCAATAGACAGTTATTTTCCGGGAAATTTACTACCAATTATGGAAAATGAAGGTTCAATGGCTAATATAGTAATTAGTGGAGATAAAAGTACATTAGATGGAATTTGCCAACATTGGTTTCTAGGACATTACTTAAAAGAAAGAACATTCAACCGAGCAGAATTTCAACTTGAAGAAGATATTATGCATAATTACATACCACAAATATTATTGCCATATGGTAAAGGAATTCAAGTTTTAGAGCCTTTAAGCCTGAAAGAAGAAATAATTAATAACTTGTACAATTTAATAGAATTTTATCAAAAATAATAGCTTTCTTGACGTTAGGTGTCAGGGAAGCTATGTTACATTTTGCTATATTAATAGCGAATGGAGTATGATTTTATGAAAATATCAAAAGTATATCTTTATGTATTTAATACAATGTCCGATTGGGAATATGGTTATTTAATAGCTGAATTGAACTCAGGAAGATATTTTAAAAATGGATTAGATCCATTAAACATAATTACTGTAGGTGCTACTAAGGAATCAGTAAAAACGATGGGTGGACTACATATAACACCAGATATGACTTTCGGTGAATGTAAGATAGAGCACAATGGTATTCTAATTTTACCTGGAGGAATGAATTGGAATGACCAAGTACATAAACCGATATTAGAAAGAGTTGGTACTGCATTAGATGAAGGAACAATTATTGTTGCAATTTGTGGTGCAGTGGATGCTTTAGCTAGTAATGGCTATTTAGATACTAGGAGACACACGAGTAATAACATAGAATATACTAAAATGACGTCTCCAAATTATAAAGGAGAAAAATTATTTGAAATGAAGTCGGCTGTGTCTGATGAAAATTTAATTACTGCATCAGGTATTGCGCCATTAGAATTTGCTAGGGAAGTATTGAAAAAGATAGACGTATTTGAACTAGATACATTGGAAGCATGGTATAAGTTGAATAAGACACATCAAGCAGAATATTTTTATAAACTTATGGATTCGATAAGTTAATGTAATTAAGTGAAGGGCACAATACCGTGTAGATGTGTCCTTCATTTTTTATATCTTTAAAACTATTTTACAATAATAAATGACCAATAATACATAGATGATAGTAAAGAACAATTGACCTTAAAGTAATGTTTAATGATAGATTTAATATAAGGAGGTTGCGTTACATGAGAATTGATGAAGTTTCCAAAAAACTAAATATCCCTAAATCACAAATCAGATATTATGAAAAAATTGGTATGCTCACAATACCGAGAGACACGAACCAATATAGGTATTTCGATGACACGGCTATGATAGATTTGAAAATGATTATGGACTTAAAAGCGTTAGATATAGGGTTAGAAGATATGAAGTACATCATTGAATTGTTTCATAAGCCAACAACGCAGACTTGTAATATTAATTCTGTAGAGTATATAAATAAAGTGATACAAGAAAAAGAAGATGAGTTGAATAACCAAATATTGATACTTAATAAGCTTAAAAAAATTCATGAATTATCCAAAAATAACCAATATGAACTCAATAAAGAATCAATTTTAAAAGAGCTCAATCAAAGGAGAGAACATAATGATTAGTATTATATACGGAGGTAACCAGTCAGGAGTATGCTTTGAGTTATATCAGACAATTTTAAAGAAGTTAGATAAAAATGATTTACATACATTTAATTTGCAACAAATGGATTTGCCATTAATATTGGATAATGGTTACTATTCAGAACCAACAAAACAGCAAATGCATATAATCAATACTTTAAATGAATCAAAGACATTAATTTTTATTTACCCACTATATTGGTTCAATGTTCCACCAATAATGAAAAGTTTTATTGATCAAGCATTTTGGCCAGAAAACGCTTTTAGTTTTAAGAGAAAGCAATATTTTAAAAAGGGTCTATGGAATGATAAAAAAACAATCATTTTGTACACGCAGGGAGGCCCAGAAATTTTTCATAAATTAAAAAAGAGAATGGGATACCATGTACTTAAATATCCACTAAACCTTTCTGGAATATATAAAATTTCAACCTACCATCTCGATAATATAAATAGAAGTAAAAATACGAACGAAAATATTAATAAAAAGATTAATCAACTCACTAGGAAAGTAATAAAAAATTTAGAATTATAGTTCGAATTTTAAATTAAAGATGTTCGGTAACGATATGTAATTGCGAAGGTCCAAAAGACCTTAATAACTTTTGTATATCTAACAAATGGTTGTGGCTCTCACATTGAATTTCTGCACAATAATTATAATAACCTGCCATGCGATATACGTTTTTAATATTCTTCAGACTGTTTAATACCTTCTCTAGTTCGATACACTGACTTGTTTTAATATGTATAAAAGCTGATATTTGATTTTTGAGTTGCCCTGTTTCAATAGTAAATTTTGAAATAGTATTAGTGTCTAATAATTTTTCGATACGCTCTTTTACAGCAGGTTGTGATAAATGAACCTTTTGTGAAAGTTGTTTATAAGATAATCGGCCATTTTCTTTTAAAAGTGTGATTAATAATTTATCAGTATTATCCAAATGAAAAACTCCTTATTAAATAAAGTTTTATGTGAATATACTTTTAATTAGGAGGGATAAGAATAAAAATATTTGGATTAACACATATTGCTATTATGGCAGAAAATTATGAAGAAGCGATTTCGTTTTATACAAATTTACTACAATTTAAAAAAAGCCCATCATTGGAGTTTAGAAGAATACCATATTAAAGAAGCATGTATGCTACGTTCGTTAGATGGACAAACATATATTGAAGTATTTGATAAGCATGCGAGAGTTCCACGTGAGGGCAAAAAACTTAAGAAACAGAATGAGAATATACATGGGCCATGTATTACACTTTGCGTTAACAGTAGATTCGATAAAAGAAGTAGTAGCTCATTTAAAGAATAATAATGTTAAAATACTTAACGCATATGAATCATTATCATTAGGTCAGCCAGCAGTTGAAGTCATAAATGTAATTATTGAAGGTCCAAACGGTGAAATCATTGAATTATTAGAACCAGTAAAATTTTGATTGTATTATAAATTAAAAATGAGTTATATATAATCCTCTTACGTATAAATTATGTAAGAGGACTTTTTATATAACTGAAGACAAATATCTGTAGTAGTACACTAGAAACTTGGTTTAACCTTTTCTTTTCGTAAATAAATGTAAAGAGATACCATAAGGATCTTTTACATAACCATAACCTTCAGTATAGAACTCTGGACTAAATGCTTTTAATACTTCACTGCCTTTGTCTATTAACTGGTCATAAACACGTTTAGTTTCTTCTATGCGGTCAAAAGTGATACAAAGCGATATATTATTACCTTGGGTTATAGGTAAACCTTCTGTATCATCCGCAATCATAATTTTTATATCTCCAAATTGAAGGACACATTGGTCAATTTTATTTAAATCTTTTTCTTCGATATTAAGTTGCTTATCTATCGGTCTATCCTTAATACGTTGGATATATAGCGTTTTAGCGTCAAATAGTTCTTCATACAACCTTTTTAAACCATCTGCATTTTGCGTAATTAAAAAATAGGGACTTACTTGAAATTTCATAGTTTTTCCTCCTTAGATTTGTTATAAATAGAGTATACATTTTAATAGTTTCACCTATTGATACCAAAAGGGGAATAATAATGAAAAAATCTATTAGGTTATATCATATGATTGAATATTGTAATGAAAATAGGAATTTCAAGTTGAAAGATTTAATGTCAGAATTTAATATTTCTCGTAGTACTGCTCTAAGGGATATAAAGGAAATTGAAGCATTGGGAGTGCCTTTATATAGTAGTACAGGGAAAAATGGTGGCTATACGACTATAGGTAATCGAAACCAAACGAAAATAGCAATCACAGACGAAGAATTGAAAGCTTTAGTATTTACGCTTTCAAGTATCTCAAATGTGAGTAAGCTACCTTTTCAAACAGAATACCAAGAAATATTAAAAAAGTTATATAATAATTCGAATAAAAAAGAACTGATAAACCAGTATAATGGGGTATTTCAATATTTTAATGAAGACACGTATCAACTCAAAAATTATAAATTATTTAATGAAATCATTAAATTAATAATTGGTAATAAGTCTTTTAAAATATGTTATTCACAAAATTACTTTAAAGGACAATATAAAGGTATTGGTATCTTGTATAAAAATCAGCAATGGTACTTCGTTGTTGTTAATATAGGATTAAAATTAGTGAAGTTGTTAAATATTTCTAAAATAAAAGAAGTATATGAAATGGGAGAAACTCAAGAATGTAATGAAATAACTATGCAGAATTTTCAACAGTTCATGGTTGAAAATGAAAATACGATTGATATACAAATTAGAAGTAATGTTATTGGATTAAATATCTTGAAAGGATACCTGTGGAGTGACTATATGACTGAAAAGATTGACGAAGAGACTCACTTATTCAAATCAAAAATGAACGCGAAAGATATAGGTTTTATAGCTAAATTGATAGTCACATGTGGGGCCAATGTCAAAGTAGAATCTCCTATTAGTTTGAAAAAAGCTGTTAAAGCTGAATTAACTAAAATAATAAATATGTACTAATAGTAAATTAATTATAATGGCAATGATAAAGGTGAGTATCACATAAATGATAAGCTTAAACATATATAATTAATCCGTTGTATAATTAGAATACCGCATAACCAACCGATAAGCAGAAGCGTATCACAAGTGATACGATTTTTACATTATGAAAGTGAACTATGTTAATGAATGATATACTTGATAATCTAATTTAAAGACGCAATGATCAATTTTATATGCAGAAGATTACATATAGAATTGATAACTTTAATGGGAGGTGACTTATATATGAGACTTGCAGAGCAAATTAGAAAATACAGAAAAAGTTCTGGTTTAACGCAGGAAGCTTTAGCTGAGAAATTGAATACTACTAGACAATCTGTTTCAAAATGGGAACAAGGAGCGTTAGAGCCTAATATTCAGATGCTTAATAATTTAGCTGAGCTATTTGGTGTTAGTCTTGATAACTTGGTTAATGGCAAAGGTGAATTAGAAGATACCGATGATAAAGATTATACATCTGAGCTTATGAATTTTTGGGAATTTGCTTCTAAAAGATGGTGGCTAATCATTGTAATCATATTGATTATTGGCGGAACACTTTCACAAATTTTTGGTTAATATATAAGTCCTCTTAATTATTGTTGAGGAGTCATAATATGAAAAATTTATTTGTTATTTTAAAAATTCTTGGGTTAAGTATAATACTATTTATTATTTCTGTACTTGCGCAAAATTTAGGTATCCTATGGCATATATTTAGCTTATATACTTTTGAATATGTGCTACATGGTTTAACTTACCTTATAGTAACCATGGGTTTTGTTAAATTATTAGTAAATAAAATTTTGAAAAACAAGCTATCATATTATAGGATTACTACTTTTAAAATTTACCCATTATGTATAATTTTAGGTTTACTATTACCAATTATAGTTATAACTGTTTATTTTGTTTTTATATCTGGTGACATAATTGTTACTCAATTTGCCTCTAAAAAAGATTACATCGAAATGGTCATTTCTGTATTATTCATTTCAAGTATAGTTGCGCCAATTGTAGAAGAAATTATATTTAGAGGTGTGCTGTTAAAATACATTGAAGATAAGACAAATATCTTTATAGCAATTATATCAACATCTGTACTATTTAGTTTGGTACATTTGTTCAATGGAAAATTAGTGGGTTTAGATTTTTATTTATTAATTATTGCTGGGACCATTGCGGGAATTATGTATGGAATTGCTTGTTATAAGTATTCTTCAATTTGGGCAAGTATATCATTACATATGTTTTGGAATATTGGAGGTATATTTGTTATTACGAATAGTAAAGAAGACTATGGTATCTTACAATATATAATAAATAGTAGTAATGTGTTTATAACAGGTGGGGATTATGGCATGGATGCATCAATAATTTCTATAGTGGGTTACTCTTTGGTTATTGTTGTTCTCTTATTTTTGAGAAAGGATAAATTAAAAAGTTTATAATATCGATATAATATAGTCGTCTAAAATTAATTCATTTCAATTATATTGGTTAAATTATAATGTAGTAAGTTTATTATACGGAACTGTATGAATAAGTGGGCAACGATTATCTAAATTGAATAATGATATAAAAAATTAATGATAGAACATTTCCTACTCCAAAAAGTAGGAAATGTCCTATTTGAAACATTAATTCTTTGATTCATTATTATTCTGACATAGACTTATATATAATCGATATTCATTATTAGATACTATAGTTGATGTTCTTTTATTTTTTACTGTAATTCAATTTGTGTTTCCTGAATCACATCACCAGCACCATTATATATCTGTACCCAACGATCATCATAAACTTTTATCATGTTAGATCCTACACCAGATTTATTATTAGCATCAATTGTCCATACTCCATCACTGTAAGATGGCTCTTGGAATTTCATTAAGTCAGCATCACCATTTTCATTTATTGCAGCTATGGCATAATCAAATACATTTTCTCTAGTTACTTTTTGTTCATTATTATTATCTTCTTTTTGATTATTTTCAGATGATTGATTTTCATTGTTATTGTAACTTTGTTCTTGTTGAACATTTTCATTGTTTTCATTATTTTGTTCATTAGAAGATTTTTCTTCTAATTGTGTTTGTAAGTTTTCTTGTTTTAATTGAACCTCTCTATATTTCGAATATCCAAATACACCTGCTGCTAATAAAACTACAACTATCGCTATGATTGATAGCAATATTAATAATTTTTTCATTTTAATTTCCTCTATTCTTTTTATTTTTTATGTAAAGCAAGTGCTTTCAGTTCATTTTCAAAATCAGCTAATGTTTTCGTTTTATAATATGCAAATTCCATTTATTTTACTCCTTATTATTTCCTCCTTTGTTAGTTTCGTGATTATAGTGAATCCTCTATATAAATTTTAGATAATTAGTAAATGTTTCATTTTGTACATTTATAAATTTAGATATAATTTCATTTTTTGTAGTATTAAATTGTTCATTAACAGAAACTTCTTCATAGTTATCTATTAACCACAAGTACAATCCTGAAAGTAAACGTTCTGAAATAATAGAAAAGCTTCCTAGTTTACCAAACTGGGATATTAATGTACTAAAATCATCTTTTATAATAATTTCATCTTTATGATATTGAAATCCTTTTTCTAATTTTAGCGTTAAATTTTATTATGACGTCTGTGTGAGATTCAAGATTTTTTATAGCTTCATTAAATAAGATTGCAAAAGCCTTAAGTATTTCACTGTTTGAATTATTGTCTATAAACATAAAAGTGCTCCTTTATATATGTTGATGAACGGTAAGTTTGAGTGAGATAACAATTTTCACCAATTGGTTATTAACGTTTACTTCTATATAGATATAAGCTAATATAGTTATATAAATAATGGGAACATACGTTCTTTTTGGAGAGGTGTTTATGAAAAGAAAAATTAAATCATTTAAAGAATTACACGAAGTTCTCGATGGCTATAGAGGTAATAGTTTATGGTTATTTAGAGGGCATAGTAATGAAAAATGGGATTTGGTGCCAAAAGCAGGGCGTTCACCGTATGACAAATACAATGATGAGGAAACTTTTTATGCATGGAAACGTCAAGCTATGATATTTCTTAAGGAGTCTTATAACGATTGGGATATGTTAACTATTGCTCAGCATCATGGTTTAGCTACAAGATTGTTAGATTGGAGTTTCAACCCTTTAGTAGCAGCATATTTTGCTGTGAAAGACTTTGAAGATTGTGATGCTGTTATTTATGCTTATTTGAAAAAATCAGATATTAATGTAAAGGAAGTGCGTCCGTTTGAGAGTGAGGGAATAAAGAAAGTTAAACCAAATGGGTTAGCAACAAGAGTAGTAAGACAAAGTGGTATTTTCACAATTCATGAACAACCAACTGCGTCTATTGAAGAAAACATATCGAAAAAAGAAGAATTAACTAAAATTATAATTGATAAGCGGTATAGAACGAGATTAAGAGAAGAGTTATCATATTATGGAATAAATGAATTATCGTTATTTCCTGATTTAGATGGATTAGCAAGCCATGTGAATTGGCTTATGGAAGCACAACCATATGGATCAAATAATATAACAGATGAGTTGGATTCGATTAATGAATAAATGGAATGGAGAGGATAATATGAAAGAATTAGAAAAAATGCTTGAAGATCCAAAGGTGTCAGAAGATGTAAAAAGAACAGTTCAGTCGATGAGTAAGGAAGGAATGCAATTATTAAATGATTACTGTGATGTGAATTCTAATTTTTATCAACGTGTTCAACCAGAGCTTATTGCAAATGAATTCTATGCAAACCCCCAAAAAATTAAAAATTTATATCATTATACTACATATGAAGCATTTGAAAAAATTCTGTCATCATCTACTTTTTTAATCGGATCAATACATTATATGAATGATGATAAAGAAATTAAATATGTATATGAGTTAATGAAAGAGGAATTAAAATTATTAGGGGCACCCAATGATATAATCCTCAAATTAGAAGAACTAAATACTATTTTGCCAAATGATGTATATGTTTGGTCTTTTAGTGAAAATGATTATTCACAAGCGTTATCAAATTATGGAGATATTGCTCTAGGATTTGATAGTCAGGGAGTAATGGAACAACTTGCAAGTTATTACTCAAAGGGCAAGAAAACACTTGATGAGTATACAGTTGGTAATGCATATGTTTTTCCTGTAAAAGTGGAATATGACTATGAAGTACAGTCTAAATATATTAAAGCTTTAGCTCATGCTTGGTTGGTCGCTCATGATAATTTTAAATATGACCCTGATGATATGGAAGAAATCATAGGGAGTGTAGTACAAGCACTGCATTTCTTTTCATTATTGTTCAAAAACCCGTATTTAAGACAAGAAGAAGAAATTAGATACATTATTTTCAATATCAATGAGGATAATCTGCTAAATCCAGAGTTGTACATGAACAATAAACCTTTCGCTTCTTGTAAAATTACAAACGAAATATTAAAAGAAGTAATTATTAATCCCAACAGTGAAAAAAATTTAGAAGAAGTAGAAAATTCACTAAATAAACAGGGGTTTACTAACGCATTAGTAAATTTATCGAAGTTACCATATTAATATTTAGTTTATTATTAATAAATGAAGAGAGGCTGTTCTTGTGAATGTAATTGGAGCAATAGAGCATAATTATTTATATGAACATGGAGCTGAGCTATTAGGATCTATAATAACTGGGTTAGCTTTCATATTTACTTTTGTAAAACTATATATTGATACTAAGAAGGAAGCAAATACTGAAAAAGTGAAAAATGAAAAAACATTAATAATGTTAGATTTAATTAGTGAGAAATATATTGGCAAAATTGAATTTCTAGAAAATAAACTAATTGATATAAAACAAGGATTTGCTATAAAAATAGGATTAGATGAGGAACAACAAACTTATCAAATAAACCTAAAGGACATTGAAAGTAGTAACCAAATGCATTTCAAAGAAATTTTTCATACAAATTCTTTTGATAAATATTTCATTTTAGAAAGTTTCAAATTAATTAAAGAAAGCTATATTATTAATCATATAAACAAGTTTAAAGAAGAATTAACTAAAATCCTTAGTAATCAGCATATTAATTTGCAATTAAATTCTTTAGAAAAAATAAATAATAAATTAAATGTATTAAGTGAATTATTAGATGAATTGGAAGAAATAGATAAGTTTATTAATATTGTAGAAATATCTGTAATGAGAGAATTCAATCATCCCAATTTTATAACGTCCAAAAGTGGAAAAGATGAAGATGAAAATATTCAGGATTTTGAAAATAAAATTATTTCTAAAAAGGTTAAAGAAATTGAAAAAATAACTGAAATTTTGAGTAAGTCTAAACAAAAATTAGTATGATTAAATTAATGATAGGAGTTTATTGAATGAAATATAGTTTGGTAATAAAAATATCTTTAATAGTTGGTGCGATAAGTTTAATTGTAAATTTTTTATATGGATTACAAATTAAGAATGGAACAATGTTTGATGAAAGTTTAGTTTCGGTTTTAGCATTTTTTTTATTAATTTTGACTGCATTAATGCAGAATACAGATTTAAAAATCCAAAAAAAAGAAATGGCTAATAATACGCAAGCATTAATTGATCAGCAACAAGAGTTGAAGGAAAATAATACACAATTCAAGTTCTTTCGCACAATCGAAACTATGAATAAAATTAAGGCAGATTTAAATATAATGTACAAAGAAGTAGATTATATTAGCGATTATACAGACCCTGGTAAGTTAACCAATAATATTAATCTGAACAAATTTAATCATATTGAAAGAGTGATAAAGAGTGAGGTGACACATTGGTTCTTTCATGACCCACCTTCATACTATAGTAGAACTAATGGAAAGGTATATCAATATTACATTAATGCTATAAAAGAATTGGAAAATTCTATAAATACAAAAGATGTAAATATGTATGTGCTTAGGTCATTAATAGACTTTGATCCTATTGATACTAAGGAAATGGAAAAGGAGATAAATAATGATATTAATAAAAAAATAGAAAAAATTCTTTCTAAAAATAATATTAAAAATGAGTTTTATGTATTATTTAATTTACATAGATTTATTTTGAAAATAACGGAAGATACAAAAAATAGTGAGAATAGTTTAAGAGTTTTATATATGAGCACATTAACAGAGAGTGAAAAAATAGTGTATAGGTTATTAGGTGGAGAAGCGTCTATAAAAGACTTTTATGAAGAGTATGGAAATGAATTAGTTTTAAAAAGTGAAGTGATTTGATGGAAATAATATATAGACAGCCTTGATAACTGGAGTAATATTATATGACACTAAAGAATGGGTTAGATACTATGTGGACGTCAGAATTGCGAATACAAAGTTAAATTTAGAAATACTTTATCCAATCTATACAGAATGTTTTATTTCAGCTAAGAAAATGAGAGGAGCGTACAGAATTCCTATTACACAAGAAGCTCTGTTATATTTATGAAAATAATAAGTTGAAGGAGAGTTACAAGATGAATAAAAGTAAAGTGTATGCCATTATAGTATTAACTATATGCTTAATAATTATGGCAGTCTGCTTACCGTTTTTAATTAAAAATGGTAGTTATTCGGCTATTTTTTCTGCTTTCATTCCTATAGCAATAGTAATAATTTATCTTATCTTTAATAAGCGAAATAATAATGATAATTAGGTATTGTAATAACGTCACTTATACTTTAAAAATGACGGAGGGATTGGTTAGAAGTGACAATATTTACAATAGGTCATTATAATTATAATCTAGAAACATTTCTTGAAATGCTAGAAAAAGCCAAGATAACAAAAATTATAGATGTTCGTTCATTTCCAAATAGTAAAAAACATCCACAATATAACCAACATGACTTTATGGATTGGCTAAAAGAGCACAATATAAAATATAAACATATTTCATTACTAGGCGGAAGAAGAAAACGTTCTGGCGTAGTTGGAGAAAATTTGAATGCTGGTTGGAAAAATCAATCATTTCACAATTATGCAGATTATACTTTGACCGACGATTTTAAAGAAGGTATCAATATATTGATGGAAGAGAAAGATAATAATGTGGTTGCATTGTTATGTGCTGAACGTCATCCTTCAAGATGTCATCGTTTGATTATTAGTAATTGGCTACAGGCACATAATGAAAATGTAACACATGTTATTTTAAATAATAATGACATTGAATTAAAATCGCATAAATTAGGAGAATGGGGAGCAATGCCTATCATTGAAGATGATGGACATGTTGTATATCCCTTTATGACAAAATAAATTCCAATGATAAATAAAAAAGTAATGAATAAAAATCACATGATCAAAGAAGACCCAGTAGTGTGTCACAAGTGATGCTATTTGATAGATATTTAAAAATATAATAGGTCATTTGAAATAATTTAACAGCATCCAATTATACATTTATATAATTAATTAACAAAAAAGACCCGATTAGATTCGAGTCTTTTTTACTTGAGTTTTTATTTGCAAAAAGATCTATTTTATAAATACTCCTAGAATGGTAATAACATCTGCTGCAAAGCTTGCGATATTAGATGATGATTTAGCGAATTGTTTAACTACAGACATATCATTATAATTAGGTGCCTCATAATTATTAAGTGAATTTTCTATGTTATTGATAGCAACTAATAAATCAGTATTACTTGTATCTGTCAATTCTTCATTATAAATAAATTTCTTTGCGTTGATTGAATTTATACTTTCAGCGAAAATATTAACTTGATTAGCTTTTTTTATATCAACTGAATTAGTTTTTATATCAACATTTTTTTTGATAATGGTACAGCATACAATACAATTTCGTTATCAAGATACTTATTTAGATATTTTTCTATCATATTTTCTCCATTATAATATGCTTGCCATTTGTAGCATTCATATTCATTGCTTCCAAAAGTTAAAATATAATTTTCTTGTATTACATAATTTAAAACCTCAAATAACTCTTTACCTTTTTTATTGATTGGAGTGCATTTTAATTTGATAATTAACTGATTGTTATCAAGTTGTATATCTTTTCTGTGTCTTTCAATTATATTGATTATATCTTTTTCCATATGTATAATCTCCTTAATTATTATAGGTAAAAATGGAATATAAAAACTTAATTTTATATTAATATAATCATTGCTATTTCAAATCTACACTTTCTTCAGCATTTGATGATGTAATGGTTACGCCAATTAATGTAATAATACCACCAATAATAGCAAATAAAGTAGGTATTTCAGCTAACATAAAATATGCCAATACTAAAGAAACAACAGGTGTTAAGTATAATGAAATCGTCGCATCTGACACACCTATTTTTTGTATTGTATAAGCTAAGGCAATGTAAGGTAGAACAGTTGGAAATGCACCTAAATAAATGACAGATAATATCGATGTCATATTTGCCGTCTGTAATTCATTAAAACTTCCCGGTAAAAATATAAACATAAATAATGCGCCTGCAATAATTGTATAAATCGTCAATGGAATAAAACCATATTTATCTAAATACTTTTTTTGGAATGCAAAATATACGCTTTCACCAAAGGAGGCTAATAAAACTAATATTATACCCACTATAAAGATATTAAGTTCGTCTTCATTACCTAGTGAGATTAATGCCACACCTATTTATTTAATGATGATAAAAATTTTATGATGAAAGCTATAAATTTAGTGAAAGATTATTATGCTATAGTTGCTGAATATAATAATTTGAAATCGAAATATAAATTTTATGAACAAAAAATTTTTTATATAGTTTATTTAAATAAATGTATAAAAAATAGGTCAATTCTTCAAAATATTAATGAACTTGAAGAACTGATAGAAAATTACAAAAAAGGTGAAGATATATCACCGGCAAGAAAATTAATTCAAAAAAAGTTTAAAGAAATCGTTGATAAAAAGATAAAAGACATAACTAACCAAAACCCGAATATTGAAAGTTTATCAAAGAAAAAATAATTCACAAATTATAGAAATATCAATATAACAGAATATTACTGCGATTAAACAATAGTAGAAGAGTATGGACTAAAATTAGATTTATTGATACTCTGAAGTATATAGATTAACTGAATTTATTTTAGAAAAGGAAAGAAAAAATTTGCAAAAATATAACCCTATTCTCCAACCTATTTTAAAATGGGTTGGAGGAAAAAGACAATTAATAAAAGAAATTTCCCCATTAATTCCTCGAAATATATCGACATATGTAGAACCATTCGTGGGTGGAGGAGCTGTGTTATTTAATGTTCAGCCTAAAAGAGCTATAATCAATGATTTAAATGAAGAATTGATTAATACCTATAGAGTAATTAAAAATTATCCGGAAGAATTGATTCAAAAATTGATGTATCATAATGAAAATAATAATGAAGAATACTTTTATAAATTACGTGCATTAGATAGAGACGTTAAATATAAGAATATAGGTGAAATAAGCCGGGCAGCTCGTATAATTTATTTGAATAAAACTTGTTATAATGGCTTATATAGAGTAAATTCATCTGGTTTTTTCAATACCCCTTATGGTAAGTACAAGTCACCAAACATTGTAAATGAAACAATGATTAGAGCAATGACTAATTATTTTAATAGTTCAAATGTTAAGATTTTAAATGGAGATTATAAGTTGGCATTAAAAGGTTTGCGTAAAGGAAGTTTTGTGTACTTTGATCCACCATATGTTCCAATAAGCACATCATCTTCATTTACTGGATACACAGAACAAGGTTTTGGTCTAGATGATCAACTAGATTTGAAAAAGGAATGCGATAAATTGAATGCTAAAGGTATTAAGTTTTTACTTTCAAATTCTGATACCCCTTTTATAAGAGAATTATATGCTGATTACAATATTAAAACGGTTCAGGCTAAAAGAGCTATCAATAGTAACGCAAGTAAAAGAGGAGATATAAATGAGGTGTTAGTTTATAATTATGAAGTATGAGAACTATAATTATACAGTTAATGAAGCTTGGGATATATTGTTCGATAAATTTAATATTGCGGAAAATGTTTCTGCATATGGTTTTTTTAAGCTTGAGGCTAAAGAAATAAAAAAATATAAAGAACCTAGGTTAATGAGTAAATGGGATGCCAGTAAACAAGTTCCAAATAAATTCAAAAAAAATAAAATCAATATCTTACCTATTAGTAGAACAAGTTATATTTTAGGTAATTTTAATATATATGAGAAATTGCCTGAGTTTGTTAAACAAAATGAAGATGTATTTCATGTAGAGTTACCAGAACTAGAGAGTATTCAAATTGAAGAAATTACATCAGAAGCAAATGCTATTAATGTTCTTATACTAACAAAAATTTTAGACCATTTTTTAGAAACTAATGAAAACCACAGCACATTTAATGGTAGAATGGGTACTGGTAAATTTGACTTTAAATTAGAAAGAACTGATAATTCATCATTTATACCTATACATGTTGAGAGTGCTCAGTGCGAAATAGACGGAGGATTTGAAAATGATGAATCAGTTGTTATATTAGAAGCTAAGAATATAGTCAATGAAGATTTTAATGTGCGACAGCTATATTATCCATATAGGTTATGGAGTAAAAAAGTAAATAAACCTATAAGATTAGTTTTTTCAATTTATGCTAATAAAGTTTTTAGATTATTTGAATATAAATTTGATGATAAAAATAATATGTCTTCTATAAAAAAAGTGAAAGAAAGTATGTATTCGATTGAAGATGTTAATATTTCTTTAGAAGATATTATTGAGGTATATAAACATACTAATCCTAAATATTATGACGAAAAAGATAAAAATGATACACCCTTTATTCAAGCTGATTCTATGGATCGAATTATTTCTCTACTAGAAAATTTATATCAAAATCCACAAACTGAAATTCAAATTGCTTTTGAATTGATGGACTTTACTCCTAGGCAATCAAATTATTATTTTAATGCTGGTAAATATTTAGGACTATTTGATAAAGAGAAGTTTGGAGACGGGGGTAAGAAAGTAAAGCTAACGAAATTAGCTTTTGATATATATAAATTACCTTACAAACAAAGGCAATTAAAAATTATAGAATTGATATTTCAACATAAGATATTTAATGATTTATTTAAATTTGTTATAAAATATGGGGAAATCCCAGATAAAGAGATTATTATAAAAAAGATGAGAGAGTTGAATGTATGTTCAGAAAATGTAATTGATAGAAGAGCTAACTCAGTCTATTCATGGTTACAATGGATAATTAAGCTCACACATTTGAGCTAAATATTCAATTATTTTTAGAGATTAGAAAATAAAATTAAAATGAGCTATACAAATATTAAAATGTCTCAATATTGGAAGTAAAAAGACTGTAAAACGATTTATTTCAAATATTTTTACAGTCTTTTCCTAATGCTAAGCACTACTACAATATTTTTCTAAACAGGGCTAATGTAGAGTTGCCAAAGGATTCTGTGTCAGTGTCAAAAGTTTCGACTACTTCGAATCCAAAGTATGTGATCTCTTTTATTAGATCTATCTTTGACTTTTCTAAATAAGGAATAACTTTTAATGGTATTTTTATTTTTTCTCCATTTACGCGTACGATTCTGTCTATATAATTTTCTTTATGAAAGTTCTTTAATTGTTCTTTAACTTGATCGTAATCTTCTATTGTATGGAATCCATTGCCCCACTCTGATTTGCAATGATCAACTAAGAAGTAACCACCCTTTTTTAAAACTCTTGCAACATTTTTTAGATGACATAATCTGTCTGAATTTTTATGAATCATGTGTAAGCAGCCCATATTCATAGCTAAGTCGAAAGTTTCATCTTCATATTTATTTAAATAAAGTACATTTCCAGTGCTGAATATAGATTGTTCGTCATTAAAGTTTCCAATTTTTACTTTTGCTTTTTCAATTGCACTGTGAGAAATGTCGATACCCTGTACATCAATATTTTGTTTGTGTAAAAAAATGGTATCTCTTCCTTCTCCACACCCTAAATCTATAACTTTCCCTTTAAATAAATTTGGATATCTTCGAAAAACCATTAATAATGATTCATTTGGTTTTCCTGTTTCCCATAAATCAGCACCAATGCTATAAATTTTTTTATATCTTTCTTCGTAACCAAAATAGTAGTCATCGATATCAGCAAATAGTTTTTGAGTATCTTCATCATCTTCTACGGTTAGATTATAGTGATTTGAAAGTGAAATACGTGTGTTAGACACTAATAAATTTATAAAGTACTTTTTATTTTTGTGTATTTCAAACTTTTCTCCAACACCAATAAGAAATGGTTTTGTTACTTTATTTTTATTAGAACATTCTATTATGGCTAAACGTCCACTTTCAACAGTTAGATTATTCTCTTTATCACTAGTTATTTTGAAAGTGCGCAAATCATTATTTTCTATAAATTGTAGAGTGTTAATCATCATCACCTTCTAACTCAAATAATAGCTTTTCTTTTAATTTAGAAGGATGTTTAAATGCTCTGCAGGTGTTTAATAATTTCCGAGCTTCATTTAAATTGTTAGATTTTAATAATGAAAAATAGAGCGTTAATGGAATAATATCTCTTTGAGCGTTGCTACCTCCAAAATTTGTATTATTTAATAACGGAAACAATTTTTTAGAAGCTTCAGAATAATTTTGTCTAGCAAAATCGTAAAAGCCACATAATAAATTATATTGTTCGTAATTAATTGTATTATATTGTCTTTCTCTTACCTGTTGAATAAGTGATTCAATTTTTTCTTTTTCGTCTTTTAATATATAGGCTATTAAAGCATGTAAATCATTGAAAATAAAGTGACTATTATTTAAGTAATCGTCCCAATTGTTTAATGACTTATAAGGAATAATATTATTTTCATCCAATAAATGTAATCTCCAAAGTAGGGCAGTCACATCTAAATCTTCAAACCCATTCTCAATGTTTTTGCGGATGATTTCATTCGTCATAATCTGTTTAACTTCTTTGAAATCCAAGTTGAATAAATGAAATACTGCTAAATGCCACCATACATGAATTCTCATACCTTTATTACATTCCCAATATGGCTTCATTTTTTTCATCCACAATATGCCTTCTTGATATTTACCTGTTTCATAAAAATAATGACACATAGCATGTATTGAATATACATCTTTACGATTTATATTAAGTGCAATTTCGGCTGCGTTTTTTGCTTCGTTAAACATTCCATTTTCAATTAAAGCAAATGATTCAATCCCTTTGCTATATCCATAAAAAGAATGATTTGTATTTTTAAAAGAATTAACTACAATTTGTGATGATTCAAGCATGCTTTTTTGCCATCCAAGATTAAATTCCATCATATGAAGGGCAAAGAAAGCAAGTCGATTTTTTGGGTTATTATTAAGTAATTCTCTATATTTTTGGTGAGCATCAGTGTATTTACAAGTTGCTTGTTTTTCTAAAGCATTATTTAAAAGTACGGTATCAGTATTATCTATTGAATTGATGTTTAGAATTTTTAAATTCTCTAATGCTTTATTATGCTTTCTTTTTTCCATGCTACTTAAATATTCAATTGTTTGTAATTGTAATAGAAATATATCTTGAGTATTAATATTTACATATTGAAGGGGTTCAATCATTCCATAAAGATGATCATATAATTTTTCGATATCAATTTCTTGTTGCGAGTAATATACATTGTTATAAATATCTTTCCTTTTAATTAAATGATTTTTCAATTGTAGTGTTCCTTTCGTGATGTTCAATTTTCAATAAAAGCATTAATATAATTAACAAAATAAATGATGGTAACCAAACAAAGTTTAAATTGAATATACCAAGATAAATACAGAATGCAAGAACTGGTAGCCCCAAAGCATTTCCCAGGGAATAAATATGTTTTACAGTGTGACTAGCGTATGCTGTAACAATGATTTTTCTGAAAATAATTCTTGCGCTGCCAAAAGTGAAACCGAACAATAGCATTAATAGTAATTTCATTACAAGTGTCCCTTCAGTCAAATACCACATAACAGTGATAGCAATACTTAGTATAAAAAATACATTCAACCAATTATTAGATCGTAATTTGCTGAGTATTATTCCAATTAAAGCCATTCCTAGCCCTAAAGCACAGTCCAATAGTGCGACTTCATGAACTTCTCCACTCTTAAAAGCTGTAAAAGTAGGTAACATAAAATTGATAGTTCCTAATATTGGCCACATAAGCATACTTATAAAGTAATGTGTAAATTTTACAGATTCTTTAGTATGAATTTCATCATCTTTAGAAGGTAGTTGATTATCCTTATTTTGCTTTCTAATGACAATATAAAGAAGTAGATAGGTTAAGGCATACAATATAAATATCCAACGAAGTGTAATAAAATTAACAATCACTGAAACAAACAAAGGGCCTACCATTAAAGCAACTTGATTGATAGTCATTGAAAGGGAACTATATTTATTAATAAATATTTCACTTTTCTTTTCAACTAATTGTGAAAACCAAAATTCTAAACTTGTTTCTAAAAGGAAAAATACAATCCATAAAGCAAAATTTAGAATAATTAATAGCAAAGCGTTTCGGTAACATACTGTTATGATAATGACTATATAAAAAAGTACTAAAAAAGATAATTTTGTCAGGCCAGCACCTGAATAATTTTTAAAGAATAGCCTTATTAGAAATGGAGTGAATATTGCTGGAACAAATGAAAGGATTGTAGCCAGCGCTAAATCACTCGTAGATTCAGGATTTGCGAGTTCCCAATTTATAATGAGGATTAAACCTCCACAGATAAATCGATATAGTGCAGTAATGGTTAAATATTTAATCATTATGAACATCACTACAGTCAAAAATTTCATTTGTTAATTCATTGGCTTTGTGAATATGTTTGTATGTTTTTGAAGTTGGTAACTCAGGCCAGTTCAATTGAATGAGTCCTTCACGATTGCTCCAATTTTCGGGATCAGTTACGATATCTCCAACTTTTTTAAGTATATTTATTTTTTTGATTTCAGGATCTTTTGATACATCTGGGTAATGAATATGCATGATCTTACCTTTTGGAGCTTTCATAAATGCTATGGCAGAAGTTTTTTTGGGAGTAAATGTATATTTAGGTTTTACGTCATTGTTAATATACATAGATATATGAAGGCTGTAGGGGTTAATGTCATAAGAAGATTCGACTAAATCCATAATAGCATCGCCACCAGGTCTAGCTGCAGCTTCTATGACATAGAGGTTGTTGTCTTTAATTTTTATTTCAACATGAGCAACTCCACGTGAAATTCCTAAAGTTTTACAAACTTGTATTGCAAGGTCTTTAATATTTTTATCTTTATATCTGAAACTGGGAACTAAATGACCCATTTCAGTAAACCACGGTCTAGATGATAAATATTTTTCTGTAACAGTAATGACTTTATAGAAATTATGACCACACAGTACTTCAACTGAAACTTCGTCATCACTATCAATAAATGCTTCAATCAGAAATCCACTTTTAGAAACTTGGAAATCATCTGCATAGATCTCCATCGTTTGTTTCGATTTAGTATAGGCATCCATACATTCTTGTTTATTATTGGCTAAATAAACACCGCCACTACCTCCAAAATCAACCGGCTTTATAATTACTGGAAAATTAAATTCATTCATTAGCTGTTTTAATTGTAATCCACTATTAAAATACATAGACTTTGGTGTAGGGATACTAAACTTTTCAAATATTGACTTCATTATACTTTTATTTCTACAAGCGTTTATGACTTGTTCTTCAAGGTAAGGCAAACCGTAGTCTTGATTTAGTTTGTTAGCGACTTTTAGTGTCCAATCATTTAAAGGAACAATAGATTTAGGTTTGTAACCTTGCGTTTTATAGTAAGCTATTTCATTTTTTATTTCTTCATAGTTTAAAGGATTAGCATTAATACAAAAATCCCAATAAGCATTATATTGAAATTTTGCATTCTTAATAGCTGTCCAAACTTGGAAATCTCCGATTGCTTTGCCACCTGCATAAGATCTTTCTCTAAGAAACTGATCTGCACCTAATAACAATAGATATTCTTTCATATGAGCCTCCTCATTCACAAAACATTTATTATATAAAAATAATACCATATAATTTTATGGTTTAAAATGATATAAAAATGGATTGTGCGTTTTGTTTTTGTCGAAGATCTTTATAGATATTTCTTAAAAAGTGTTAGTTTTAAACATATAAAAGACTTAAGAATATTTACTTAACCTGTCAGGTTTATTTTTTTAAAAGTTACAATGTGCAACATGATTTATCTATCTTAAAAGATAATCAAAGAATAAAAAAACAAGGTAGAATGATGAGAGTTATTGAAGCGCATAATGTAATAATTGGGATTCTTGCACTTAAGAAGAAAATGAAGTTGTAAATACTATGAAATCTTATTTAGAAAAATCTATATAAAAAGTGTAGACAATATTTTACTATCATCTACACTTTTAACTCATTCAAAATTTAAAAGAAATTATTATCAATTTTTAACAAATGATCCTCATTAGAGAATTTTTATTACTTAATGATTTCAATTGTAAGAGGGACAACAAAATCTTCACCTTTATTTACTGTAACAATACCTATAATTGCATAAACAAATCCTGCAATTGATAAAACAAATAGCGGAATATAACCTATTAGTACGATAGTCAATATCCAAGATATAATAATATAACAAGTATAACTTATTGCAAAATTCAAGTAATTTTTACCTTGCTTGTTCAAGTATTCAGATTCGTCCTTTTTCATAAGCCATATAATTAATGGACCGATAAAACCTGTGAATATGTTTAATATCCAAATTAACATAGCCATTGTTTTATCATTTTGACTTACATTTGGAAAAGCATGTGGATTTTTCGATTGATTTAGTAAATTCATTTTTTAACCCCTTTGTTTTTATATATAGTATCAAAATACTATATAACTATATTAATTGATTTAGCAAAACTTGTATACTTAAATTTATCTTGCATATAAATATTATTAACATACAGAGAGTATTTGAATTTTAATATGCATATTCGTAATCACATAACCTCCAAAGGCCACAATCCCTATAACATCCCATAAAGTTTAAAGTGACCATATCAGTGATATGTACATAATAAAGCTTATGACAAAGGGGTGGAAAATAATGGCAGCAGAAACACATAATGGTTGTGTTAAGTGTGGACATACAGAAGTTGAAGAAGGAACACTTTCAGCGACAGGTTCAGGTTTTTCTAAAATATTTGATTTGCAACATAATAATTTTACAACAATAACTTGTAAAAATTGTGGCTATACAGAATTTTATAAAGTGGATAAAAATAGAACAACAGATATTGTCGATTTGTTCTTTGGAGGATAGAAATTATAAATAATTACGACGGTTTATATAATACTGTTTTACGATAACTGTATAAATACAGATGGAATTTTATCGTATTTTAAAACTAGTCAACATTATGAGGTGGACTACGAAATCTTTTTAATTAGATTTCTGGTTCACTTTTTTAATTTAACATTTACTTCTATTTAATTTGAACTTAATACTATTTTGTTACGTTCGTGGTAATCAATATGAATTAGTAACTTAAAAAATAGATAGGAGTGGCGTTATTTTATGAAAAAAAGCACCTCGAGTTTCATATTTACGATGTCTGCGGCAGGCATTTTTGTAGGGACACAAGATGCTAGTGCATCGGAAGTAGAGGATCAACAGAAAAAAACAGAAGCAATCAATGAAACGAATCAAAACGATGATACAATCACACAAACTTCAGATAAAGCGTTAGAAACAGAATCACTTGCTAATAAAGTAGCTAACATTGAGGGTAATGATCAGGAAGATGCAGCAAATGATACAAAGGCACAGTCAAAAGCAAATCATGATCAAAATTTAAGTGAAGATAATTTAACTTCATCTAAAAATGCCGATGAGGAAGTAGACCAAAATACACAAATTACATATAAGCAACAAGATGAAAGTAATAAACAAATACAACCATCTGATAACCAAGAACAAAAAGAACCATATACAGCAGCGAAAGAACAACCAAAGTTACCAAGTCAATCGACGTCCAATCAGTATAACCCAGGAAATAATCAACAGTGGGGAAATGAAGCGGATAAAATTGAGGATGCTACTTCAGATCAACAAATCAAACAGGAAAAATTAGATAAAAGAACTGCAGAAGATAATCATAAGTCGAACAAAGCGTTAACATCAGATGAAGCCGCTACAACAGATAATCCAAATCAGCAAAATCAATCACCTCAACAAAATAATACTGAGCGTACCACTAATCAGGAATCAAATAATAAAAAAGCAACTACACAGCAAACACAATCCAATGACCATCGTTATGCGATCATGACGATTGGCAAAGATAACACCGAAAAGAATTTAACTTGGTATCATGAATCGGACGAGCAAGGTTATGTGGAAATTGCAAAAGCAAATGAGCAGGGTGATTTTTCTAATGCAAGACGTCTAGAAGGAGAAACACATAAAGGTAGCAATACAAAACGCTTGCTAAATAAAGATATACCAAAAATGAATTATACTCATGCAACGCTGCCTCATTTAGAAGAAAATACAACTTACATGTATCGCTTTTTTAACGGTGTAAATGGAGAAAAATCCCCGATACGTCGTTTTGATACGAATAATAATGGAGAAACGAATTTTATCGCTGTTGCTGATCCACAACTAGGTGCTTCGGGAGATTTAGAGGCGGATAATGCAGGATGGCAAAATACTGTGAATCAAATGGCACAGTTAAATAAAAATCCAGATTTTTTAATGAGCTTGGGAGATCAAGTCAATTTGCCTTGGGATGAAAAGGCATATAGTGGTTTTATAGAAGCCAAAGGGATGGAAAATTTCACAGTTGTACCTACTTTAGGTAATCATGATCGTGCCAATAAAGCTTATTCTGAACATTTTAATCTGCCTAATTTGCAAAATGGTGGTAAAAACCTGGCGAGTTCTGATTTTTATTTTACACATAATGATACACTTTTTGTCAGTTTAAACTCTGAGAGTTTGGATTATAAAGGGCACGAAGAAACGATGAAACGTGCGATTGCAGATACTAAAGATCAAAATCCCAAGTGGATTGTCGCACTCACTCACAGAAATCCATATTCAGCAGGCAAACATTCTGATAAGTTAGCAACAAAAATCAGACGTGATAAATTTGCGCCGTTGATGAAAAAGTACAATGTTGATTTAGTATTAGGTGGACATGACCATTCTTATAGTCGTTCACATGTTATGAATGGTAAAGATGCTCAAGTAAAATGGGATGAAAATGGAGCGGCACCACAAACATACTCGAACCCAAACGGTACAATTTATGTAACATTAAACTCTGCTAGTGGTAGCAAATTCTATGAATTAGATGGAAAAAAAGATTATGCAGTTAAATCAATACAGGATAACCAACCTGCTTATACGAAAGTGAACATCACGAAGGATTATATTGAAGTATTAACATACCATGTACCACAAGGTAATGAAAAACTTGGTGAACCGATTGATCGTGTCCGCATTAATAAAGATGATAATTAAACTCGCTTTCAGTAATATATGAAAAGTGGTAATTTTATCAAAATATAGAGAGGTAAGTCATAAGGTTGTGTGCCGTCACTATACGCTACCGTGTATATTAAGTGTGTATTGAAATTTTTATGTTGAACTTTACTGTGTGATATATCGCAAGTATTCATTTTTACCTACATCGCAATTTTAGAGAAATACGATATTTAACAACCACATGAATGAAGAATAGTCAGAGTTGCAGAACAAGTAACACTTGTTGAATATATAAATCTTTTACTGGCGAAGAAACTAGGAAGAAAAAAATAAACAACCCTTTTAAGGGTTGTTGGGAAAGTAGTGCATATGGCGGATTTTCTCAGAACTCTTATCAGGGCAAGTCAGTAACAAAAGCTTATAACCGAACGGCGAACTACCTATTATTCGGGTTGTCTTCATTGAATTTACAGCTAGTAAATATGTTGTTTAGCGCTATTAAAATCTTGTAACATTTCATACCATGCTTTTTCAATATTTTCATTTAATCCAAAAAGTCCACTCCGTCCTAATATATAGATATCTGGTCCAGCTTTTTGAATCTTTTCAAATGTATTTTTATTTGATGATCCGTCCATTTCAATAAGATAATTGTAGTTATTATCATCTCTAATAACACGTAATTCTTGTATTTTTTCCAATGTACTATCAATGAATTTTTCACCTGCAAAACCTGGATCAACAGTCATGATTGTTACTTTATCAACTAAATCTATATAGGGCATTATGATATCAATTTTAGTTTCTGGATTTAAAACAACTCCAAATTTTAAATCTGCGTTGTGTACTTGATTGATTAAACGATAAGCAATGCCATTCATAACTTCTGCGTGTACACATATAAATTCACTTCTGATTTTTATTAATTGCTCTATCCATTGTGTTGGATGCGTTACCATTAAATGCGTAGAAATTGGTACAGAAGAAATTTTTTTAACTTGTTCAATAAACCATGGTGACAACGTGATGTTTGGAACATAGTGTCCGTCCATAATATCTATATGATACGAATCGACATGTTGATCTAAAAAAGTGATTTGCTCTTTAAATTTATCTAAGTCCATCGTCATTAATGATGGTGAAAATTGTGCTTTAACCATAAATGTCACTCCTCAAGAAATTTTTAGTTCATTTAAATCTATATCGTCTTCTTCTGTTTCTTCTTGTATATCATTGGATGCATCAATCGGTTTTTTTAAAATAGTGAGTACAAATGCAGTAACAATTACGTTAGCCAAGACGGCTAGGACAAAAGTAAAAGGTTGTGACATGGTAGGAAGCACAAGAAAACCTCCGAATGGTACTTGTGCATCTCCGCCTAACACCATAGAAATCGCACCACCAACAGCACCACCAATTCCAGTAGCAATAACACTACGGATAATATCATTCAATGCAAGAGGTAGCACACCTTCAACAATCTCTATGAGGCCCATTGGGAATGCAGTTTTCAGGGTTTCAATTTCGACTTGTTTGTAAATATTTTTTTTGAATAACTTAGCGACCCAATAAGCTAAAGCAAATCCTAACGGCGTAGCAGTATTAACGACAATCAATGCAGTTATAGGTTCATGAATGCCTTGAGCTTGTAAAGTCAAAACGAAAGCGAATACTGTTTTGTTAATAGGTCCTCCGAAATCTATACTAGCTAGTACGCCTATCAATAAGCCATAGAATAATTTAGAAGTGCCACCTAACGATTGTAAATATTCTGTTAACCAGTGTGTAAAAGCACCTATTGGAACGCCAATGATATAGACCATAATCAATCCACCAATGAGTGAAGCGATAAATGGAATAACAAGCATTGGCATAAGGCCTTTAGCCCAATTTGGTAATTTTACAAACTTAATGATGATTAATACAAGATAGCCTGTTAGAAATCCACCAATGATACCACCTATAAAATCAGCACCGACTGCTGTTGAGGTTAAACCTATTATTACCCCAGGTGCGATACCTGGTTTGTCTGCAATAGAATAGGAAATACCAGTAGCGATTATCACAGGTAATAATTTTAATCCAATGCCTCCTATTACAGCGAGGACATCCCAAAATGAATAACCTGCTTTAGTTAAATCAGTCGAGCTATCTCCACCGAATGCCATTCCTATAGCAATCATAAACCCAGCACCACAGACTACAGGGATAAGATATGAAATGGCTGTTAATAAATGTGTTTTGAAATTTAAATTATTGAAAAATGATTTCATAATCCTGCCCCCTTTAAGATGTAAGTACCTGTATGATTTCTTCTTTTCTTTTGGCGTTAAGTAATTTAGAATTTATTTCATCATTTCCTAATTTTCTAGCTATTTGTGATAATAATTTGAGGTGATCTGTTGAGTTTTCGGTTCCTATTGCAATTAAAAACACAATTTGAGCACCGTCATTGTCTAATGATTCCCACTCGACTTTATTATTTAATGTAGCAATTGCGACGCCTGGCTTCTGAACACTTTTACTTTTGCCATGTGGGATTGCTAGTAAATTACCAATTCCGGTCACACCTTCATTTTCTCTGTTATAAACATCATTTAAAAAAACATCTATATTATCGATGTATTGCTCTTTTTTGAACGATGCTGCTAAACTTCTTAAAATCTCTTCTTTGCTAGTATAATTAGATTTAGGAAAAATTATATTTTTATCTAAGATATTTGTAAGTTCCAAATTTTTCATCTCCCTTAACTTTTACTCACAGCAATTTCTTCTATTTTTTCTATTAATTTATTTGGTGATTTAATTGCTAAATCTGTAGGTATTTCAACTATTTTTTTTCCATCAAAACGCTCTTTATTTGCTATTTTCACGTCTATTGCAAGTAATACAATATCTGCATTACTTATTGCTTCTTCAGTCAATTCATTTTCCGAACCAATTGTTCCTTGTGTTTCAATTTGAATGGAATGACCTTTCTTTTTAGCTGCTTGTTCTAATTTTTCTGCTGCAATATATGTGTGTGCAATTCCTACTGTGCATGCGCAAACGCTTACGATATTCATATAAATTACTCCTTTGTAATCAATTTTTTTATATAATCTTCATGCGCTAAATTCCTCATAAAGCTTCTTATTAAGTCTTTGTCACTGTCTTCAACCTTCATAGGCACTAATATTAAAATAATTAAATCAATGAACTTGTCCTGCCACTTTATAGATGATGAATTATTTTTTACTAACACAATACGTGTTTGATAAACGTAAGATTCTTTAATATGAGGTAATACTACTTTTGGATAGATTTCTAAGTCGCCTTGGGCCTCTCTATAAGCAATGTCCTTTAGCATTGTATTCTGTTTATCAATAACATTATCTTCAATAAGTAAGTTTTCTATATCATCTAAAATTTCGTACGTATTATTTGATTGTGTCGTTATTTCAAATAAAATTTCATCCATAATGAACACCTAATTTCGGAATAAGGGATTTTAATTTTTGTTGATCATTTTTATTAAACATTGCACTTACAACAACAACCGGAATAACATCGAAATTTTTTATTGAAACAGTAGAAATTACTAAATCAATATCTTTAATAATTTCGCTGTTGATAGTGTCTGATGATATGACATCTATTATTTCTATCTCAGGAATATTTTTCTCGATTTTGACACGTAGTAGCTCTGAAGTGCCTATGCCGGTAGTACAGGAGATAAGTGTTTTGATTTTTCTAGGATTACGTTCTATTTCTCGAGCAAAATAAAGTGTTAGAAATCCGATTTCATCTTCTGAAATATTTGGAATTAGCGTTTTAGAAATAGCAGATGTTTGAGAATATATTTCAGAATATTCAAACTTTATTTGATCTAATAAAGTGTTTTTAATAAGAATATGGTTCTCTATTCGATTAATCATTGGCTTTATATGTTTCATTAAATCAATACGAAATGTAGTATTAGAAAAATCACTGTTCAATCTCTTTTCCATAGGTATTATTAAATTGCTTGTAAAAGTAATAACGTCATCCGAAAAGTCACATTCGCTATCCTGGTTTGAAGGTGTCTCGTGTTCTACGCGATATGATGTTAGATATTTATATAAGTAGTCTTTTTCTATGTTAGGTAACTGGGAAGATAAGTACGTTTCAAAATTTTTGATAATGATATCACTGATTCTGTAATATCTTTGGTCTATTGTATAATCAGTGTCTTCTATATTTTTATGTTTTTTAACTTCATGTTTTCCATGTTTTCTAAAACGTAATATTAGAATATATAAGTGTGAAAAGATATTGATATTATATGGATACGGTATGCTAACATTGAGCGTTTTTTCAATCGTATTTATTTGGTTATAAACAAAAATTTTATCTTTTTCTTCTATACTTTTAGGTATACTATCTGATTTTTCAATCTCTAAGAACAGAGTATCCATACTTTGCATTAATGCATTTCTAATATCAGATTCCTCTCCTGAAATTACCAAGGTACGGTCTTTACGAATCAGTTTTAGATTAAATGGTTGGGCCATTTCTATAATTATTTTTTCATCTACGGATAACATACTTTCACTAATATAGAATTTATTAATGATTTGATTCACAGTCGTTGGTTTTGGGGAGCTTATTAATAGGTCCTTAAAAATTTCATTTCTTCTTTCAATAGGAGACATAGCTAACTTCACACTTTTGGATATTGTATTTGATTCGATATCCAAACTATTAAAGTCAGGATCTATATAAAAACCTTTACCTTTTTCTGAATAAATTTTTTTATTATCAGTAGAACCATTAATTTCATTGATTAAACGATAAATGCTTTTAGAAGAGATCGATAATAAATCAGCTAGTTCAGTTGCTTTGGTATATCCAGAGTTGTTTAATAAAAAATTTATAATCTTATTCTTTTTTTCCTCCTTATTCATAAATATTCCCTCCTCCATACATAAAGTGTATAGCAATAATTTGTAAGCGCTTAATTTAAAATTGTCCAATGCAATGGACAATTTTTTATAATCTTATTAATCATTATATAATATAATAGGATAAACGTTTATAAATGTTATTTAACATAAAATATAATGTTTTGTTAATTTGAGGGAAACTTCATTAATAGTTCAAAATAAAAAAATCATCTAATAAACAAGTTAAAAATAGTTTATTAGATGACTCATCATAATCTTTTAATAACATTACTAAAAATGAATGTCTATATTGTGCTCTTGGCAAAAATCGTTGATATCTTTTGGTGGCGTTTTGTCGGTAAATATTTTACTAATATTTCCCAAATTGCAGTATGTGAGTAAAGTGGATTTTCCCATTTTACTGTGATCGGCTAAGATAAATGTTTCTGAAACTTTGCTCGTAATATATTGTTTTATTAAATTTTCTTCCATTTCGGAATTAGATAATCCATTTTGAATATTAACACCAGTTGCGGACATAAAAGCCTTATTAATATTGAATTTTTCTAGCAACATATTAGAATCCATACCTATAAACGACCTTGTGATTGATTTATATTTTTCTCCAATAATGAATAGTGTTACATTTTCAAATTGTGATGCTCTATTCATAATATCTAAACTATTCGTTATTATAGTGAAGATCATATTTTTATCAACATAATCTAATAGATGTATTGTAGTTGTACCTGTATCAATATATATAATATCATTAGTCTTTATTTCATTAGAGGCTATTTCTCCAATATATTTTTTAGATTGATAATTTTCTATATTTCTTTTATAGTAATCCACAGCTTTATGTGAATCTTCAATGACTTCTATTCCACCATAAACTTTCTTGACGATTTTCATATCTACAAGTTGGTTAATGTCACGTCGAATAGTATTTGTTGAGACATTAAAAGTTTCACAAAGTTCTTCTATTGATGCTGTCTTATTTTTTTTTATGAAAGATTCAATTTCATAAATACGCTTAGCTTTCATATATGATTCCCCCATTTATTACAATATACCCAATATTTTAAAAATAAACAATCAAAAATTATAAAACTTACTCAAAAGTTGACACAATTTTAAGAATATTATAAAGTTATCTCAACAAGTAACCAAAATATTATCAAAATATGATTAAAAATTGTAAGCGGTTACTTAAAAACGATTGGAGGATTTTATAATGGCAGAAATCTTAAAGAACTATGTTAATGGCGAATGGAAAGTATCGAAGAGTACAGAAACACTTGATGTGTTAAATCCTGCAACTAAAGAAGTAATTGCAAAGGTACCTGTATCAACACGTGAAGAATTAAACGAAGCGGCACAATTAGCACATGATGCATTTCAAGAATGGAAAGAAGTGGCAGTACCTAAACGTGCGCGTTTGTTGTTCAAGTTACAACAGTTACTCATCGATAATAAAGATGAACTTGCATCAATCATCACTAAAGAAAATGGTAAAAACACTACTGAAGCTTTGGGTGAAGTGCAAAGAGGGATTGAAAATGTTGAATTTGCAGCAGGGACACCTTCACTAATGATGGGTGATTCTTTATCAAGTATCGCAACGAATATTGAAGGGACAAGTTATAAATATCCTGTAGGCGTTGTTGGTGGTATAACTCCTTTTAACTTTCCAATGATGGTACCGTGCTGGATGTTCCCAATGGCTATATCATTAGGCAATACATTTGTGATTAAGCCATCTGAAAAAACCCCATTATTAGTAAATAAACTAGCAGAATTAGTAGAAGCAGCCGGCTTCCCTAAAGGTGTGTTCAATGTGGTACATGGTGCCCATGATGTTGTTAATGGTATTTGTGAAAATGAGCATATTAAAGCAGTTTCATTTGTGGGTTCTAAACCGGTTGGCGCATATGTGTATAAAAAAGCAACAGAGAATTTAAAACGCGCTCAATGTTTAACTGGAGCGAAGAACCACACAATCGTATTAAATGATGCAGATATTGATACAGCAGTCAAAGATGTCATAGGTGCAGCATTTGGTTCAGCAGGTGAGCGCTGTATGGCTGCAGCTGTTATAGCAGTGCAAGCTGATGTATATGACGAATTCAAAGAAAAATTAGTACAAGAATCTAAAAATATTGTGATTGGTCATGGTATAGAAGATAACGTATTTTTAGGGCCAGTTATTAGAGAAGAAAATAAAGCAAGAACATTACAATACGTAGACGAAGGTGTGAAAGAAGGTGCCACATTAGTACTTGATGGTAGAGCAGACAATAAAGAAGACGGCTATTTTGTCAAACCGACTATTTTTGAAGATGTCACAACGGACATGAAATTATGGCAAGATGAAATTTTTGCGCCAGTATTATCACTTGTCAAAGTGAATAGTTTAAAAGAAGGTATCACGTTAGCTAACCAATCTGAGTTTGCAAATGGTGCTTGCTTGTTTACAGATAGTGCATCGTCAATCAGATATTTTAGAGAAAATATTGATGCAGGCATGTTAGGAATTAATTTAGGTGTACCTGCACCAATGGCAATTTTTCCATTCTCAGGTTGGAAATCTTCATTCTATGGTTCATTACATGCTAATGGTAAAGACAGTATTGATTTTTATACTCACAGAAAAGTCGTTACAGCACGTCATGGAGATCCACAATTTTAAGGAGTGAAAATAGATATGGCTGATTTACTAAACAAACCTGTACATCATCCTTTAAGCGATGATGTGCAAGTTATTCACGATTTAAAACCAAACGACATAAATTTAAACTATATAGGGTTAAAAGTACTCGATATTAGAACGGGTGGAATTTATGAAGAAGCAACTAAAGACTTTGAATTATGTATAGTGGCCCTAACAGGAAAAGTTTCAGTGTCAGATGGTTATGACACTTTTAATAATATTGGTACAAGGGATTCAGTATTTGAAAAAATCCCAACAGATAGCGTGTATATTTCAAAGCAACATAATATAACCATCGAGGCTGTGACAGACGCAAGAGTAATATTATGTTACGCACCTGCTGATGAAACACGTGAGACACAGTTTATACCAGCAAGTGAGAATTCAATTGAAGATAGAGGTAAATATGCTAATAAGCGTCATGTACACAATATATTACCAGATACGCATAAAGCGAGTGAAAAATTATTAGTTGTAGAAGTATATACGGATCAAGGAAATTGGTCTAGTTATCCTCCTCATAAACATGACAGGGATAATTTACCAAATGAGTCATTACTAGAAGAGACTTACTATCATGAAATGAATCCACGTACAGGATTTGTGTTCCAAAGAGTATATACAGATGATTTGTCACTTGATGAAACGATGGCAGTTGAAAATAGCGATGTCGTAGTGGTTCCAAAAGGATATCACCCAGTAGCTGTTCCAGATGGATATGATGGTTATTATTTAAATATCATGGCAGGACCTAAAAAAGTTTGGAAATTTTATAATCAACCAAATCATGAATGGATAATTGATCGTAAATAAAAGGAGTGCACATATATGGCTAACAAGAAACATATCGTGGCAATCGGTCGTGCTGCAGTTGATTTAAATGCTAAAGAAATTAATAGACCTATGGAAGAAACGGCTAGCTTTAGCAAATATGTGGGTGGTTCACCAGCCAATATAATGATTGGTGCTGCAAAGCTAGGATTAGATGTTGGTATGATTGCTAATGTATCTGATGATCAACATGGAAGATTTATTACGAACTATTTTAATGAAGTAGGTGTAGACACTTCTCAAATTCATATTGATGAAGAAGGACGTAAAATTGGTTTAACTTTTACTGAGATCAAAAGTCCTACAGAATCTAGTATTTTGATGTATAGAGAAGCAGTTGCTGATTTATACCTTGCTCCAGAACATGTAGATGAATCATACATTGAAAATTCGGAATATTTGCTCATTTCTGGAACGGCTTTAGCGCAATCACCTTCAAGAGAGGCAGTCTTAAAGGCTTTAGCGCTTGCTAAAAAACATAATGTTAAAGTGATTTTTGAATTAGATTACCGCCCATATAGTTGGAGAAATAAAGAGGAAACATCGATTTATTATGAATTAATTGCTGAACAATCAGATGTAGTAATTGGAACAAGAGACGAATTTGACATGATCGAGCGTTACCAGACGCTGTCAGATCAAGAGATTAGCAATTTGCTATTCACAAGAAATCCTAATTTAGTAGTGGTCAAACATGGCGTACAAGGTTCATTTGCTTTTGATAAAGCAGGTGAAGTATATGAAGGAAAAGCATTTAAAGCGAATGTTGTAAAAACATTCGGTGCAGGTGATTCATACGCAGCTGCCTTTATCTATGCACTTGTTACAGGTAAATCTGTAGCGGAAGCACTTCAATATGGCGCGGCATCTGCAGCAATTGTTGTTAGTAGTCATAGTTCGTCAGAAGCCATGCCAACTGTAGAAAAAATAGAACAGTTAATCAAAGAACAAGCTTAAGGTGGTGGTAAAAATGGTCAATACAGTGAGATTAACAACAGGTGAAGCAATCGTAAAGTTTTTAACACAGCAATACATTTACGTTGATGGCGAAGAAACACGATTTGTTGAAGGTGTAATGAATATCTTTGGCCATGGGAACGTACTTGGTATAGGTGAAGGATTGTCAAAATATCAAGATGAATTGAAAGTGATTCAAGGTAAAAACGAACAAGGTATGGCACACGCTGCAATTGGTTTCAGTAAACAAAGTCTAAGGAAGAAAATTTTTGCAGTAACGACTTCTGTTGGACCTGGTTCAGCTAATCTTGTGACTGCAGCAGGCACAGCGGCTGCCAACCATATCCCAGTGTTATTCCTTCCGGGTGATACATTTGCATCACGCCAACCAGATCCAGTATTACAACAAATAGAAAATCCTCAAAGTATTGGGATAACAACAAATGATGCACTTAAACCAATATCTAGATATTTTGACCGTATAACACGACCAGAGCAAATAATGTCGGCACTTATTAGAGCATTAGAAGTTATGACAAATCCGCAAACGGCTGGACCAGTTACACTAGCGTTGAGTCAGGATGTACAAGGAGAAGTATTCGATTTCCCAGAGACTTTCTTTGAAAAACGTGTACATTATGTCGATAGATTAGAACCATCTGAGCGGGCGATTGAACGTGCTTGCGAAGTGTTAAAAGCAGCTAAAAAGCCTTTAGTTATTGTTGGAGGTGGCGCTAAGTATTCAGAAGCACACATTGAAATCAAACAACTCATTGAAGCGCATAAAATACCTATGGCCGAAACACAAGCTGGTAAATCAACGATAGAAGCTTCTCACCCATTAAATTTAGGCGGTTTAGGTGTTACAGGCAATTTAGCAGCGAATGTTTATGCTAAAGATGCTGATGTCATTGTAGGAATTGGGACAAGATATTCTGATTTTACAACGAGTTCGAAGACAGCTATTAACTTTGAAACTGCCCAATTGATCAATATTAATATCAATAGAGTAGATGCATACAAGTTAGATGCAACACAAGTAGTGGGTGACGCCAAAGTTTCTGTGGCAAAACTCATGAGCGCACTAGGAGAACATCAATTTGATATCACTGAGGCCGTTAATAGTATTAAACAACAGTGGAACAGTGAACGTGCTAGATTGGCAGAAATTAATATTAATGTAGAGGATTATACACCTGAAATTGCCAATCATTTTGATCATGCAAAGATTAAGCAATACGTAGAAGCATTACAGACTGAGTTACCACAAACAAATGCATTAATTGCAGTAAATCGGACAATAGCTAAAAATGCAATCATTGTTGCAGCAGCAGGTTCTTTGCCAGGCGATTTAGAAAGATTGTGGGAAACAGATGATTTCAATACGTATCACATGGAATATGGTTACTCAACTATGGGTTATGAAATTGGTGCAGCGGTTGGTGCTAAGATTGCAGAACCTGATAAAGAAGTCTATGCGCTAGTAGGGGATGGTAGTTTCCTTATGCTGCACTCTGAATTAATCACTGCACTCCAGTATAACTATAAAATTAATATTATTTTATTTGATAACAGTGGCTTTGGATGTATTAACAATTTACAAATGGATAATGGTAGCGATAGTTTCTGCACAGAATTCACAGATTTTAGTGGTAAACCATTAAACATAGATTATCAAAAAGTAGCTGAGGGTTATGGTGCGAAATCTTACAAAATCAATGATGTGAAAGCACTGACAGAAGTGATTGAGCAAGCTAAAGAAGAAACTAAATCTACGTTAATAGAAATTAAAACATTGCCCAAAACAATGACAGATGGATATGAATCATTTTGGAATGTAGGTGTTTCAGAGCATAGTGACAAAGCATCCATACAAGAAGCATTTTCAAATAAAGAAAAAATAATGAAAAACGCAAAACATTACTAAAGCGGGTGGAAAAGCTATGACAAAAATTAAAATAGGACAAGTGGGTCTCGGCAGATTAGGTCAAGTTCATGCATCAAATATTGTAAATCATGTTAATGATGCCGAATTATATGCAGTCGCAAGTGTAGTAGATGAAGAGCTAGTATACGCGAAAGAAAAATTAGGCGTTCAACATTGTTATAAATCCTATAGTGAAATGATAAATAATGACCAACTTGACGCCGTTGTTATTGTTTCTCCAAGTGGGTTTCATGCAGTGCAAATTACTCAAGCTCTTGAAAAAGGTTTGCATGTTTTCTCTGAAAAGCCAATCGGATTAGAGTTAGAGAATATTAGACAAGTCGTAGATAAAATAGATGACAATCCAGATATAGTATTCCAATTAGGATTTATGCGTAGATTTGATGAATCTTATTTATATGCGAAAGAAGCAGTGGAAAATGGAAGCTTAGGAAAGATTACAGCAATGCGTTGTTATGGTATTGATCCTAGTGTAGGGTTAGATAGTTTTATACAATTTGCTAAAAATAGTGCAAGTGGCGGAATCTTCTTAGACATGTCAATACATGATATTGATTTAGTAAGGTGGTTCACCGGTTCAGAATTTAAAACGGTTTATTCCCTAGGAAATAATATTGCAGCACCTGAATTATCTGTATGTGAAGAACTAGAAACTGGTGCATGTTTATCAGAATTAGAAGATGGCACTATCGCATATTTTTTAGCAGGAAGAAACGCCAAGCATGGTTATCATGTCGAAACAGAAATAATAGGAACAGAGGGCATGATAAGAATTGGTAACGCACCAGAAAAAAATTTAGTAACTTTATATGATAAAAATGGTGTTGTAAGGCCTACATCAGGTCATTTTCCTGAAAGATTTAGATTTGCTTTTATTAATGAATTAAATACATTTGTACAATCAATAAGAAATAAAGAAAAAGCTTCTGTTACAGGTGTGGACGGTTTGAAAAGTACAGAGGTAGCCATTGCTATGCAATCATCCTTCGAATCTAAGAAGGTTATTACGTTATGAGGTGAAAAGAATGACTAGAAATATTCGTTACGCATGTGCTCCAATCGCATGGACGAATGATGATATGCCCGAATTAGGCAGTAGCAATTCATTCGAACAATGTATTAGTGAAATGGCGTTAGCTGGATACGAAGGTACAGAAATAGGTAATAAATATCCAAGAGATCCTAAAGTTCTAAAGTCTTATCTTGAACCACGTGGTTTATCGGTAGCAAGCGCATGGATTAGTTTATATTTAACTTCTAAACCATATGAAGTGACAGAAACAGCATTTATAAAACATAGAGACTTTCTTTGTGAAATGGGAGCTAAAGTAATTGTAGTATCTGAGCAAGGCAATAGTATTCAAGGAAGGTTAGATAAAGCATTGTTTAAAGACAAGCCTATTTTCAACGATAAAGAATGGAGTTTGTTAATAGATGGTTTGGAAAAGTTAGGAAAACTTGCTCAAGAAAAAGGTATGGAAATTGTATATCACCATCATATGGGAACAGGTATACAAACTACAGAAGAAATAGACAAATTAATGGAACAAACAAATAAAGATAACGTCTCTCTCTTATTTGATACCGGTCATCTTGTAGTTTCCGGAGAAAATCCTATAGAGATTTTTAATAAATATGAAGATAGGATTAAACATATCCACTTTAAAGACGTGAGACAAGAAGTTAAAGAGGCAGTAGATACAGGTAATCAATGTTTTTTAGACGGCGTTAGAAAAGGTATGTTCACTGTACCTGGTGACGGTGTGATTGATTTTGAACCTATTCTAAATCTTATATATCAGTCAAGTTATAGTGGTTGGATTGTTGTTGAAGCTGAACAGGATCCAGCTATAGCAAATCCATTTATCTACGCTAAAAAAGCAAAAGAATATATGTCTCAATTTCAATAAAATCAAACAATATATAAGGGTGGGAGTAATCTAAGCTCCAAAGGGGAGAGAGTTATCATGAGTATGTTTGCAATAATTTCATTTATTACAGTAGTGCTACTAATAGGTTTATATGCGTTTTTAAGAAGTAGAAAAATCAATACTAAAAATTCTGATGGCTACTTCATGGGTGGTAGAAGTCTAACAGGTTTTACCATTGCTTCTACAATTATCATGACGAACTTATCTACTGAACAAATAGTAGGACAAAACGGTCAAAGTTTTATGGCAGGTATGGAAGTAATGGCGTGGGAAGTAACTGCTGCAGTAGCTATTGTTATATTAGCACTTTTGTTTTTACCAAGGTATTTTAAATATGGTGTAGACACAATATCAGATTTTATTGAAATGAGATTTGATACGTTTACTAAGAGACTGGTATCGTTACTATTCATATTTACATATGTTGTGTCATTTTTACCAGTTGTACTATACTCAGGCGCTCTAGTATTTAATAAAATTTTTAATATTGGTGAAATTTTAAATGTTAGCGATATGACTGCTGTTGTATTAATTTCTACATTTATAGGTATTTTCGGAATTATATATTTATTTATCGGCGGCCTTTCTTTAAGTGCTCACAGTGACTCTATATATGGCATTGGACTCATAATAGGCGGACTTGCTATACCTTTTTTAGGATTGGTCATGTTTGGTGATGGTAGTTTATTAAAAGGTTTCGATAAAATTATACAAAACACACCTGAAAAATTAAATTCAATTGGTGCAGTCGACTCAGATATTGTACCTTGGCCAACACTATTCTTTGGAATGTTTTTTAACAACTTATTCTTTTGGTGTACCAATCAAATGATTGTACAAAAAGCACTGGCAGGTAAAAACTTAAAAGAAGCACAAAAAGGAGCAATGTATGTTGGTATATTTAAAATATTTGGAGCATTATTCTTAGTTTTTCCAGGTGTACTTGCTTTCAATATGTTAGGAGATAAAATTACAAAACCTGATAATGCGTACCCTATGTTAATTAATGAGGTTCTACCAGGTTGGGCGTATGGTTTGTTTGGAGCAGTTATTTTTGGAGCAATTCTAAGTTCATTTGTGGGGTCACTTAATAGTACGGCAACCTTGTTCTCACTTGACTTTTATAAATCAATAATTAATAAAGAAGCAACAAATAAACAAATTTCCAGAATGGGCAGATTAGTGACAGTCCTTGTAGGTATTATTGTAGTAATTATCGCTCCAATGATTTCACTATTTCCACAAGGTTTATATGCTGTGGTACAGGAATTCAACGGTATTTATAACATGCCGTTATTAGTACTTATACTTGTAGGGTTTTTTGTTAAACGTACGTCGCATCAAGGTGCTAAAATAATGTTTATTTCACACATAATTTTGTATGCGCTTTCAAAAGTTTTGCTATCAGATATACATTATTTATACGTATTAAGCGTATTATTTTTTATAGATTTATTTATAGTACTATTATTCAACAAATTAAAACCATCAGACGAATTTGATTTTAGTGTAAATTACGCAAAAGTAGATATAACACCGTGGAAATATAGATATATTGTAGGCGGTATTATTATTGTTGTTGTAATCGCAACTTATATCTTATTCTCACCACTTGGTTTAGCTCAATAGGAGGGTAATTATGACACTTACATTTGGAGTGATTGGTGCTGGCCGAATTGGTCAATTGCACATCAATAATTTACAAAATAATAAAAATGTGAAAATTAAATGGGTTTCAGATTTGTATTGTGACAAAATGTCAGAATGGATTGAAAAAGCTGGTGTTGAAAATAAAACTAAAGATCATATGGATATTATTAGGGATCCTGAAGTAGATGCAATTATTATTTGTTCACCAACTGACACACACGTTGATATTATCAAAGCAGCGGCAGCAAATGGTAAACATATATTTTGTGAAAAGCCAATTAGCCTCTCTTTGGAAGAAGCGGAAGAAGCTGTTGAATCGATACAAAAATCTGATGTAAAACTTCAGATGGGCTTTAATAGAAGATTTGATAAAAATTTTAAGCAACTTCAAGGTATTTTAAACAAAAAAGAGTTAGGGAATGTTCAAACATTGCGAATTACTTCAAGAGATCCTGAACCACCTCCAATTGAATATATAAAGCGGTCTGGTGGTCTATTTATGGATATGAGTATTCATGACTTTGATATGGCAAGGTATTTAATACAATCTGAAATTGTAGAAGTTTATGCGACAGGAGAAGCATTGATCAACCCAGAAATAGCAGATTATGATGACATCGACACTGCATTAATCACGTTGAAATTTAAAAATGGCTCTATGGCAATCATTGAAAATAGTAGAAGAAGTGTTTATGGGTATGACCAGCGTATAGAAATTTTAGGAGATTATGGCGCAATAGATGTAGGTAATGAACAGTCTTCAACATTAAATTATTATCGTACAGATGGTATCAGAAGGGATAATCCACCTTATTTCTTCTTAGAAAGATATAGTGACGCTTATAAAGTAGAAATGGATGCGTTTATAGCAGCTATTCAAAATGATACAGATGTCATCTGTTCTATTGAAGATGGATATAAAGCACAACAAATTGCTTTGAAATGTAAAGAATCACTGATATCAAATCAGCCAAAAAAAATATGAAGAAGGGTGTGATGTGAATCGATGAATAGAATTATACAAAAAGCTAAGGAAGAACATTACGCCATACCTCAAATAAATGCCAATGGGTTAATTTGGATAGAATGTATTTTGAAAGCAGCTGAAGTAACACGTTCTCCCATTATCATAGGAACAACGGATAAAGTAATTGAATTTCTTGGTGGCTATCAATTTATTTGTTCAACGATCAAAAATAAAATTAAAGCGATGGATGTAACGATACCTGTTATTGTTCACTTGGATCACGGTTTAACTGTTGAAAATTGTAAACAAGCAGTAGATGCTGGATACGATTCTGTAATGTTTGATGGATCAAAATTACCCATTGAAGAAAATATTAAACAAACTAAAGCAGTCGTAGATTACGCTCATAAAAATAATGTCATCGTAGAAGGAGAAGTAGGTGCTATAGGAGGTAATGAAGACGGTATAATTGGTAACGTAAAGTATGCTAATTTAGATGATTGTTTAAGATTAGCTCAAGAAACACATCTAGATACATTAGCGCCTGCACTAGGGTCAGTTCACGGAAAGTATCAAGGAGAACCCGATTTAGGCTTTACAGAAATGAAAGCCATACAAGAAGCTATTGATATTCCGTTAGTATTGCATGGTGCTTCAGGTATTTCAGATGAAGACTTATTAAAGGCAATACATTTGGGCCATGCAAAAATTAATTTCAATACAGAAATTAATATTGCCTGGAGCAATCAATTAAGACAAACACTTAATCAAGATAAGTCATTGTTTAATCCACAACAAATTTTAAACCCTAGTAAAGAAGCTATGGTAGAAACAATTCAATCTATTATTTATAAATGTACGTCTCATAATCGTGTATAGATAATCATATATAGATAAGGAGGGTAAAATAATGCCATTAATAAAAATTGATTTGATAAAAGGAAGAGAAAAAGAAGAGATTAAGCAAATATTAGATATCTCTTATGAAGTCATGTTAGAAACTTTTAATGCGCCTAAAGGTGACAGATACCAAATTGTTAACCAACATGAAGATTATGAAATGAAAATTTTGGATACAGGTTTAGGAATAAATAGGACAAAGGATATAATCTTGTTTACAATTATTACAAGGCCAAGAACCCAACAACAAAAGCAACGATTTTATAGAGAAGTGGTAAATAAACTTCATGATGACATAGGTATACGTAAAGAAGACATCATGTTTAGTGTAGTTGAGAATACGGATGAAGATTGGAGCTTTTTTAATGGAGAAGCCCAATTTTTAAATGGTGAACTATAAAAGATTAAGTATTGAATATTCTTCAAAGTTAAAATAGGTTAGATGAAATAAATATTTTCTAGGGTGCTAATTTCTTTAATCTTTTAAGGGAATCAGTAGCCTAGTTTTTTATTGATTATAAACTTTACTGGAATTTTCAGAGTAACGACTTTTTATACATTTACTTTACTAGAGTTAAAATAGTTTTAAAAATGAGTTGGGGTAATACTAGAGTAAAAATTATAACAATAGGAATATAAAATATTAAAACATCAGTATCTACTATTACTTATTAAAATGAGATTACTTTTAAAATGCCATTTATGTGAGTGCTATTAAATATTAAAAGAAAGATATTAGATTCGAAAATAGAGTATCAAACACAAAATAAAGACGAAGTGTTGAGAGACACTCCGTCGATAGCATAATAATTACATTGACCTTTTGTAGTTATTGTAATTTTGACTCTAATTGATGTACAAGATGGGTGAGCATAGCATTAATAGGCGTAGGTATGTTGAATGTTTTTCCATAAGCAGCTATTTGCCCATTAAGGTAATCTATTTCTGTTAAACGTCCGTTTGTATAATCTTGATGCATTGATGGATAATGAAGGCCTTGAGCTTCTTTTGGATAAGCTGCTTCAACTTTTTTTAATAGTGCATGACTATCTAAATGAATGTCTTTTGCTTTGGCAACTGCGACAATTTCTTCAATGATAGGCATAACCATTTCAGCTGAATCCGGATAATTACCAAATTCATAAATCGTTTTGTTTAATATCGTACATAAAGGATTTAAAACACTATTTAATGTAGCTTTAGACCATATTGCTTCGAATACATTATTACTAATTTGAGCATTCAAATTTGCATCATTAAGAATTTGAAGTATAGCATGCGTATGGTCATCGGTCTCACCATCTGCGCTTTGTAAATATATAGATCCTTCACCCTCTAGTAATAGTTGTCCTGGTCCACGTAGACCTGCAGTCCACATCGTTACTGCTAGATAAATTTGAGATAAAGGGACGATTTGTGATAATCGTTCTTCATGACCTAAGCCATTCATCATACTCATTATAGCTGTATTTTGATGGATGCAACCAGCTTCTTGTAATTGCTGTAACATTGCTTCCGAGTGCATAGCCTTAGTCAAGATAATGATAAGGTCAAACTCAGTTGAAACATCTTTGGTTAAAACTGCTGGGATGTTGACTGAATAGTTATCCGTTTCTGTTTTAATGTCCATACCATCTGTATTAATACGTTTGACGTGTGCTTCCCAATTATCAATAAGTGTAACATCATAGCCAGCTTCTTTTATGGACACACCAATTCGTCCACCCATTGCGCCAGCTCCTGCTATGCCTATCTTATACATCGAAACACGCTCCTTCGTTATTTTCAGTTTGAAAAATATTAAAATACAATTTAACTATATCATTTACATATATATGCAACAATATTGTACAATTTATAACTATTTGAATGCTTATGTGAGGGTTGTAAAGAGGTAATTGAATCGTTAATAACTTTTAAAATTTAAATATATGAATGATTACGTGAAAATTAAGATAAGATAAAAACCCCCAAACAGTGGCTATTCATTGTTAAGCATCTTCAATCAAAATACTATATATACTTGCATTTAAAAAAATATGATGTATGATGAAAGTGAATAATTACACTATGCATTTAACGTATGCCAAATCGTAGGAGTGATAACTTCAAACGACTGTTAAATGATTGTCATGATATAGCGACTTTTCATTATTATTTGGTTCAAACATCGTAAATAGAAGTATGAGCGTGGTTGTCAATCACAATCATTTGATGGGAATTTGAGAAATCGTTACTAATTTAGGGATTGTTCCACTTGAATGAAGTTTAAATAACTAAAGCCAAGCGGTATTCAATACTAAAGGAGTGATTGATTATGCGTAAAGTAGGTAAATTATTATCAACGACGGCCGTTGTATCAACACTTGTAGTAGGATCCTCAGCAACGTATTTTTCGACGATAACGAATGACGTACAAGCAGCGGAACAAGTTCAAAAATGGGGTAGTGGTGAAGGTGGTTCAAGTGGTGGAGAAAGTATGAATAGTCAAAGCGTTTCAAAATTACAATCACAAACACCATGGTATAAGTATGAAGGCTATACGACATACGACCCAACATTTACGTTAGATTATAATTTCGTTAGAGCTATGAAATATGACAATGCAACTATCAATGGATATAAAGTAGATCCTAAAGCGTATAAAGATCATGCTTATAGTAAAACAATTTATGATACAACGATAGATTTTAACGATAAAGACGAAGTTATCCAAATGAGCTTTAAAACGAAACCCAAATCTGTAACTAAATCAGAATTTATAAAAGCACATGAATCTAACATGGATAAAGACGATGATGCTTCAGAATTAAAAGATGAGACAATGATTCCGTTTTATACAAATAATGGCGGTTCATATAAGGGATTCTTTGATGAAGATGGTTATTTAACTAAAATAATTATTGGGCAATAATTCAACGTCGTATTTTACAAAATCATTGTTGTCAGTTATAGAACGCATTGATTATTGATAAAAATTCAGAAAATATGAAGTTGGCTATATATCATGCGCGTGTAGTTAACACAAAGCGTATGGAAGCCTGATATTTCAACCCCTCAAGAGCAGGAGACAATCAGATTTAAACCTGATTCTCTTCTGCTTTTACATTTTTTTAGAAAATGTGTGTTAAGCATTGCTAACATAATATTTAAGTTTTTTGGCTATTTCAATAAACGTAGCACTGTTTATCCAGTTTCTTCATAAATATAATTTAATATATAAAGATGCCACCTTTCTAACACTTACCAAGATTGAATAATACGATTACATTAACAATAGGTGTAACTATAATGGTTACATGAGGTGGTTGTTATGAAAATAAGCAGTCGTTTTACGGTAGCTGTTCATATATTAGCTTTAATTAAGATTGAAAGAGAATATACTTTAACATCGACTCAAATCGCAGATAGTGTGAATACGAACCCTGTGGTTATTCGAAGATTGATGGGAAGACTTAAAGAAGCTGGTTTTATTGATGTATCTCGAGGCAATTCAGGTGCTAAGCTTTTGAAACCTTTGGATGAAATTACATTATTTGACGTCTATAAAGCTGTGGAAGTGGTTGAAAAAGGACATTTATTCCAAATACATGAAGATACGAATATCAATTGTACAGTTGGTGCCAATATTCAAAGTGTGTTGGAAGTTATTTTAGAAAGTGCGCAAGACGCAATGGAAGCGGTATTAAAAGGTGTCACATTAGACAGTATCGTCAATAAAATACTCGTAAATAACGGATAAATCTGTCCGTATGACCGACTTGTAACTGTAACTATTACAATTACAACCGTAATTGAAAAGCATTTCATAAATTATTTTAAAGCAACCTAAACGATTATCACAAACCTTATTAAATTGAAAGGAGGGCTGGTTGTTCACTGAAAATAAGTATTTATTCTGTGTGTTTCTATTTTGTTTTATAGGTAAAGATCAACATAAAAAAGTAATTTAAGAAACTGGCGCAGATGTATCTATAGAAGGGCAAACGTTTGAGTTAAGACCAAAACCGTAACCGTTAGCACAATTAGATCTGTTAGTGACTTGTCAAAAATAGCATTTTGTCAACAATTGTCATTGTAACAATGTAAGCAGTTTACCCTTTTATTAGTAGTCATTTTAAACATATTTTATTGATTAAAAATTGGAGGAATTTATTATGAGAATTGGAATTATTGGAGCAACTGGAAAAGTTGGAAATTTGGTATTAGAAGAGGCAATAGATAGAGGACATGACGTCACAGCCATCGTTAGAAATGCTTCAAAATTATCTAATAGTAATATAAATGTACTAGAAAAAGAAATATACGACATTACAGCGGAAGACTTAAAAGATTTAGATGTAGTTGTGAATGCTTTTGGTGCACCACTTGGTGAGGAAGAAGCACATGTAACTGCTGGGCGCGCATTAATTGAAGCATTAAAAGGAACAGATACAAGAGCGATTATTGTAGGCGGTGCTGGTAGTTTATATGTTGATAAAGCACAAACGACTAAGTTAATAGATACGCCAGAATTCCCAGAAATATTTGTACCTACTGCAAAAGGTCAAGGTAGAAATTTACAAGATTTAGAAGCTACACAAGGTATAACTTGGACCTTCCTTAGCCCATCTGCAGATTTTAATGCAGAAGGTGTCAGAACAGGGGGTTATCAATCAGGGAAAGATAATTTATTAGTGAATTCAAATGGTAATAGCTATATTAGTTATGCTGACTTTGCCATTGCCATTTTAGATGAAATTGAAAATCCACAACATAAAAATGAACGCTTTACAGTTGTTGGAGAAGAAGCGTAAATATTAGTAGATAATTTAATTTTTATTGTGGCAGAGGTAGAAACTTAGTATCTTAGAAAACTTACACAATAGGGATGGGTAATCATTAGATTTATTGAAAAATATCTTGTACCTACTCTAGGATAATAATGAAAAAATTCAGATGAATTGATATGTATGTATAAGTAGTGTACATTTTCATTTCAGTAAACTACTGCACTTATTAGAATTTAAAGCGAAAAATAAATATGTATTTTAAAAAGAACGAATCCATAATGATATGCTCCCTTCAAAGTAGACACTTAAAAATGTAAACTTTGAAGGGAGATTTTTATATACAATTACCAGTATAAATGGATTGATAACCATCATCAAAGTCATTCCTAATTTTGACGAATTCATGAAATTTTAAATCCGCGATTTTATACATTTAATTACTATTCGAAAGTAGAGCAGTCATTAAAATTAATTCATTTAGGTATATCACGCCATGAAAATCTGTTTTATAAATTTTATTTTAAATAAATAATAAGTTTTATAATTTTTTAAAAAATAAAACAAACTCATTGTGGACAATTGAGTTAGGTGATATTAAGATATAAGTAAGTTTTATATAAGGAAGGAGAAAAGAAAATGAAGATTTTCAAACAACACGAACAAAAACAGCGTTTTTCAATCAAAAAATACCATTTTGGTGCGGCTAGTGTTTTAATAGGCGCTATATTATTTGTTGGTACAACAAATGATGCGTCTGCTGCTGAATTGGATGAAAAACCTTCTTTGACTGTAGATAGTGGAACCATAGATTCAAAAGTAGCACCAGAAGTATCAAAAAACTCAACAGACGCTTCAAAAGCTGAAAACGTACTCTCGAAAGAAGTGGCGATGACATCAGAGAATCAAGCAGATGCATCGAAATATGAGAGTACAGTTGTAAAAGAAACACCAGAAGCTACAGAAAATCAAACAGATACATCGAAATTTGAGAACACAGCTGTAAAAGAAACATCAGAAGCTACAGAAAACCAACAAGATGCTTCAAAAGAAGTATCAGCAACACTAGAAAACAAAATAAATACTTCAGAATCAGAGAATGTAACAGCAAGTGAAACACCTAAATTTATAAAAAAACGTGACATTCCAGATGCATATGATTCAAACAGCATGCTTAGAAGCGCGAATGAAAGTTTAACTCAACCCCCTGCGGATGGTTATAGTGTTAACTCTGAACTCCCAACTAATAATAAGGTGACATATAAAATTCATAAAGCGGCTGATCCGAAACAATATACATTCGAAGTAGCTAGAAGAGGTGAAAGTGGAGACAGACAATATGTCTTTTCTGTTAGAAAAGAGGATGTTGATCATGTAGGGGCACCCACAAAATTTTTCGTTACGGTATTTAATAAAGATAAAAATACATTAGTAAAAGAGATTGATATCAAGACCATTACACCTAGTGATATTCAGCTCGATGAAATGACTTTTTTAAATATAGTTGCAAAAAAGAATGGATTTTCATTCAGGTTAAATAAAATCGATGTAAATGAACCATCAAATTTCCTTCCCATCTATGGAAATTCTGCACAATTGGTAACTGGTGAGGTTGTGAGTTATTCAATTGTGTTACCACATTGGAAAGGTCAGACAACATATTACTATGATGAACAAGGTAGAGAAATTGTACCACCATTCACTCAATATGGATGGACTAAGAGTACTTATACAACAGAACCTCCAGAAATTGCTGGATACGCATTTGATAGTACAAGAGCGCCACTTAATCAAAATGGAAAAATTAACAAACAATCTTCTAAAATCATTGGTAATTTTCGATATAGTAAAGCGACAACGAGTCGTGGCACAATGTATCGTAAAGATAAAATTATTGACGATAAAAGCACTGTAGAAAGTGAAGTATGGTTTACTTATGCTAAAGCACCGGATACATTTGATCCAGTGAATGGCAGTAGTGCAGATAGAGGAAGAATAGCATCGAATAATCTGCCAGATATAAATTATGATTTTGAAAAAAATACTAATGGTTATGAATTTAGAGAAAAAATTGTAGATGGCGCATCTGAAGGGAAATATCAACAACTCGGTTTGGAGGGGAAAGTGATATTTCAAAAATTCCGTTTCCATAAAAATGGATTACCTTCAAATGTAGCAATATCTGTTTCAGATTATGATGGGGGCGATGCAACGTCTAGCTCAGTTGTGAGACTAAAAAAAGGTGAAGTGACTAATTCCCGATATGATAATGGAAGAACATTTGATATTTCGAATAACTTTGAGTATCCAGATACTGTTGAGTACTATTATATTAGCCAAAAAGGGGATGTAGTTGTTAGTTATGTTGATACGGAAGGCAATGAATTAAAAGGCCTTGTTGAAGATGTGAAAGGTGGGTTTGCAGGCACAGATTATGATACTGTAGTAGACCATCGTCCAGTGACAATTGAAAAAGATGGAAAAACTTATAAACTCGTTTCAGCAGGTAATTATACGATAGGTAAAGTTGATGACCAGGGTCATTTAACTACATCGGATGCACCGATAGGTAAAATAGCGGTAGGGAAGAAGACGGTTACTTATGTTTACGAAGAACTGAAACAAGGTAATGTCGTGGTGAATTATGTTGATGAAGCAGGAAATCCGATTAAAAAATCTATAGAGGATACACCAGATTCAAACATAGATACACTATATGATACGACGGATCACAAACCGAAAATCATTGGAAAAGATGGGAAATTATATTTATTCTCAAAAGTAAAAGAAGGAGATCATGAAAAAGGAAAAGTTGTAGAAGGAACAACGTCAGTGACATACATCTATAAAGTATTAGGCAGATATATTCCGTTTATTCCAGAAAATCCAGGAGATGCGTATGACCCAAGTAAACCAGGTACAAATAGGCCACCAGTATTGTATGATGAGACGCCAGAAGAACCGTCAGATAATCCACCATTACCATACATTCCAGGTTATACACCGAAGGATCCAAGTGGTAATCCATTGATTCCAGTAGATCCAAACCATCCAGAAAAAGGATACATCCCACCATCGATAACAGATCCAAAGGATTCATCGAAGGATACACCGGTGCCGTATGAGAAAGATCCGACACCAGAAGTGAAACAAGGTAATGTCGTGGTAAATTATGTCGATGAAACAGGAAATCCGATTAAAAAATCTGTAGAGGATACACCGGAATCAAACGTAGATACGGCGTATGATACGACGGATCACAAACCGAAAATCATTGGAAGAGATGGGAAATTATATTTATTCTCAAAAGTAAAAGAAGGAGACCATGAAACAGGAAAAGTTGTAGAAGGAACAACGTCAGTGACATACATCTATAAAGTATTAGGCAGATATATTCCGTTTATACCAGAAAATCCAGGAGATGCGTATGATCCAAGTAAACCAGGTACAAATAGGCCACCAGTATTGTATGATGAGACGCCAGAAGAACCGTCAGATAATCCACCATTACCATACATTCCAGGTTATACACCGAAGGATCCAAGTGGTAATCCATTGATTCCAGTAGATCCAAACCATCCAGAAAAAGGATACATCCCACCATCGATAACAGATCCAAAGGACCCATCAAAGGATACGCCAGTGCCGTACGAGAAAGACTCAACACCACCAAGCACACCGGGTACACCAAATACACCGAATACGCCTAGTACGCCGAACACACCAAGCAGACCGGATACACCGGATACACCGAATACGCCAAATACACCAAATACACCAAGCACACCGGGTACACCAAGTACGCCGAACACACCAAGTACGCCGGATACGCCAAGTACACCAAGTACGCCGGATACACCGAATACGCCAAGCACGCCGGATACACCGAATACGCCAAGCACGCCGGATACACCAAGCACACCGGGTACACCAAATACACCAAGCACACCGAATACGCCAAGTACGCCAAGTACGCCGAATACACCAAGTATGCCAGATACACCAGATACACTAAATACATCAAATGTATCAAGTTCGGAAAATACATCAAATGTTTCAGCAACATCTAATACAATTAAAAAGAAACAATTGCCAAAAACAGGAGAAACGAATAATACTGGATTTTTTGCGAGTGTACTAGCGTTAATTGGCGGTATACTACTTACTGTGTTTAGAAGAAAGAAAAACTAAAGTCTTTGGATTAAAGTGTTACGAATACTTTGTTAAATCGCACTAATATAATCTTTGAGGATTAAGCAATCATGGGTTGCTTAATCCTTTTTTGCTTTGTATATCATAATAATTCTACGATAAAACCTCGTTACATCATTGATAGTAAATCAAAACAGTGGAACTTTTTAGAGATATTCTGTTGCAATCTATTTAAAAAATTATGATTTGCTAAGTCAAAAATATACTGAATAAAGCAATTAAAGATTTTCATACTATCCTTATTTGTATTTCATTTTTTTGGCGAAATATGGGTGGCTAGTCGAGATTTTCCAAATGAGATTAAGTCACTTTCTTGGTTACCAAACATATCTATAGCATCTTGTTCTCCGCTTTTCCATTTCTAATAATAGTTACTTACTGTCACCTGTGAATTTGGAAACTGATATAAGATAAATGAGCAACTTTCATCTAAATATAAAAAAAGTTGCTCTAACTTTGGTTCCTTTTCATGTTTATTAAGTTTAGGCTATCAAAGGTATACAAAAGCTAAATTTAAAATTCATATTTATTTTTACTTTTTTTAAATACAATGATAATATACGCTAACATTAAAAATTGTATAACAGTACCAATCACTATTGTATAAAATGTCAAATTATCGTGTGTTTCTCCTGTATAGCTTAGTATAAAAGTTGCTAAAACTAGCTCAAGTACTACACCTGTAGAAGATCCTATCTGATGTGAAAAGTTAACGAATCCAGAAGCAATGCCTGATTGGTCTGTTGATACGTTGTGCATGCCTAAATTCGTTAATGGGGTGAATATAAATCCCTGACCTATACCGATTAAAATGAGAGAGGGGATAAATAAAATAATTTGAGAATGATAATAGATACATAGTGCTAACGTGACCATACCTATAATTGAAATAATGATACCTTGTATGAGGAGTGAGATATTGGTTTTGCTCTCTAACAATTTATATATATTTAGCGCAGTAATAAAATTAAAGCCGGTTGTGAAAATGAGTAATGATCCTGTAGTTATCGGTGATAAATGAAATACACTTTGAAGATAAATACTCATATAATACCAAAAACTAAAACTTGTACATAAAAATAAAAAACGTAAAAAATAGCCTGAGAGATGATATTTAAAAAATATTATATGAAAATTTATTTGACATTAATGAACCGACGATGTTAAGCAATACATTAAAAAATGTTTCACGTGACACAATGAAATTTGATGAACGATTAGATTTACAACTACAACAAGGTGCTTCTATTGATAAAGCAACTTTCGCGCGGTTAATGGATTCTTTATAAAATAATATAGTATGTAGTTTTTATATGTGTGAAGATACAAACATAAAATTTATGTAGAGAAATTTTGAGAGTATTTGAATATACTATAATTTTAGTTGTTGAGAATTAGCTATTACTTCTCAACAACTTTTGTATTTAATAATGAAGAAACCTAGTAACTTTGAAATGATAAATATTTAGATATAAAAATTGTTTACAGCAATTTGGATTTATATTCGTTTAATTCAGATTAATTGTTAAGTTCATCATATTTTACGCTTAACAACCAATTTTCATTGGCACGATATTAATTACATCGTCAAATGGTATAGCGTTCCGTTTGATATTGAATTAATAAAATTGTAGTTATTTGAAGTTGTTCTTTGAATAAAGTGATATAACCGATATAATGGGTGTGAATAACTAGGAAAAGGTGAATTTAATGAAACAGATAAAAACTCATCATTTAAATCATAAAAAAAGTTTGAATCATCAATTTAAATTGTCTGGTATCGCACTGATTATGACTACGACTTTAATAGGATATGGTATAAATCCAACATCATCTGTAATGGCGAAAGAAAGTGCTGATGTGAAAGCTGATACACATTTGACTAGCGAACAAGCGTTAGAAAAGCAAATTCAACAATCTAAAGAAAAAATAAAGAAATTGAAAAATATAAAGCGTAGTGAAAAGCGTGATGCAATTCAAAAAATGGAGAAGGCTAAAAGCATTGAAGAGGCCAAAGTAATATTGGGAAAAGCTGAGAATGATGACAATCGCCTCAGTGAACAACAAAGCGTATCTGCTAACACCCAAACAGAAGATAGCAATATTACTGAAGATAATCATGAATCGGACGATGACAAAAAAGATATTTCAGATAATCAAAAACATGTAACTGATTATCAAGAAAAAACTGTTCCTAGTGAGAAAACAGACTCAAGTAACTTACCTGAGCAAGAAAATAATCAAACGCAAAACGCTCATGATCGCATAACTAGTGAAAATTCACAACAGAACTTAGATCAATTGCTTGATAAAATTGATGCATTATCAAATGAAGTTGATGGGGGTAAACTAAAAAACGATAATGAAGCGTTAAGAGATACTGGAGACAATCAAGAACAACAAAATGAGGTTGCGAAAAGCACTAACAGTACAGGTGAAAAAAATCAGGCAGAAAAAAACACACTTGAAAAAACGTCTCGTTCAGATCATGATGCTCCCCAACCATTAGAAAAATTTGAAAAAGATATTGATAAAGTAACGACAAAACAAGCTAAAAACAATGACAACTTAGATGACTATGTAGCAACTAAAGAAGCAAAGTTACAAACATTAACATCAATGCTTTCAGAGCGTGATTCAATATCTAAAGAGAATAAAAGTAAAATGGCAAAAGAAATTAAGCAAGTTGAACAAAATTTAAATGAACAACATGATATTGTGCTGGATCAATTGAAATCTGTAGACAATAAAGACCGAGCAGTTAAAGATATCATTAATCGTACTTTTGATGACAGACATGCTCAATCTATCTTAGAACGTATAGACACAGAAGGTAAAACAGATCAACAAATTGCCAATCAGGTAATCAGTCAATTAGACGGTTTGTCTACAACTTCAAGTAATGATATTTTACAAGCGATGTTTGATAAGACAGGCGATAAGCAAGCGTTGGTTAAAACGATATTGTCGACGCATTTGAACGATGTGGATGCATCTCGTATTGCTGAAAAAATTATGCGAGACAATCCTGAAAACGAACAAATTGTAGCGTTACTAAAACAAAATTTTGGGGACAATGTAACAAGTGATGATATTTTAGAAACGCTATTGGATCAATCTGAAGATAAACGCCAAGCCTTGGAAACGATGTTGGCTAGCAAATTAAATGATGCGAAGGCACAAGCACTTGCTGATGTTATTGCTAAAAAAGAAGATGCTAAGCATAATATTGTTGATTTAATGAAATCAGGTCTTGATCAACAGTTGAATGACTTATTAAAAGTTGATAAAGATATAAGTAACTTTAGAGATGATATCCATGGTATCTTTGAACCTTTAAAAAATACACCAAGCATTGCTGATACATTGGATAAAAGATCATTAAATAAAGGTGACAAGATATCGACATTATTGGATGCAGAGACACAACGACTTCAAAAACCAAGTCTGTTGAGTGGCTTATTCAGTGGTGATGGTTTATTAGATGGTGTGCGAGACATACCGAACCCATCACCTGGACGTGCTTTATCTATAGGTGAATCAGACGGTTTCTTGAGTGGTTTGTTCGATGATGAGGGTAATTTCTCGTTACCTGATGCTGGTACAGTAATGAAAAAATCAACGATTCCAGTAGGTATCGTGTTGTTAATCGTTGGTGGCGGACTGATATGGTTTGCTAAACGAAAACAGTCGAAAAAATTATAGTTTATCAATTTAAACAGGTGCTAAGGCTACTTGTTATCATATAAAAAATGCACCATTCAAAGTTAGTCACATAAGTGAGACTTTTGAAATGGTGCACTTTTATTTTGCAGAAAATGAGAATTTTAAAATAGTGATTGAATTCTATCATGTGTCTATATAAAGTTAGTTTTGTTTACCTGTAATATAACTTAAATCAGTAGCGACATCTGCATCAATGGTTCTGTGAGAAACGATGCCAAGTCCCTTAACATTTGATTCTGAAATAACGATAGAACCGTCATCGTTCACTTTTTCTACAAAAGCTACATGACCGTATATTGAATCTGCACCATGCTGACCTGCCTCAAATACAACGGCAGTATGTGTCTTAGGTGTTGAAGAAACCGTATAACCTTTTCTTTCTGCGCGATTGTTCCAATTTCTGGCGTCACCTAGATCTCCACCGACATATTGATCGAATTGCGACATACGGTGATAGACATACCACGTACACTGGCCATGTGGGTAAGGCGAGTGATTTGTGGTTTCTGAAAATGGCTTGAAATCGCTATTATCGTCATCGTTCTTCAATTTATAATCGTCTAAATCTGGCATTTGTTTACGGTCAAATTGTGTTAAGTCGTAGTGCTCAATAATGCTGTTAAGTTTGTCAGCGTATTGAGAATCAGTTGCATATGTGGTAGCCAGATGTGCAGTTGCTGACCGATAGTTATGTGCTTCGCGCTTCCACGTTGGTTTATAAATATTTGGATTGCCATCAATACCTTGTTTGATTAATTTAGCATAATCCTCTAATGATTCTTTTTCACTCGGATAACTACGGAAATCGGCTGAGATTTGGAACATGTTGTTTCCATTGTCTTCAAGAGTATTGAAAGTAGTGGATTTTCCTTGGTAAGTTCCCTTGATACCGAATAAGTTATAATGAGGTGCTTGTGCAAGTGCACTCATGCCAGAATCTGATTCTAATATGGCTTGTGCAATCATCACGGATGCGTAAATGTCTTCATCTTGGCCTATGTCATGTGCATCTTGTGCGATTGTTTTAATGAAGTCACGTGTATTTTTATTTTCAGTTATTGTCAGTTGATTTGTAGTGTTATTATCGCCCGACAAGTTTGGTAATTGTTGAAAAATAGCAGTAGTGCGTATGTTAGACTGCTTGGTATCATTTTCAAAGGATTGGGCCGGTTTTTCTTTTTTGGCTAATTGTGATTGAGAAGGTAACTGCGGATTAGCATGGTTACTTGATGGTTGTTCATCTGAGTCACTTTTCTTATTTTCAGAATCCTTATTTGATGAATGTGCTTTTTGAGATTCATATTGCTTTTGGTTATTTTTAGCGTCTTCACTATACTCGTCTAAAATTGATTCTAATACTCTATCTTCCGACGATGAACCGGATTGATTGTCTGTTGTGCTGTCATTGTCACGAGTGTCTGCGTCATCATCCTGCTCACCTGTATCATTATTACTTGTTGTTGTTTCATCATCTTGTTTATTCTGACTATGCCCATCCTGCGTTGTGTTTTCACGAGATTGATTTTGGTGTGAATCTGAATTGGATTCGGTATCATCTTGTTGCGCATCATGCTCATTTGTATATTGATTTGACTCATAGTGACTGTTTTTTGATTCACGCGCTGTGTCATTAGCATCGTTGTCATAATCTGTACGACTTTGTTCTTGTACAAATTCCTCACTATCTTCATTTGAATCATCATTTATCTCATTATCATCAATGAAAGTTGTCGCATTTGAATCTTCTGAATCAGTGTGGTCTGTTAATGAATTATTTTGTTTGTTATTGTCTTCGTTTGAATCATCGTTTTGTTTTAATGTGGAAGGGGTTTGGGTTGCTTCATTATTAGAAAGTAATTGATCCAGTAATTTAGATAAACTGTTATTGTCTTGGTTTTGTTTCAAAGGTGTTGGTTTAAACATATCAAATATGTTTGAACGATCATCGTCTGTTGATGTATCCCATGTATTTTTAGTTACATTTGTCGACGTTTTGTCAGAAGTCTTAGAATTATCGTTTTCTTGGCTGTTGTTCTGCTCACTTGTTTTAGCATGGCCATCATTTTTGCGATTTTGTTGATCTTCCCGTTCACTACTATACTTATTATCGCTAGATTTCTCTTTTACATCATTAGATTTCTCGTTATTAGTTTTATGATTTTGGGATGATGATAGCGATGAATCAGATTTTTCTTTGTCTTTGTCTTTCTGTGTCTCAGTTGACTGAGTAGTCATTGTATCTTCTTTTGAGGTTTCGGCTTTGGCATCATTGATAGGAAATGATGGCATAAGTAAAGAAGTTGAAAGTAAGCAAACTAATAATTTTTGTTGCCTCATGAAAATACCTCTTTCCTAAAATATATTATTTACTATATACAAAGTATTGTTTATCTTGGTAAACTGTTAATAGTCTTGCTTTTAGTTGATGTCTATCAACTATGAAAAGGTTAAACGTTATTAATGAATTCAGTATATCAATTTATATGCAATAAACAAATAGTAATTTGAATTTTATATAAGAAGAAATCACAGATCTAGTTTTTGAGGTGTATAAATGAAAAACGTAATAAAATTATTTTTTATGGATTTAAAAAAGATTGCTAAAGCGCCTAGTGTATTAGTGATTTTAGGTGGTTTAGCCTTGCTTCCTTCGTTTTATGCTTGGTTTAACTTGGATGCGACATGGGATCCATATGGTAATACTAAAAATATTAAAATTGCAGTTGTGAATGAAGATAATGGGGATAAAGTCAAAGGTAAAAAAATTAATGTTGGTGATCAAATTACCGATAATCTTAAAAAAGATGATAACTTTGATTGGCAGTTTGTAAGTAGAAAAAAAGCAGATCATGATTTGAAAATGGGAGAATATTATGCAGCCATTTATATACCAGATAAATTTACACACCAAATTACTGGTACGTTGCGAAAAGACCCACAACAAGCAAACGTTGAATATAAAGTGAACCAAAAACTTAATGCGATTGCGCCTAAAATGACTGATGCTGGAACAAGTGCTATCGTTCAAAAAGCGAATGAACAGTTTAATGAAACAGTGACACAAGCACTTTTAGATGAAGCGAATCGTCTAGGTGTAAAACTTGAAGAAGAGATTCCAACCATCAATAAAATTGAAGATGCTGTATCCGAAGCGAATAAAGCTATGCCAAAAATTAACGATTTTGCAGATACACTTATTTATTTAGATGAAAACCAAGATCAAATTGACAATTATGCGGATCGATTTAGAGGATTAGGTGACTATAAAGGTGAAGTTATCGATGCAGCAGATAAGTTAAATCAAGTTAATGCTGCAATACCTGCATTGAACGAGCGTGCTAAACTAATACTGGCATTAAATGACTACATGCCAAATATTGAAAATGCGCTTAATGTTGCTTCTAACGATGTGCCAGAAGCCTTTCCTAAAATCAATCGAGGTGTTGATATTGCCAGCACTGGGGTAGACGCTGGCTTACAAGGATTGAACGATGCACAAGGTTACTTGCCTGCGATTCAACAACGCGTAGAAAGTTACCAAGAAGTCGTTGATCGCGCACAAGATGCAAATCAAAATGTTAATCAACGCCTAGAAGATAATATACAAACTGAGCAGCAAAGTGCTAAGCGTTCAGGTCGATATTCAAATATTCAAACATCGCAAATAAGTAATAATCAAAGCGATGATGATGACAATGAACAACATGATTCTACAGTAAGTAGTAAAGATGTTAATGCTATGCAATCTTCATTATCAGAGTCATTGTTATCACTTTCTAATTATGCTGACAAACAAGCCGAAAGTAGTCAGGAAGATATCAAAGCGTTGGAAAATGTCACATATGGTATTTTATCTACAGACAAACCTAAAGATTTTCAAAAAACACTGGATCATATTAAATCCAGACTGGAAATGACTAGTAAATTTAATCAGCAATTTATCGATATATTAACAGAACTAGAAGAGAGAGAAAATGTCGATTTATCGAATGAAATCAAAGAATTAGAATCGACAAATAATAAAATAAATGACTTAATTAAGCAGCAGAATCAACTTAGTGATGCACTGTCAAACGGAAGTTCTGGTAAGGCAGAAGCAGTAGCATTACTTAAAGACCTACCTCGCGTTAATCGTAGCTTGGATGATTTAAGAAATTATATTAAAACAGAACTAAATCAGAATTTGTTCGACATATCAAACGAAGTAATGTCTGTATTAAATGAAGGCGATGCTAGACTTTCAACGCTTCAATCGAAATTAAATACGATAGAACAGGTTATAAACTCTGGACAAAGTATTTTGACAACAGGCAAAGATAGAATCGAAGCGATTCAAAGTGCATTGCCAGCCATTGAGCAAAGATATATGGATGCAATGGCTACTGCACAAAATTATTATCCACAATTTAAACAAGGCGTTGCGAACGCAGCATCCTTTATTGAAAATGATTTACCAGGGTTAGAGCAACAATTGTCTGATACGACAGCAACAGTAAATAGCACGATACCGACCTTATTCAATCGTTACGATCGTTTAGTTGATATTTTGGATACCAATCAACCACGTGCCAAAGAAGGATTGCATAATTTAGCGAATTTCGCACGTAACCAATTACCAAATGTTGAAAAAGATCTTGCTAAAGCGAACAAACTATTTGATGAGATTGAAAAAGATGATGCGGTAGACAAAATGGTAGATTTATTGAAGAATGATTTAAAAAAACAAGCGAATGTGATTGCGAACCCAATAGATATTGATCAAAAGGATGTATTTCCTGTGAAAGACTATGGTTCAGCAAGCACGCCATTCTATACAGCCTTAGCCATTTGGGTAGGTGCGTTATTGATGGTGAGCTTATTAACGACAGATAATAAACACAAATCATTAGCACCATACCTATCAACAAGAGAAATATATTTAGGTAAAAGTGGATTATTCTACTTATTAGGTATTGTTCAAGCGCTTATTGTATCTATTGGTGATATCGTAATACTGAAAGCACAAGTGGAATCAATTGGTTGGTTTATTGGTATCGCAGTATTCGCATCAGTCGTATTTGTTACCATTGTTTATACTTTGGTATCACTGTTAGGAAATCCAGGGAAAGCCATTGCCATCATCTTTCTTGTGCTACAAATTGCAGGTGGTGGGGGAACATTTCCTATCCAAGTTACACCAGAGTTTTTCCAAACGATTCACCCTTACTTACCATTCTCTTATGCAATCGATGCATTAAGAGAAGCGGTTGGTGGACCTGTTCCTGAAATTCTAACTCAAAAATTAGTAATACTTTCATTATTTGGTATAGGATTCTTATTAATTGGTGTAATATTCAAACCAATTACAGATCCACTGATGAGAAAAGTAACTGAAAAAGCTGAAGAAAGCGATGTAATGGAGTAAAGTTGCTAACAAGTTAAACGTCATAATGATGTTTATCAGTTTGAATGATGATAGTGAAAAACAGTTTCGGGCTAAAACAGAAACTTAAAAATATAATGAGCGATGATTTCACTTCAAATAAGGGAGTAGGACAGAAATCTAATTTTATTTAAAAGATTTTGTTATCTCCTCTTGCTTGGGTAATTAGAATTGAAAAAAGTATAAAATGACTACCTAGAGCTGTAATTCATGCATAAGTCCCACTAACTCAATCAATTGAGAAGTGGGACTTTTATTTTTTGAATCAGTTTAGATTTTGAATGTATATGCATACTTGTTTAGAAAATAGTTCTAATTCGTAGTTGCTTTTCTATACTATAATCCTGTTGTGAGCCGTTAAAAGTGATTGAAGGTATGCATTTTAATATAAACAGACACTTTAAGGATTTCGAATTATTGCAACAATAAAAAACATCCTCGATAACAATCGAAGATGCTTATTAAATAGCTTAGATAATATTTTGAATAACTTCTTTGCGTAATTTACTTCTTAATTCTGCCATCGTATTTAAGTGGTATTTTTTATAATCACCTGAATCAATTCTAAAAGCGTGTATACCTAAAACTTCATTTTTACTATTTAAAATGGCACCTCCTGAAGAACCAGGTTCAGCCATCATTTGATAATAGCCCATTGGATTGATATTGCGAGCCATAAGGGAATATTTTCCCTTAGAATGATACATCGTACCCATAGGATCATTCTTGAATTTACCAGTTGGTAATCCATAATGGTACATATGAATAGGTGTATTAGCCTTGATATTAGTAATCGATTTTTCTGGAGCAATTTTACGTATTTTCATATACTTTGAAATATCTTCTTTTGTATATAATAATGCGACATCACCAAATTGCATCATTTTTACACCAATCACATTGAGAGAACGTGTGTAGGTTGAACCTTCTTGTAGCAGGTTCACTCTAAGATTTTGTAATGAAGATGGTGACATTGGTTTATGTGCTTCTGGATTATTGACGACGTGATTAGCTGTTAATATTGTATGTTTACCAATTGCAGTTCCAGTGCCATATGTCAGAGCTTTTTTAATAGGATTCCAATTAAATACGGTTGCAATATTGGCTGCTTTTGCAGTCGTATGTTCTAAAGTAACTCCTTTATTGCCGGACTTTTTCATGATTTTTAATGCATCATTGATGCCGGATGCTTCAGTCGTTTGACCAAAATCCCGCACATTATCGCTGCCTGGTATCTTTGATGACCAAGTTTTAGGTGCTTGATTATAGTAGTTGCTGTTTTTTGAAGTTTGCTTACTTGTTTTTGGAATAACCTTTACACTTTTAGATGCTTTTGCTTGATTAGCTAATGGTTTTGTTTGTTGTTTTTTTGTTGTTGAAGATAAGGTTTGTGGTTTTATATTTTTATTTATTTTAGTCGTATTCGTTTGTTTTTTTGTTGTTTTAGTTGAACTTGATAGTAACTGTGGTTTTATAGATTTTGATGTACGCTTAGAAGAAGTATGTTGAGCTACTCGAACTTTGGTTTTTGATGACCCACTTTGTTTTTGTTTAATAGATGCATTTGTTTTTTGATTTTTGTTAGTGGGCATAATAGCTTTATTTTTATTTTGAATTATTGGTTGTTTTGCTAGTTTTTTCTTTTGGGTTATTGGTGAGTGCGATTGTACTTTTATAGTTTTTGATGGAGGTTGCACATTTTTACCCAAAATTACTTTCGGAGTATCTTTTGGAGCCCCTTTTATAACTGGATTTTTAAATTCTATGTCTTTATTATTGTATTTCAATTTAGTGTTTTGCTTGGGAAATTGAACTTCATTTTGTTGTGATTTTAAATTGCTAGTACTAACTATTTTAGTATTTTTCCCGTCATTTGTAGTATTGATCTTTTTTGTTGCTTTTGTTGTTATCGGATATTTTTTAGTTACTTTATGGTTAGTTGGATAGTTGATATCAGTAGTGTTTTCAGCAGCCTCCATTGTATCAACATGAAATATTATCACCAAACAAATTATCATAGATATGGCGATGATTGCAGAAATATACTTTATTGCCCACGACGGTTTATTCACTTAATCTGTCCCCTCTGTTTTTGTGTAAAAAGTAAATAAGATTATTTCTTTAATATTATATACTTTTTCTTTTGTGTATGGCAATATATTTTTGAGAATAGGAATAATATAATGAAATAGACATTTGTTTGGCAAAATATACTTGTGATAACTATTTTTTTCTTTATTGTAGTATTTTTTTACTAATGTCATAAGCTATTAATCTTAAGTTAAACAATAATTTAATTATTGCATTTTAAAAAACATTGTGTATTATTAAAATTATAGAAAACATTAAGGGGAAAAGAATGAAAATGAATACGAATATACGTACTTTTTCTAGCAAGAAGTTAGTGCTAGGGCTTGTAACGACTGCTATTGGGATTAGCACGATTGCTTTAGTAAGTGAAAATGCACATGCGAGTACTTCAACAGTAAAATCACAAACAGTAACAAAAAAAACTAAAACTACGACTTTGACAACTAAACCAACTACAACGGTGAAAACAGTAAAGCCTGCAGTGGTAAAAGCAACGACAACAAAAGCTGCTACAAATGTAACGACTAAAAAACCACGAGCAACAGTAAAACCTATAGCGCAAAAAGCACCAGTGACGAAGCAGTCAGTACCTGTAAAAAAACCTGTTAGTAAAGCTATTTCAACAACGACGATTAAAGCACCTGTTACGTCCAAAGTACCGACGACAACAGCGAAGAAACCAAGTACAACAACAAAAGTACCGACGACAACAGCAAAGAAACCAAGTACAACAACAAAAGTACCGACGACAACAGCGAAGAAACCAAGTACAACAACAAAAGTACCGACGACAACAGCGAAGAAACCAAGCATAACAACAAAAGTACCGACGACAACAGCGAAGAAACCGAGTACAATAACAAAAGTATCGACGACAACAGCGAAGAAACCAAGCACAACAACAAAAGTACCGGCGACAACGGCGAAGAAACCAAGCACAACAACAAAAGTACCGACGACAACAGCAAAGAAACCTAGTACACCGATAAAAAGCACGACAATATCATCGACAAAAACGCAAACAATTCCAGTAAAGACACAGAGCACACCGACAAAGACTCAGGCTTCAAGTACAACAACGCCGCAGACTACAAAATCAAACACACCATCGACAGTACCTACACCATCTGCACCAGTACAACCCAGTACAATAGCAAACGCACCAGTCAAGACAAATGAAGCATCCCAAAACACAGTATCTCCTAAACTCGAAAATACGAACATTCAAGATAAGACATTACAGTCACAAGAAACAATAAAAGCAACTCCAGAAACGGAAACAAAGACAGCCAGTGCAACGCGTAAACAAGATTATTATAAGTCTATGACAGAATTATACAAAGATACGACAGAAGGTATCGACTGGAAGAAAGATACACGAAATGTCGGGAAATCAGTGTTGATAGTGGCACCACATGGTGGGAACATTGAACAAGGGACTTCAGAATTAACAAAACTAGTGGCGAATAATGGTGATTTTGATTATTTTTCATTTGAAGCGATACGTCCATCCAACAACACCCAATTACATGTAACATCTACAAATTATGATGATGCAACTTTGCATGAGATGATTCAAGATCGAACAGCTACCATTTCAATACATGGTGCTCAAGGTGAAGAACAACTCATATACTTAGGTGGTTATCAATCACCGCTTAGAGACGCCATTCAAAGTCAACTTGAACTTAAAGGATTTGTAGTGAAGATACCGCCAGAATACCTTGGTGGGCTGAGTAATGCTAATTTTATTAATAAAGTAGAGGAAAGCACAGGTGTTCAATTAGAACTAACGACCGCTTTAAGAAAAGCGTTTTTCAAAGATGAAGACACTAGCACAGCATCACGTAAAAAAATAGAAAATTGGACTACCACGATGTATGATTTTGCTGAAGCACTTAATGGTGCAATCAAGCAAGTCTATCCAGAAAATCAAGGATAATATATTGAATTTATTGCTAAAGTAGCACGTTTCAAGTTTTTAATTTTAATAAGTAGATTTCTTTTAATAAGCTAATGACCTCAATGCGTATGTATATACGTGTTGGGGTTTTTTATATATTTTAGTGAGATTCATATTCGGTTAGTCTAAGGGAAGTCTAAATCTTCCGATTTTCTGTAGAAAAACAATAATTGTAATTGCGCATATATTTATAAAATTGTATAAGGACATAGCATGTAGCGTTAATAAATAAATCTCTAAGTATAGATTTCAAAAACAAAGAAATGTTTGAATTCAAAAAAACATTGTAATATAATTCACGTTATTTCATGCAAAATGATAAATTCACATTTGCGAAAATTTGAACATACATAGATTAATCTAAAGAGGAGCACAATGATGAAGGTATATACATCTATTATTTTTTGGATGAGAGCAATTGCTTGTCTAAGTATTGTGATGATTCATACAATTACTACAACATTTTATAAATTTGAAATGCCGAATGATGGCTATTTATTAAGAGTTTTTCAATTACTGTTATTATACGCGACACCAATGTTTGTTTTTATTTCTGAGTTTTTATTAGCGAAACAATATAAGACACAGGTTAAAGAAGGATTTGTAAAACAGAAGTTGCTGACATTAGGGATTCCATATATCATCATTAACTTAGGTTTAGCGTATGTCTACGGGCAGCCTAATAATTTAATGGAATATTTAGATTCTGTACAATTTATGATGTTTCATGGAGGCACACTGACATATTTTATTGTTATTATTTTTCAATTTTATGCTTTACATATATTATTTGCGAAGCACTTAGTAAAACTTAATCCATTAAAATTAAAGTCAAGTCCAGACTCCT
>NZ_JAESLH010000016.1:0-34388 GCF_017892545.1 Staphylococcus sp. GDY8P67P
TTTCTATCCAATGTCCTAATAACATAATTAAAATTAAGGTAGCTAATTCCCAAAAAAAGTCCATTGTATGACCAGTTGCACTACTAAAGTTATTCATATAAAAAGCATACAAGCTATAAATATAAGCTACCGAAATGCCTAGGGCAACTAAGGTCATCATGCCTGGTTTTTTTGCAGCAATTTCATCTTTACCACCAGACAAGAACGGTTTACCACCATAAAAGAATAAAATTGTACCTAATATTAACACTACCCATTCAGAACCTGGAAATGTGAATTGAAAAGGTAATTTAACGCCCATCATTGGCGATAAAAAAATGATAGGTATTGCAAAAATTAATGAAACAAAAAACTTAGCTTTAAAATTCCCATGATGATGTGCATGGCCACTATGATGATTATGTGATTCATGGTTATCATGATGCATTTGATTGGAATGATTCATGTGATTTTGATGCTTAAGCTCTTCACCATTATTCTTCAAATTAACTCCTCCTATTTATGAAAATATTATATTAGCTATACTTATACTATAACACATACCCCTTAGGGGTATAAATGTTTTCGATTTATCTACTTTTATGGATTTATATAATTCCGAAACTTATGTCTACACGTCCTACATTAGACCTTGTCATCGATAATTAAAACAATGTTTTAATTAAAAGATCTAATCTTAACTATCGCATGACAATACACTCTGACCAAGGTTATCATTACCAAAACAAGTCATATATTAATATTCTTAAAGAAAATAACGCATTTCAGAGTATGTCTAGAAAAGCAAATTGTCTAGATAATTATTTAAAGAAGCCAGTAAATGAATTTATAATAAACTCATTTACTGGCCATTTTTCTAGTATTTATGCTCAGTCTCTTCAAACTATATTAATCCTTTTTTGATTCTCAAATTCTACGCCACAATAGCTGCATTTTATTAAAGATACTATATATTCAATCAATTTCAAAGTGAGTTACATACAACCTATTTTTTAGTTTTATTTGTGATATGTCTCTGCTTATCAGTGATTTTGCTAAAATTTTTATATCGCTTAAAAAATAGGCAAGTTAGTATTTAAATAACTCGCCTATATGTTTGCAGAAATATCATTTAATTCAAAAATTATGTTATTTAAATTCTAAACTAATATTAAATGATAGGTTTCTGTTTACAATAGATTTATCAGCACCTTGCTTGGTTCCTCTATTTTTATGGGATGCTTTATATTCCTGAGACTCTTGCCAATGTTTGTAAGCTGCTTCGTCTTGCCAAAACGTAATGATAACATGATGTTCATGTGTACTATGTGGCTTTAGAAATAATAGATTTTCAAACCCTTCAGTATTCTCTAGATGTTTATCTCTATTTAAGAACACACGCTCGAAGTCTGCCTCTAAACCAGGATTAGCATATAAATGGTTTAAAACTGCATAACCATATTGTGGCAAATCATTAATTTGTTCTAATATAGTATAGTGATATGTCACATTAAATCTATTAATAGTTACCTCATTATTATTTTTGTCTAAATAAATACGATGTATTTCATTTTTCAACAAATGAATCACTCCTTTTTATTGGATGATATGTCAAAATTGCTTAAATTTATCCATAACATAATCTCTACTATTTTTATGATTCACGATAGTCTGTGGATAATCTTTTCCAATTTCAATATGATAAATTTCTTGTAACTTGTCTTTATATTTAGTTGGATCATGAATGTATTTACTGCTCACATCATTAAATATTTCTAGCTGTGTTTTAATAAAATACCCTTGCGCATCAAAACGCTCACTTTGACGTATAGGATTAAACATTCTGAAATAAGGCACTGCATCTGTTCCAGTTGATGCTGACCACTGCCATCCATGTACATTAGATGCATTATCATAATCTATCAAATACTGTCTAAAGTACTCCTCCCCCCAAGTCCAATCAATAAATAAATTTTTCGTTAAAAATTGTGATACGACCATTCGTAAGCGATTATGCATATATCCTGTACGATTCAGCTTCTTCATTGCAGCATCAACGATTGGGTAACCAGTTTGACCTTTTTTCCATACTTCAAAATGTGTTTTATTATACGACCATTGCATGTTTCGATATTTTTCAGAAAAGGATTTAGTTGCCGTTTCTGAATACTGTGTCATTAACACATAATAAAATTCACGGAATAGAACCTCTCTTATAAAAGCTTCAAAATTTTTTTCATCGCTCTCATAATCTTCAAGTAAATCATTTATAATTTCACGAATATCGAGTAGTCCATATGCTAAATATTTACCTAATCCACTAACAAAATCCTGCGACACATCGTCAGTCAATTTATCATAATGAGCTATGTCACCATTTAAAAAATCATCCCAAGCTTTACGCGCTAACTTTTCTATATCTTTATTATTTTCAAATTTTAAGTCACTTTGATTTGAACCCTTTTCCGCAATTTGAGACAACTGCTTAAATTGATAACTTTTTTTAGGGGTGTGTACTAAGTCCTGACGATTTGCTTTATAAAAACTAGTAAATACTTTATAAGGCTGTTGCTGTTTATTAAAAGTCTTTGTTGGCACAAAATAATGATTCACGCGCTGTCCAATTACTGTAACTTGGTGATTTTCAAAAGCCTTTTTTACATGAGGATAGTCATATATTTCTTTGTGATAACTCATAATATCTTTTGCTACTAATACGTGAGATAACGCCAATGTTTCTGCTAATTCACCTAGCTTTTCGTATGTGACAATATAAGGTTGTATATCATGCTTATCTAAAGCATTTACAAATCCTTTTACAACTTTATAGTAATAGTTACGTTTTACTTCTGATGCGTCAGTTAAATCTTCTAAAGGTAAGATAAAATACAATTTATTTATCTCATTTTGATGCTTCACTATATATTGAAAAAGTGGATTATCTTTCGTTCTAAAAACTCTGTTAAGTATGACTCCTAAATGCATTTTATTGCCTCCCAGCTTGTTTCATACAAATTCACTTTATAATTGTCCTTTAACTTAAGATTGTGTTTTCAATCATATACCCGTTTTAACTTTTGTATAATTCACTAAAAAATAAAATAAATTTTAATACCTTACATATTATAGGCAACTTCAGGGTATATTATTATCAGAGGTGATTAAATTATGAATAACAAACAATTACAAAATGAAATTGAAAATATATTAAATACATCAAAAATAGGTGTCCTATCTACTGCACATAACAATACACCTAATAGTAGATACATGGTATTTTATAATGATGGACACACACTTTATACTAAGACAAGCATTGAGTCTAAAAAAATTGCTGAATTTAAAGATAATCCCAAAGCTCACGTACTTATAGGTTACGATGAAACGAATAATCGTAGTTTTCTAGAAATTGATGCTAATGTTGAAATACTGAAAGATCAAGAGACTATTGATTGGATTTGGAACAAACAAGATAAGTCCTTTTTTGACTCTAAGGATGATCCAAACTTGTGTGTAATTAAAGTAATACCAAAATCCATAAAAATTATGAACGATAAAAAATTAGACGCACCACAAACCATTACGTTCGATTAGTTAAAAAGGCGAGCCTAGGACATAAATAGATGTCTCAGGCTCGTTTTCAATTTGGCAGTAGGTGACTGAATTGAAAATGCGATTATATCAAGCTTTTTTCAATCCTAGTCACCCTTGCCGGGGTGGGACTACGAAATCTATATTAGAAAATTTGATTTCTGTCCCACTCCCGTTTTTATATACCATTATTAATATCTTCTAACATAGCATCAACTGTAATTTTAGCACTCGTCAGTACAATTGGCACTCCTGCCCCTGGATGAACACTAGCTCCAGCAAAATACAAATTTTTGTAATCTCTGCTCACATTCGGCGGTCTGTAATAGTTACTTTGCGCTAAAGTAGGCATTAAACCAAAGGCTGCTCCAAATTTAGCATTATAATCTCCTTCAAAATCCTTAGGCGTATAAATAATTTCTGTCACAACTTGCTTTTTCAAATCTTTTAACGCTTTAATCGTAGAAAGCTTATTGTAAATAATATCTTTCACTTGTATGATTGTTGACTCATCAGACCAATCCGTATCACCTGTTTTCAATTCTGAAACGGGCATCAGCACATAAATACCTGTTTGACCTTCTGGCGCTAACGACTGATCTTCCACACTAGGAGCGTATACATATATTGATGGATCTTGGGATATTTCCCCGGAAAATATTTCATTGATATTATTATCAAAATCCTTTGAAAATATAACATTATGTAACAAGATATCTTCAGATAAATCTTTATCAACCCCTATGTACATTAAAAAGGCTGAGCAAGAATAGTCCATGTTATCAATTTTCTGTGTCGTATACTTCTTAGGATGATGTTCATTTTTAATTAAAGATGAAGTAGCATATGGAAAATCAGCAGTACAAATTATTTTGTCATACTTTTCTATATGTCCGTTTACTTTTAGTCCCTCCGCACGCTTATACCTACTATCAATGATAATTTCTTCAACGTTTGCGTTGGTATAAATTTGAGTACCTAATTCTTCATTTAGCGTTTGAAGCGCTCTGACAAAGCTATACATACCACCTTTTATAAAGTGAACACCAAACATTAACTCTATCATGGGTATAATTGAATACAATGACGGGCTTCGTTTAGGGTCGATACCTATATATAATGTTTGAAACGCTAAAATCTTTTGGATTTTTTCATTATCAACATATTTTTCAATTAAATTATCTGCTTTATCAAATGTTTTGAGTTTCATACCCTGATATATAGTAAAAGGATTATAAAAATCCGTAGGTTTTCTAAACGTACGTTCTAGAAAATATTTTCGTGCTATTTCGTATCTTTCGTATATATCTGTTAAAAAGGACATAAAACCATATGTAGAGTTAGGTTCAATACCTTCAAGCATATTTCTTAATTGAGCAAGATCTGTAGGAACGCGAATTTGATCTGTTTCACTAAAATAAACATCATATATATGTGATAATTGTTTAATTTCCAAGTAATCATTCATATTTTTTTGAGCGTAATTAAAAACGTCTCGATAAATCTCAGGCATCATTACGATGCTTGGTCCCATATCAAATGTAAATCCATCTTGCTTGATCTGATTCATTCTGCCACCTATTTGTTGGTTCTTTTCATATAAATCTACTTGGTGACCGTTTGCTGCTAATCTTGAAGCTGCAGCTAAACCTGAAACACCGCCGCCTATAACTGCAATCTTCATAATGTTTCACTCCTATTATATTTCGCACTAAGTTCACGATAAATTTTCATTTTTTTCAATTTGCTTACATATACTTTCTTATGCAACGTATAGTTTGCCTTCCTTACTTCCACAAGTATTTCATGATAAGCTATCGCAGCTAATTCGATAATGTAACGTACCTCTTCGTCAAAATAATTAATACCGTTTAATGCAATATCATATAACCTAACTGACTCTGTAGCGTAACTTTCCCACAGTTCTATATAATTTGGCGTAACTCCTTCATAATATATAGAATGTAGATTAACTCGATATTGAGCTAATTTTTCTACACTTAGATAAATTCTTCCATTTTGAAAATCTTCGCCGACATCTCTTAAAATATTAGTTATTTGCATTGCCTTGCCTAAAGCAATCGCAGCTTCTTCAGCTTGCTCGAAATTATTTTCATTTGATGAAGTTAATATAGGAGTTAACAATTCACCGACAGTACCTGCCACACCATAGCAATACTCATATAAATCTGAATCAGTTTTCATTTCTTTTAAAACTAAATCTTCCTTCACATATTGAATTAAAGATTCAAAAGGTTTTTTAGGTATTGAATATGTATTCAATGTATTACTTAAAGCATTCATAATAGCTGCATCACTTTGATACGCTTGAATATAATCACAATCGCTATAAATCACATCTAAATCTCTAGCTATGCCGTTTAATTGCTCAAGGTCTTTGTATTTATCAATACTGTCATCTATAATTCTGCAAACTGCATAAATAGCCCAAATTGCTTTTTTCCTTTTTAAATCCAAAAAATCAAAGGCATATGAGAACGTTTTTGAATGTTCTTTCATTATATTGTGACAATGGTTATAATCTCTCTCTAATTGATTCATTTATTGGCCTCCTCAGTAAGCCTAGAACTTCTTGACATTTGTATAAAAAACTAAGCTATAAATCTATTCTACGGCCTTTCCAATATATACGTTTGAATACATTGATATCTAACCATGATTTAAAAAATATCACGACAAAGCATATGAAGAGCAGTGGATGACACAAACTCGCAACGATATTAAAATTTCCTGTTCTTCGAATAAATATATGAAATTGTATCGCATATATAAAATATAGAGTAATAGCTAATAATATATATAACGAGCCTAAATTAATTGAAAAAATTATCGCTAAAACTGTTGTAAGTGAACCAAATAGCCATAAAAATACAAACGTAAGCGTAGACTTTTTAGTTACTTGAGAGCCAAGTGCAAAGTGTTTACTCCAACCCTCTAGTAGCGCTTTATATCCTTGAGAATACATTCTAAAATTCACTACGCCTTGGCCTTCATGCAAACTAACTGGCAAACCTTGCTGATTATATGCTTTATTTATTGCAAAGCCTTCAATGATTTGATTTTTAGCTTTCAAATGTCCTTGTGTCAATTTATAATCTTGCTTATTTGTCACAAGGACTGGTCCAAACGCGCCTTGCTCATTATTTGCTGATTTCGTGATTGAAAATTGATTCATACCTACGATTGTCATTAAATTAAAAATCGCCGATATATTTTCATAGAGCTTTTTTATCTTGTGATAAGGTTGTATTGACAACAAACCTTTACCACCTTGTAAATCATATTGATTGGCTATATTTTGAATACTATCATCACAAGCAAACTGAACATCAGCATCAACAAACATTAATAAATCATGCGTTGCATATTTGTTACCTTGCCAACAAGCATGTGACTTACCTTGCCATGTAGTATCATTTTCAACAGTATATACGCTCGCACCATAATATCTAGCGACAACTTGTGTCTCATCAGTTGAACCATCATCCATAACAATTACTTCTATTTCTTGCTCTTTACTTATACTGTTAAGTAATTTAGGTAAGTTCTCCGCTTCATTTCTAGCAGGTACAATAATACTGACGGCTGTCTGACCTCTTCCTTTTCCGGAGTTATTTATAATCGCTCGACGCGCATACATACACATTCCACTTATTAGTGATAGTATCGTCAATACTATTGCTATTATATAAAGTATCATTCAGCCTCAACTACTTTCTCCATTAATAATAGCTTCTGCTACTTGCATACCACTCAAAGTAACCATAGGCATTCCAGCGCCAGGATTTACAGAACCACCTACAAAGTACAAATTTTTGAAGTACTGACTTTTTTTAGGAAATTTAAAACCTTTATTTTTCTTCTTATTGGATACTACACCATATATAGCTCCTTTATTAGAATTGTATGTATTTTCTATATCATGTGGTGTCCATACGTCTTCATATACAATGTGCTTTCTCAAATCTTTCAAGCCCATGGACTCTAATTTATCCAATATACGTTCTTGGAATTGCAGATATTCTGCTTCACTAAATGACTTACTCTGAATGTACGGTATGTGTGGCAATATTTTTATATTCTCGTGTCCCTCTGGCGCCTGTGTCTTATCTGTTTTATTTGTATTCACTACATAAATAGTCGGATCTTCAGGCAAAACATACTGGTGAAAAACTTGATCATAATTAACTTTAGAATTACTTGAAAAGAAAAAGTTATGATGTTGAAGCTCTGGATAACTTTTGTCCACACCAAGATGCATGACATAACCTGAACTAGCTGGCTCAAATTTACGTTCCAATTTGTTTATTTGGTTTGCATCAAAATTCAATAAATACTTATAAACAGGGATTACTTCCATATTAGATATAATGTAATCTGCATATATTTCCTTATTACTTTCTATTGTTATCCCTGTCACCTTATTTTGACTATTATAATTGATACGTTTTACAGGGGTGTTAAAATGTATGCCCACACCTAATTTTCTCGCTAATTGTTCCATCGCTTCCGCTAACTTATGAATGCCACCATCTACGTACCACAAACCTTCCTCATGTTGCATTTGAGGTAATAAACTCAATACAGCCGGAGCATCATAAGATGAGGAGCCGACATATTTTATGAAATAACCTAGCATTTCTCTTAAATATGGGTTATCTACCCTTTTATTAATGGCTTGTTGCATTGTATGAAAATAGTCGAATTGTTTTAAAGCTGAAAATGGACCATGATAACGAATGATTGCATACATCGTATCTAACCCCTTATCAAAGTAGCTTTTTTCAGCAACTTGATGTATCTTTTGTGCGTAACTAAAAAACGAAGAAAGTTGCTCTATATCCTTATTTGTTAACGATTCATTATTTGTTAACATATCTTCCATGGATTCATATAAATCTAAAATTTGACCATCTGGATAAACGTTTCTAATCTGTAAACTTAACTTACGAATGCTAACATAATCTTCTAGCCTTTCATCACATCGTTGAAATAGGCGTTGAAATACTTTAGGCATGGTTAAAATTGATGGACCGAGATCAAATCCATAGTCATCTATGTCTAACCTATTTACCTTTCCACCGATATGCTTATTTTGTTCATATAAATCCACTTGATAGCCTGCTTGAGCCATACAAATTGCACTGGCAATCCCTCCCAAGCCACCTCCTATGACAACCACTTTCTTATTTCCCATTTAATCACCTTTTCTTTTTTGTAATTTATTATAAATACGTATTAACTTAGGGCGATTATAGCGCTGAACAATCATACAAGGCACATTAGCTATAATGACATATATAAAATTAATTATTTTAACGCTTTTTGACGCTTTAAAAAACGCAATAACAGGAAATATGGATAGCAGATGAACCACCTCTGCACGTCTAGTTTCTAATATAAATCGCTGTATATCATTCATATTTTTAGATAAATCGAAAGTCGCTTTACTACTGATATTAGGGTTAAGATTTTGACCGTCTGGCAAATAATCTTTCCAATATTGCACTTTAACTAATTGTTGCCATAATTGACCCTCTTGTTCAATATTCCAACTTCGAAAATACTTATTATCTTTTTCTAAGAACTTATAACTAATACGAGTACCAAGTTGAGCAATAATCATTTGAACTATAAACCAATATAGCGCAATATATATAATCTTTTTTATCAATTTAATGCTCAGATTTCGCTGTATAGCTTGGGTTATCTTTATTTAAATACCAATTACCAGCTGTTAAATAAGTAGCAAAAGCGCTCCAAAGCATATATGGAACTAGTAAAATGCCAGCAACTTTTTTTACATTGAAAAATTTTACAGTTGTTGTAACTACTGCGCCCAGTAATACAACACTCTCTATCAACGCACTAAAGCGTAATTTATATTTGAAGTATAATATCGACCATAGATAATTCAGGCTTAATTGTGAGTAATAAGCACCTTTCAAAGCCTTACTAGTAGATTTATTAGTCACTAATGCATAAGCTACGCCCATCGTTGTATAAAGTATTGGCCACACAATTGGAAAGACATAGCCGGGTGGTGAAAAAGGTGGTTTAACATTATTTTTATAATCTTTTCTCGCGTTTTTCACTGCAAATTTCCCTATAAATTTACCACCTGTAATTGGTGTTATAACTTTTATAATTGTTTTAATTATCCCGTTTGCTTTCATAGTTGATCCCCTCTTTTTTTGTAAAAGTAACTAGCTATTATATCTAATAGCTATAGTTCGGCATTAGACATGTTATTTTTTCTAGCTAAATACTTTTTCAATCCATATACTTTCAAAACAATTGCACCTGTAATAACAATTGGCAAAATAAACTTCTTCATATTAAAGTATTCTCCTTTATTAGTTTTTTGGCTATTAATCTTGAATTTAAAAAGATTCATTACACTTTTATGAACTTTTGCTTGGGTATACTTATATACCCACCAAGGTAACGTCGGTTCATATTCTTGTAACGCTATGATACATGCGTCACTATTAGGTAATCTTCTAAACTCTAATCTCGCATTACCACCATCTGAATCTAAAGCGAAATCTCCACCAACAATTCGATATAAAATTCTCTCGTTATTAGAAGCTTTAAAATCTTTACTTAATAATAATAAGTCCTTATTTAAACACGGCACACTAATCGTAAAGTTATCTTCGTTAAAATCACTATTAACGACATTTAATGTAATTCTATTTAAAAAATTTGCATATGATTCTGCCAATTGAATCATATTTACATCTTTAGGTAAGACTACCCTTGATATTGCTCTAACATCTTTAATATCGCCCTTACGTGATGACTTCCCTTTCTTTTGTGTCTTAGTTTCTTCTTCCAAGGCATTACGCACACTTTCCTTATAATCAATCTTGCCTATAGAAATGTCCTTCACAATATTTTCATCATTTCTAATCATATCATGAATTAAGCTATCCATTAACGGATAGACCATTTCTTTTGGAACACCTGAAATAAGTTTCACCCAATATTTACTTAGCCAAATGGGAATAATAGGCAAATCTATCGTAGGTAATCGTTTATCTAGTACCTCTGCAGTTTGCTTGAATAGATCTTTATAAGTCATATGACTAGGTCCACCAATATCTATCGATTCGTTCTCATTTGGATTACGCTCTACAATTTTATATAAACCGTCAATCACGTCGTCTATTGCAACTGGCAATGTTGTATTATAAGCCCATTTTGGCAGTAACAGGCCAGGTAATCTATCCACTAATTTTTTTAATATAGGGTAAGAACTTCCTTTAGAGCCTATAATCAAACCCGCTCTTAAAGTACTTACTGGTACACCATATGATCCTAAAATCTGTTCGCACTCTAAACGGCTTCTTAAATGTGGTGATAATTCACTTGTATTAGGTATCAAACCACTCATAAATACAATATGCTGAACTTTGTTATAACTTGCGGCTTTAGCAAAATTATCAGCTAATAATGCATCCATATCTTCAAAGCTCGCCTGCGTCAACTTAGCTGAAGGCATCATAGAATGGACAAGATATATAGCGATATCAATATCCTCCATTACCTCAGTGATTTCATTTAAATCAAACAAGTCAGCTGCCTTCCAAGTAACATTGTGTTCATTTGATTTATTTTCTATATTTCTAGAAATAGCTATAATTTCATAGTTATCTTTTAATTTATTCATTAAGTGACTACCGATATATCCCGAAGCGCCTGTTAATAATATTTTTTTCATATATTTAGCCTCCAAATAGAAAAAGATGAGCAGGTAAACTTTACCTCAGCTCATCTTTAACTTAACGAGCTCACTTGCTCATTATCTTAATTGACAAGAGCTCCAAGTCTCTTATTTAAAATTATACCCTTCTTAAAGCTTTTCAATCTTTATTTATAATAATTAATCAATAAATTTATCAAACCACAAGAATTTGACTAAAAAAGGAATAATCTTACTTGCTTTAATGATCTCACTAGTATAAAAAATTCTTTATCTTTTCCTGTATAATCTGGAATTAGTACCATATTTGCTTTGGTACTATATAATCACTTTCGATTTAATATATATCTTGATATTATTGAAAAGTATTTGAGCAATTTAAGTTTATTTTTACAATGTATCTACTACAACTTTATATTTTAAAAGTCATCATTTCCAATTTTATACATATATTCTTTGGCTCAGGCTGATGTAGATGTATACTTTGCTTCACCGTAATGATTCAATAATTATTTTTGCTCACTGACTTACCGTCTAATAAAAAGAAAACACCATTCGTTTTATGATTAGAAACCCCGTAATATGTTGGATCGTGTAAATCTTTATAATTTTTAGCTAATGCATTTTTAGTAATCTTGTGATTATTAATCTTGAAGTTATCAGCTTTTTGAGATGTTTTAAAATTCTTATCTAGAATAAAATTACTTTGATTTGCTGTATAACCACTGTAACTATAATAAGGTTTCACAGATTCTTGCGCATGTGCTTGAGTGATATTAAATAATTCGGGCGTTACGAAAAAGCCCAAAACTAAACTACTAGCTAAAATAAAGTTAGAAACTTTTTTCATAAAAACCCTCCCCTCATATTTGTCTTACAGGTCACGTTATTACATTAATGTTACAATGTTGCGATAGCATCACATGATAAAATACATTTTTTATTTCTTCTTACACTCATACAAGCAAATTAACTTATGCTTTTCTTAATTTAGAAGCTTATCACTATAGAAAAATTGAAAAGTAAATGTCTGATATGAGCTTATTTAAACAAAGAGCACATAAGCGTTGTCAAGAGAATCATTTGATATACGTCGATTTTAAGTGTAAATATTAAAAAATCGCCTGGAACAAAAGTAATGTTCCAGGCGTGGCTATGATAAGTCTTATAATAGTTTCGCAAGTGCGACCATGACAAATTGTAATGGTAAACGAATGACATGCTGCTTAACACTATCTGTTTCATCTCTTTCATCTTTATAAGAGATGTTCTTACGTGCAGCGTAAATATTTGCAGGAAATACGAGCCAAAGGAATCCTTGTACTACTTTTCTTACGCGTGATCTATTTTTAGCACCGAGTACATAAAAAGCAATTATAAATTCTAATATGCCCGAATACTTAACTATTGCGTGTTTGAAAGGTAAATAGGACGGCACGATTTTTAAAAACATATCTTTATTTTTAAAGTGTGCAACACCACTTTTATAAAACAGTAAACTAAATATGAGTCTTACGATGATATTTTTCATAGTCTTCTGCTATTCTTCAGCGACTTTGACAACTTGTTTACCAAAATTCTCTCCTGTGAATAACTTTCTAAATGCAGAAGGTAAATTATCAAAACCTTCATCTATCGTCACTTCAAATTTAATTTTACCTTCAGACACCCATTGTGCGAGTTGTTCGCTTGCTTCTTTAAAATGATCAGCGAATTGTGCTACTACAAAACCTTGCATCAATGCTTGATTTTTAATCAACGTTCCTTGGATACGTGGTCCAACATCGTCTTTTTCATTATTATATGCTGAAATTGCACCACATACCGGAACGCGTGCAAATCGATTTAAGTGTTTAAACACTTCATCAGAAATTGCGCCGCCTACATTTTCAAAATACACATCAATACCATCTGGTACAGCCGCTTCGAGTTGTTGTGCGAAATCATCTTGTTTATAGTCAATGGCCGCATCAAATCCTAATTCATCTGTTAAATATGTTGTTTTCTGCTTACCACCAGCAATACCGACAACTTTTGCGCCTTTAATCTTAGCAATTTGTCCTACGACAGAGCCTACTGCACCTGATGCAGCTGACACGACAACCGTCTCGCCAGATTGTGGTTGACCAATTTGAAGCAATCCTGTATAGGCCGTCATTCCCGGCATGCCTAAAACACTCAAATATAAATGTAATGGTACATCTTTTGATGGCACAGGGGTCACATCGTCTCCATTCACTGTATTTATCTTTTTCCATGGTAATATGCCTGTGACATAATCGCCGACAGATAGACGTTCATCGTTCGATTGTGTGACTTTTCCAACAATATGACCTTGTAATGGCTCATTCACTTGGAAAGGTTGAACATAACTTTTTGTATCATTCATTCTGCCTCTCATGTAAGGATCTACAGATACATAAATGGATTCTACTTGAACCTCACCTGCATGTGGTTCTCGAGTTTCTATTGTTTCAAATCTAAATACATCGTCTTGAGGGATACTTTGTGGTCGTTTTGCAAGTACAACTTGTTGATTATTCATTTATTATTCCTCCAGATATTTAGTCGTAGCGTCTGATAATGACAAATCACCATTGATGATTTGGAATTCGTGACCTTTTAATGCTTCATCAGTTAACACAGAAACAAGCACTTCTGCTACATCTTCTCTTGTAATAGACGGATTTTGTACATTTTCAAATTGCGCACTCATATTGAATTGTTGCGTTTCATGATCGTTAGTTAATGCGCCTGGATGCACGATGGTATATTTTAAATTTGAATGTCTTAAGTAGTCATCCGCATAATGTTTTGCAATGGTATATGGTTTCAAGTCGCCTGACGCATCAAACGCTTCTCGACGTGAGTCGTACGTTGATACCATAACAAAGTGTTGACGACCGACGTGTTCACTTGCTTTAATTGCTTTCACTGCACCGTCTAAATCTACTATGATTGTTTGATCGTCACCTGTGCTTCCAACAGAACCGACGGAAAAAAGGATTTGATCATACGGTTTAAATAATTCTATTAATTCATCAATAGATTGTTTTGCAACATCAATGTAAGTTGCATCAATACCATCTGCTTTTAAAACTTCAACTTGTTCTTCTTTTCTAACACCGGCAGTAAAGTCAACGTTTCGTGCTTTGAGTTTGCGTACGAGATGTTGACCGACGCCACCATTAGCGCCAATAATTAATGATTTCATGTGTATCGCTCCTTTATGAAATTATTGATTAGCTAAGATTTTTAAAGCATGTTCAGCAACAGCATGTCCTGATTGAGGATTTTGACCAGTCACAATGCGACCATCTACGACTGCGAAATTGCTCCAGTCATCCTCTTTTTTAAAATGTGCACCGTTACTAATAAATTCGTCTTCTAATAAATATGGCATGTATTCAGTTGTACCATTTGCTTGTTCTTCACTATTTGTAAAACCAGTCACGTCTTTATGACGAACCAGGTAATCGCCATTTTCTTTAATATCGAGTAGACCAGCCGCACCATGACATACAGAAGAGAGAATGCCTTGGTTATTGTAAATACTTAACGCAATGTCGTTAAGTTCTTTGTTATTTCTAAAATCCCAAATCGCACCATGTCCACCTGCAAAGTAAATGGCTTGATAGTCGCTAGGATTAACCTCTTTTGGAGATAATGTTTGTCCAAATTTATTCATATAATCATGATCCGTGTAGTATTCCCAGTCCTCAGCTCCCATCATTTCAGGGTTAAGACTGATAGGATCAAGAGGCACATATCCACCGTTCGGACTTACGAAATCAACATCATAACCTGCGTCATAGAAATCTTTCGCAAAGTGTGTAACCTCTGAGAACCACGCACCCGTAGGTCTGTCTAAATTATCGTATTTCGCAATGTTTGTTACAACAATTAAAGCTTTTTTCATTGTATTTCCTCCTCATTCATGTTTATATAGAGTACAATATCAGTTAAACCTTGGTTTAAGAGAAAGGATATGCTTACATGAAACAATATTACATTGAATATGTCTCAGATTATTGCAATATACCTAAAAGCAAACTGCGTTATTACGAGAAAAAGAATATCTTGAAACACATCGACAGAGATAGCAATAACAAGCGTTTATACACAGACGACGATATCGAAATGATTAAATTTATCCAGTGCCTAAGCAATTTGAATATGCCATTAAAAGAAATCCGAAAAAACACAGATATGCTTTATCAAAACCAAATAGATGTCCCAAGCGTGTTACGCGCACACCTAAAATTCTTGAATGAACAACGGAATTTGATCAGTACACATATCGACTTAATTGAACAAAAATTACAAACTGCCATGACCGAGTGGCGAGGGAAAAGGGGTGTGTGAATTAAAAGAACGATAAGAAGAGTGTGGAGGGATAGTGAATGAATAAGCATAAAGAAATTGTAGATTTTAAAGGTTGAGTGCGTAGATAAAGGCGATAGGTGAATAGGCAAGGCTGGAATGAGTTTTTCTTCATTTACATAAGTTTCAATAAGTTCAGCATAGCCTGTCTTTTTTGCTTTTTCTACTAAGTAATAAGTCGCCATTAACATTTCTAAAAATATTGGGAATGACGTTTCCCTTTGTTGCATATAATCTAAATAACTGGATACGGTCTGAATGCCAAATTTATAATATTTCTCTTGTGGGTCAATTTGTATCAATTCATTTGTACAATATCCTAACCAGTGATCATGATATTTCCAGTATTTTTTCTCTATAAACATTTCAAATAACATTTTGACAGTATTCAACAATTACATTCTTAGCTATCCCACAAACATTTTTTAAATATATAAAATTTTTGTTTTTCCCTATATAATGTGCTTTAGCTTTATCATTTGTTACTAAAGATGACTCATTACTAAAGTTAAAGATATCTATCTGTATGCTATTCTTTACAAAGTCCTCACTTAATTCCTATGAATATTTAGTGCTATCAAACAAAAATAGTAGGGTGTTTGAAATTCTTTTATGCTCTTCAGCTTTACCGTTATAATACATATTCGTCAAAAATGTAAGTATGGAAATCACCAAAGAAAATCCTGACATATACTTTGCTGATTCTGGCTTAATAAGCATGAAAACCATTAATAAGATTAAAAATATAATGACTTGGGTATTTTATTATCACAACATAGCCCTTCATTTTTTACATACTTTACACGATTTAATGTATACATTAGTAAGAGAATTAACCCATTCTTATGAAGTTAAATTAGAATTAGGTTTTAAAAGAGAACTAGTAGCTAAATTAAAGTCTTCTGACAATGAAACTTTTAACAAATTAGGGAATATACTTAATAAAAACAGTCCTATTCGTACCGTAAAGTATAGAGATGAATATACTCATAACATAACTCCATACCGATTAAATAGCCATCCCGAGAAAGATGATTATGGAAATGCTTTTTTTAAAGCTAATAAACCAATGATTAATGATATTGAGGAAGCTATAAAAGACATAGAGTCTGATTTGGAAAAACTGCAAAAAAAGGCTAAGCATATTAAAACAGCACTTACCATCTTATAGTAGTTATACCATTCTAAATTCACCCAAAAACATTAAAATTTTATAGAAATGGATGATTAGTATGATAAAGAACAAATGGAAAATAGAATTATGGTTTCAGAAATTCAACTATTTTATACATAAAATCAGCAATGAGTTTGAGCCAGAAAGCATCATATTTGATAAAAATAACTTAATTAAAGGAAGATCATTACCTAATGAAACAGTTTATATTAGTTACTTCGTAAATCAACCAGATCAAATTATTGAACAACATACAGTGAAATCAAATTTAAACGGTATCTTTACTGACAATGTCCCAAATATATATCAATCAGAAATTTTTAAAAATGATAAATTATCATTTTTTATAGATAGTCAAAGTAAAATCGATATTGATGATATATCACAAGAAATCGTTGAAGAAGGCTCTTCCGTTCTCCTATCCTTAGATTTAAAAACAATAGAATCATACTTTGATGAATTCTTACTTGCCATTTCAGACAAAACAGAATTTGCTAAACAAACTGCTGAAAATGTAAGAAGACAAATAATGGGTGAGATAAATCTTAAAAAATGGGATATTCAAATTAAAATGAATAAAAACAAAGATAAATTAAATTCATCTTCAGAATTCAACAAACTTAAAAATGAAATTATAAAGAACCATCAAGACTTAACTGCAGAATCATATAATGACATTTTAATAAGTGATTTCTTAACTAAATATCTTGTATATAAAGAAAAGCAGGACTCCTATCTGGAAAAAGGCATATTAAGTCAAAATAAGTCAAACTATTTTATAAAATTAATTAATAAAAACTTAATTAAACAACGAAAAAGCGACTCCCAATATTTTGAGATTGCAAATAGTATTAAACCGTCAACTCATAAAAATGGTTCTTTAGAACAATCTGACAATATCGATCAATTCAGACAAGCTGCTATTGGTGTTTCACTTTATTTATACGATAAAAATGACCCTTACTTTAAATTTATTCGCAGCATTGCAAATGAAAGCTTGCGCAGAAAAACAATAACTGTTGATGACATTATACAGTCAAAAGAAAAAATTGATGAATTCATGGAGGAGGAAAATCTAATCAGTTATAATGAACTCTATTATAAGACAACTATTGAAGATACATTTCATTTTACCCTATTTACTGCTATTTCAGATTTATTAGACGAACTAGTTCAAACTGTGAGTACCATAATGCAAAAAGCAACAGAGCAAGACATACTAGTATCTTTACATATAATAAGTAATCTTAAACAGGACTTAAAAAGTTGGATTGAAAAACACGATCAAAAATCACAACATATAGAAAATTTAATTAATGGCTATGCTAGAAATTCAAATCTAAAATCGGTAATTGCTGAAACCATTCAAATGAATCGCAAGCTAACTTCAACTATTGAAAGTGAACTACTTTCAACACTTGCTGACTATGACATAAGCACATTTTATAATAGATATGGTTTGACCTCTAATCCTAACGATTTTCGTGATACATTAATGACTCAACTTATTAGTAAATTTTATGAATCACGTTTTAAAAACAGTAAAAAGCATAGAAATATTTATTTTTAATAAATTAATTGCCTATCGAATACATGTATTCGATAGGTATTTTTTCTTTTAAATCCCTTTATATCAGTGTCCTAAAATTCCCCTGGAAAATTTGAAACTAAGCCTACTTGTGAGGGATTAGTATGTAATTACATCAAATTTGATGATTTTAATTATTAGGAGGAATTTTATATGAGCAAAAAAAGTTATTGCTTTCTTTTGTTAAAAAGACGCGCTTGTGGTGTTGCTTTTAATTTAGCAATTGGTAAAGATTTTACGTTTAACGATTTAAATTTGGCGTCCAACGTTACATGTTCAACTGACGTACAACAAGATGTTGGTCGTTGGTTTGCATACTTTGTAAAGAACACGCCAAGTGTTCCATTTGTCATTATTGGTAAGAATAGCAACGGGAACTTAGTGTATCGTAAAACAGGACCAAATCCAATGCGTCACAAAAGTAACTGGAAAGGCGGTAACAACTAATGACTAACAACATATTCAAGCAATATCCATACTGGTTAGATTCAACTGCATGGTATGAACTTATTCGAGCAAAAAACAAAAATGACGAAGATAAGATAATTCGTTTATCTAGTCCAATCATCATAGAAAACAAATTTCTCGACCCTACTACAGGGGTTGAGAAATTGACTATCACGGATGGCAAAAATATTGAACGTATTGAAACGTCAGATATTCTAACGACACAAAAGTTACCTAGACTGGTTATGTTTGGGTTCAGCATCAATGAAAAGTACATTAAATCGCTAGGTAATGCACTACAATTAATGCGTCAATCACTGCCCATTTCTACATTGTATACAGGTGTAGGTGTCTTACGTACTGATGAAGGTACTGTCATTTCATTAGATGAACCATATCTTTCAAAAGACATCGAGCAGTCTCAGGCTGATGAAATCATTTGTGAAACAAAGTATGACTTACAACCTAAAGGTACATTTGAAGGCTGGTGGCAAATGTATCTTGATGAAGTAAAAGGAAACTTGTTACTGGAGCTTGCTGTGATATTTGGTGTTTCTTCATTAGTGACTGCGTTCTTAAAAACAAAGCATGAAGTCGAATATTTTGGCACGATATTTTCATTTATGGGGAACTCTAGTACGGGTAAATCGACTGCAGCGGCATTAGCAGTTTCAATAGCAGGTAATCCATCTAAAGGTGACCAAACATTATTCAGAGGTTGGAACGGCACCCGTAATGCAATTGAAGGATACTTAAGTAACAACTTTGGTGTTCCTATTGCCTTAGATGAATTATCAGCAGCTACCTTTAAAGATACAAATGGCTTACTTTATTCCCTAGCAGAGGGACAAGGTCGTCTACGTGCTAATCGAGAAGGAAATGTAAAAAACCCTCACCACTTTGGATCTAGTGTGATTAGTACAGCAGAACACACAATATTCAAAGATGCTAGTGCAAATGATGGTTTGAGAGCAAGATGCATCGAAATTTCTGATGTCTTTACAACAAGCGCTGACAATGCAGACGCCATTAAAAAAGGAACATCAAAAAACTATGGACACGTAATGCCGTTAGTAGCTGAATACCTTCTAAATCGTGAATCTGAAGTAATCAAGTGGTTTCATAAAGAACACGATTGGTTCAAAGCACAGCTTAACAATGAAACAAACAATGTAGGTATTCGAATGTTCAAACGCTATGCAACAATAACGACATCAGCACGAATATTAGAACGTGTAATTGCAACCCCTATCGATTTGGTCGCAGTTAGAGAGTACCTAGTTAGTTATCATGTAGATTCCATAAGTGAGCGCAGTTTGGGAGCCAAGGCGATTGATAGTGTAGTTCAGTTCGTGGCACGCAATCGTAGTAAGTTTGCGGAAAATGAAAAACTCTCCATAATGACTGAAAATTATGGCCTTATTGAGCTGAAAGACGATCACATTCAAGTCAAGATGCTTAAAGATGTTTTTAAACATATGTTGGAAGAAAACCAATACCAAGATGTAAAAAATGTAATAGATAGTTTAAGAGCAGAAGGATATATCCAGATGGATTCCGATCGGATAGCTATCAAACGTAATGTCAAAGATACTCAAGGCAAAACAAAAACGATCTTGTTCTACCATCTTGTATTGCCTAGTGAGTTTGCACCTGTTCTCGGTTTAAGCTCAAATTCTGAACCATACACACCACCGCAATTTGATAATAATACAACAAATAAGGAATTACTCAACAAATTTGTTAAAGACGGTAGAGAGTGGGAAGAAAAGGGCGATTTAGAACTCTAAATATGAATATCGCTACAACGCGCTATGTGCGTTGTAGCTCATTAAATTAATCGGAGGCATAAAAATGAAAATAAACGTCAACTTATTAAATTACACAATTGATTCAGTAGAAGTCGATGATCATCAAAAACCTATTGTCGTTAATTATATCGACAGATACTACCATATGCAACAATATGTATTAACTGAAACGGAACAGAAGCTACTAAAATTTTATCACTTGTACCCTGAATTCATAAATGAAAAAGAGATAACTGAACATTTTGTCCCAAGTACACGGTTAGAACGAATAACAATGCAACATGTTATCAATTCAATATAATTTGATATTTGGAGGTTGAACCATATGGACGAATTAATCACATTACTCGCTGATTTAGTGATTGAAGAAATCAATCACGCTGATGACTAATAATAACGCCCAACACCTGATTGGTGTTGGGCTCATCTATAAATTCGTTCATAAATATATATTATCACTTCGAAAGGAGGAAACACGATGAAACAAGCAATGGGTTACTTACGTCAAAGTACAACAAAACAACAATCACTTCCGGCACAGAAACAAGCCATCAAGGTATTAGCCGAAAAACATAATATTCAACACATTACCTTTTATAGCGATAAACAATCAGGACGTACTGATAAGCGGAATGGTTATCAACAAATTACTGAACTGATTCAACAGGGACAATGTGACGTATTATGTTGCTATCGTCTGAATCGACTTCATCGTAATCTAAAAAATGCATTAAAACTCATGAAATTGTGTCAAAAATACCATGTCCATATCTTAAGCGTTCATGATGGCTATTTTGATATGGATAAAGCATTCGATCGGCTCAAACTCAATATTTTCATCAGCTTGGCCGAACTAGAATCTGATAATATAGGCGAACAAGTTAAAAATGGTCTTAAAGAAAAAGCTAGACAAGGCAAACTCATCACGACACATGCACCATTTGGTTATACCTATCGCAATGGTACATTCACAATTAATCAAGATGAAGCACCAACAGTTAAGGCAATATTCCATTACTACCTACAAGGCTATGGTTATAAGAAAATTGCGCAATACCTAGAAGAAGATACTAAGCTAATCAACCGAAAACCCTATCAAGTACGTAACATTATTACGAACCCTAATTACTGTGGACGTGTGAATAACAAATACGGTACTTTTGATAGAATGTTCCCATCTATTATCAGTAAAGCAATGTATAAAAATGCTCAAGCAATCCGTAATAAGAAGCAACTTCACTGTATACCTTCAGAGAATCAGCTGAAACAAAAAATAAAATGTCCTTGTTGTGGTTCAACCCTTACCAATATGACCATTAGAAAAACCAATCATTCATTACGTTATTATGTCTGTCCTAAAAACATGAATGCATCACATTTCATATGTGACTTTAAAGGTGTAAACGCTGAGAACCTAGAAAAACAAGTCTTAGAATCTTGCCAAAAATTCTTTCGAGGCCAACATCTCTATTCGAAGATCAAACATGCTATTGAGAAACAACTCAAAAAACAAAAAATGCATAATACTAATAACACATTAACTCAAGAAAAGCTTATTGAAAATTTAGCACAAGGAACAATTGATGTAGAAACATTCAGGAATCAGTCTCAATCAGTGCTTCAAAAGCGCAAAACCATATCCTCAATAAGTGATACTCAGTTACAAACATCGCTACAAAAGGTTATACAGAAAAGTTTCACGTTAAACATGCTGTATCCCTATATTGATGAAATTCATATTACTAAAAATAGAGAATTAAGCGGAATCTATTTAAAAAATGAGCCACTAAACATCGTTAATCAAACGATACAATCATCAACTGGCTAAACAAGAAAGGATGAATCAGTTATGCAACAACTCAAACAAAAACGTGTCGGTATCTATGTTCGTGTATCAACGGAAATCCAAAGTACTGAAGGCTATAGTATCGATGGACAAATCAATCAAATTCGAGAATATTGTGATTTCAATAACTTTATTGTTGTAGATGTATACGCTGATAGAGGTATTTCTGGAAAATCTATGAATCGACCAGAACTACAACGTTTGTTAAAAGATGCGAATGAAGGTCATATCGATTGTGTCATGGTGTATAAAACGAATAGACTCGCACGTAATACATCAGACTTACTCAAAATTGTTGAAGACCTTCATCGTCAAAATGTCGAATTCTTCAGCTTATCTGAACGTATGGAAGTCAATACTTCTTCTGGTAAGCTCATGTTACAAATACTTGCGAGCTTCTCAGAATTCGAACGTAATAACATTGTCGAGAATGTATTCATGGGCCAAACGAGACGTGCACAAGAAGGCTATTATCAAGGCAATATTCCACTTGGCTATGAGAAAATTCCAGACAATAAACATGAACTCATGATAAACCAACATGAAGCCAATATTGTAAAATATATATTTGAGTCATATGCTAAAGGTCATGGATATCGTAAAATGGCTAATGCCCTCAATCATAAAGGTTATGTAACAAAGAAAGGTAATCCATTCAGTACTTCAGCTATAGCTTATATCCTTTCCAATCCCTTCTACATTGGTAAAATTCAATTTGCGAAGTATAAAGACTGGAATGAGAAACGACGTAAAGGTCTTAATGACAATCCTATAATAGCTGACGGGAAGCATTCACCTATCATTAGTCAAGAACTATGGGATAAAGTACATTCACGTATGAAGCAAGTTAGTCAAAAACCCCAAGTTCATGGAAAAGGAACCAACCTATTAACAGGTATTATTCACTGCCCACAATGTGGTGCACCAATGGCAGCTAGTAACACAACGAACACATTGAAAGATGGTACCAAGAAGCGAATACGCTATTATTCTTGTAGTAACTTTCGCAACAAGGGGTCAAAAGTATGTTCTGCGAATAGTGTTAGAGCTGATGTGATTGAGAAATACGTCATGGATCAAATACTCGAAATTGTCAAAAGTGATAAAGTCATTAACCAAGTCTTAGAACGTGTCAATCAAGAGAATAAAGTCGATATTGGTGCATTGAACCATGATATCGCTTATAAACAACAACAATACGATGAAATCCATGCGAAACTAGACAACTTGATTAAAACAATCGAAGATAATCCAGACTTAACAACAATACTCAAAGAAACAATCCATAAATATGAAACACAACTGAATGACATTACGAATCAAATTAATCAACTGAAGCAACAACAAAATCAAGAGAAAACATCATATAATACGAAACAACTATCCGCTGTTTTACGTCGCATATTTCAAAACGTAGAATCCATGGATAAATCACAACTCAAAGCGTTATATCTCACAGTCATTGACCGAATAGATATTCGTAAAGACGAACATCGTAAAAAGCAATTCTATGTCACATTAAAACTCAATCATGAAATCACTAAACAACTCTTCCATAATACCCCTATCGACGAAGTGCGCCTCAGCACTTCGTCTTTATTTTTATCTCAAACACTCTATATTCATATATAAGTATAAGTGACTTTTTTAGCTTCTTGATTGAGTTAGGTATACAATAAAATTATGAACAATATTAATTTAGAGGAAGGATGTTTTAAAATGGGAAAATTACAAGATAAAGTCGTCGTTATTACAGGTGGTGCACAAGGTATGGGAAAACTTCATGCCAAAAAAGCGATAGCTGAAGGCGCAAAAGTCGTGATAACTGATATTAATGATGAATTAGGTCAAAAAACAGCTAATTCTCTTGGAGACGATGTTTTATTTATCAAACATGATGTATCTAAAGAAACAGATTGGAATCATGTCATTCAAGAAGTTATGAACAAATGGAATCGAATTGATGTATTGGTTAATAATGCAGGAATCACATACAATAAAACAATTGACCAAATATCATTAGAAGATTATATGAAGATTGTAAATATTAATCAAGTATCTGTATTTTTAGGCATCAAAACTGTATCAAAAATTATGAAAAGTCAAAAACAAGGGTCAATCATCAATATTTCTTCAATGAATGGTCTTGTTGGTGGTGCAATTGGCTATACAGATACAAAATTTGCGGTCAGAGGTATGACAAAAGCTGCGGCTAAAGAATTGTCTCCATACAATATTCGAGTTAATTCAGTACACCCAGGTGTTATAAAAACACCAATGTTAGAACAAGACGATGTTAAAGAAGCCGTTAAAGAATTCGAAAAAACAATTCCAATGCGAAGAGTTGCGCAACCCGAAGAAGTATCTAAACTTGTATGTTTCTTAGGGTCTGACGATGCTTCTTATTCTACAGGATCAGAATTTGTTATAGATGGTGGTATTACTGCACTATAAATTATAAATCAATTAAAATATAAATAGTTCTCTTGAATAAATTTTAGGCGAAGTGCTGAGGAGCACTTCGCCTTTATTTTTTCCTTAAACAAGCTAAATTTATACTTGTTGTCCTTTTGTCATACAATAACACTTTTCTAACTTATAAATTCAGTTTACATATAAGTACAACTCAATGTGAAGCTTATATTGATATGACAAAAGAACATCCCTAAATAATAAAACAACGGGATGACAATGGGATTTGATAAATACAAGTACGAGAAGGATTACGCATGCGTAATCCCGAAATCCCATTATTATTTATAAATAAATAATATAAAAAGGGAAAGTAAGTCACAATTACACCTACAAATCTAAATTATATAAATATATGGCTATATTTCCTGAGAAATAAGCGGGATAACGGGATTTCCTTGTCATATCAACCTTTCTCACAAATAGTGCTTGGGATATTTTCTTAATAACAATGGGATTCATAAACGAAACAAACTTTTTTTGAAGCATATATTATCTATATGGTGTATTACATGTATACATCAAAAACATTATAGGAGGTCATGACTATGACACTAGAAAAACAACTCAAACATTATTTTACAGATTTATTTAGTTTACCCAAAAATGAAAAATGGGAATGTGAAGCCATTGATGAAGTCTCTGACAATATACTACCTGATCAATATGTCAGACTTGGTCCACTCACTAACAAAATACTTCATACGTATACTTACTACTCTGATACCCTTCATGAAAGACATATATATCCCTTTATCCTCTACTATAAGAAACAACTTATCGCGATTGGTTATATTGATGAAACAAACGATATGGACTTCTTATATCTACACAACACTATCATGCCCCTTTTGGATCAACGATACTTACTAACAGGAGGACAATAATATGCATAAATATATAAAAATCACACAAATAGTCATTACAGTCCTAAGTGAAATCATTACTTGGATGAAAGAATCAGAACGAAAGGAAAACGCTTATGAATAGATATATCACTCGTGGTATTGCCCAAAACTTACCTACCACATTACAACATCAAATATGGCAACTCATCTCTGAACATGAAAACGAACAGTTCAAGGAACTAGAAGCTATAGATTACTTTCATGTCTTCCAGTTCAACATGCACAATAACCAATTATATATCAAACACCAACAAGAACGACCAGCGTACGTAAAAACGCATAAGGCAAATGTCAAACAGTCTATCGATATCAATAAGGTCTACATTATAAAAGAAGATGACGTAGACCTTTCTTATTACATTATGTTATTACCAAATGAATATTAAGGAGATAAAATCAATGGAAAATATCACAAATACACTTGTCACTACTGCAATATTTGACGAAAAGAGAACTCACCGCTACTTACTAACAAAGACATGGGACGATAGCAAGAAGACTGCTACAGTCATCACAATGTATCCAAACTACGATGGCATTATAAATATCGATCTCACTACACAACTCATTATCAATCAACTATCACAACAAGATATTGGTACAGTGCACTTCGTTAATCTTTATTCAAATATCACTACACCTAAAAACTTAAAGCATTCGAAGGATGCTTACGATAAACACAGTGACATTCATATTATGAAGGCTGCTTCAGATAGTGATGCAGTGATACTAGCTTGGGGATCATATGCCAAAAAGCCGAACGTCCAGGCTAGGGTTGGACAAGTATATGAATTACTTAAAGAACATAAGAGGAAAATTAAGAAGCTCATCAATCCAAAAACTAACGATATTATGCATCCATTAAATCCTCAAGCAAGACAAAAATGGATTCTAAAAGGTTAGTAATTGAAAAATGCTAACTTTTCCTTTTTATAAAGTAAGAATATGTTCTAGCAAAGTTACTTTATGATATAATATAAAATCGAGTTAATAACATATTAAACTGAGGTGAGACCTATTAAACCAATAATAAAATACCCTGGTGGTAAAAGCGCAGAGTTAAAAATAATTAAAAAATATCAACCAAAAATTATTGACAATTACATTGAACCATTTGTTGGGGGAGGAGCTGTTTTCTTCGACACACTTCCGAAGAACAAATCATTCATTAACGATAGCTCAAAAGAACTTATGCTTTATTATAAAGCAATTAAAAATAACGATGAAAAATTCATAACATTTTTAGAAAAAATAAACAATATTTGGATGAAAACACGAAACATAATTATTGATAACAAGGGCAGCTTAATAAATAAATTTTATAATAATACAAATGAAGAAATTACAAACTTTATTTGTGATTCACTTATAATTACTAATGTTTCTTTTGCTAATTTAAATGAAGAGTACGATAATATTCTAATTCAAAAAATTAAAAAAAGCTTAAGTGATAAACTAAAAAGAACTGTGGTTATAGCAAAAAAAAATGATGGAATCAGTGATGAAGACTTAATTGATAACATAGAATCCGGTATAAAATCTGGTATATATACTTTTATTAGATTTTTGTTCAACAACTATAAAGATTTAAATATTGATGATTCTATATTAGCATCTTTATATTTTTTCATAAGGGAATACTGTTACTCGTCAATGTTTAGATATAACAAAAAAGGGTTTTTTAACGTACCGTACGGTGGTATTAGTTATAATAAAAAAAATCTAACTACTAAGATTAATATGATGAAATCAAAGAATTTATCAGAAAAAATGTTATATACAGAACTTTATAATAACGACTTTGAAGTTTTTTTAAATTCTTTAAGCCTCAATCCAGATGATTTTATTTTTCTAGACCCCCCATACGACTCAGATTTTTCTACTTATTCTAATAATAAATTTAATCTTCACGATCATAAAAGATTACGAGACTTTTGTAAACAAACAAAAGCAAAATTCTTATTAGTGATAAAGAATACTGAAAATATATATGATCTTTATAAAGAATTCTATATTTTTTCATTTGATAAAAAATATTCAGTTAGTTTCATGAATAGGAATAATAGAAATGTAAACCATTTGCTAATTACAAATTATCAAATTTAACTACAAACCCCAATCAATGTTATAATTATTATAATTAAACATTTAGGGGTGAAAGTAGTGGATAGATTATATGAACGAGATGTGCCAAGAGTAATAAGAAAATTATTGGATATTTATGGTGAATTGACAACAGCAGAAGTAATTAAACATATCAACGAAGTATATACACCTACAGGAATTGATTTGGAACCAATACCTAATCGTAATGACACTAAATATACTCAAACAATTCGGAATCTTGCACTTCATAAAAGAGAACAATTAAAGACCGGAGATATTGCTTTTCCAGAAGGTCTTATATTAAGTATGGATGACACTAAAAACAAAGATAAGTATAAATACACGCTTGCAATAGTAGGTACAGATAGTAAGCCAAGTACTCCACTAAGCAGTGATCAACTAGAACAGCGACGTATAAAAGGTGAAAATTTCATTGGTAGAAAAGTTAATTTTGAAGATATCCACACTAAAAACAGCGAACTTGGACTTCTAGGTGAACAATTTGTGATTTCTTTGGAACTTGAAAAAGCGGAAAAACTTGGATTATCAGAAATGGTTGCTCACACTTCTCAAGATGAAGGTGATGGTACTGGTTATGATATCGCTTCTATTGACGAAAATGGAAAACCAATTTTTATAGAGGTAAAAACTACAACAGGTAATGAAGAAACTCCTTTTTACATGTCAGAAAATGAACTTAACTTTTTTAAAATATATCAAGATGAAGTTTTCTTATACAGAATTTTTAATTTTGATAAAGTAAACAAAACTGGTGAACTAAAAGTTTACGAGGCAAATGAAATACTTTCTAGTTTCAACTTTAGACCTAATGGTTATAAAGTTTCAAAAAATTAGATACCATTTAAAAATGTGATGTGATAAAAAAAACCGCATCATTTATGATATGCTTCAGCGTATCGTTTTATACTAGGGTTTTTATAATAATAATGGTCCTTACATTTTCAAAGACTAAATTCACGTGTAGACATGTTGAATGCGTCTTATTAGGGTCTAATCTAATCAAACAAAAATTTAAGAGAGAAATCATATCTACAGGTTTTTTAACCAGAAGATTATTTTGATCTATTTCAAAAATTTTCAAACCGTTCTTAAAAGTGTATTTTTATAAACGTATGATAAAAGAGAAATTTTAGTCGCTTACTTCGTTTCAAGATATTACTGATACAATAAGGTTAAAAAATCGGTACGTTTAACAGAACAAGTGTAGGTATTATAATAAACGTTTTTGATTTTGATGAAAAATAAGCTGTTCAATTTTTGATTGAACAGCTTTACCTAGTTATCCTTACTTTTATTCTTTTACCCTCAAAAGGCGGAGAGCATTCAGTATTACAATAATAGCAGCTCCTGTATCACTTAATACGGCCATTCATAGTGTAAGTATTCCCAAGAATATCAGAACAAATGCCGCCAACTTTATTGTGATGGAAAACCAGGTGCGGTTGGGAAAATCCCCTTCCTGCGATTACCGTTCACAAACGCCCAAAAAGAGCAACTGGCCCTTTTAGCTCTGGGACTGTCTTGGCCTAGAGAAGGTAAAACCTTTCCCACTTAAAAGAACGGAAAAAGACGCTCTGTCCTGGCATTATCTTTGGCTCGACGCTTGCCCCCATACGGATATTAATCGTTTCGAAACTTTTAATACAGTCAATTTAACTTTTGAATGTAAACTGGCTGCCTTAAGTCACTGTTTATGATTTTATGCTTCCTATGCTCTTTAATTGCTTATTTGACCGCCCGTATGATAAAAACGGTATGCAAGGCATTGTTTTTACTCATAACATCTTTATTAGATTGCTCTGTTTTTTAGTGTCCAATGTTATGGGAGCATTGTAGAATCCACACTTCAAAGTTCATTCATGTCAATCGATTCGTTCATTATTTAGATCTTAATAATCGAAGTCCACTTAGTATAACAACTAAAGTACTTCCTTCATGAACAATTACACTGATTGTAATATCAGTTAATCCTAACAAACTAACGACAACTAAAAAGGCAACAACTGCCATTGAAAAAATAATATTTTGCCTAATAACACGACCCATATTTGAGGAAATTTTATGAGACTGTACTAATTTAGATAAATTGTTCTGCATTAAAACCAAATCAGATACTTCTACTGCCACATCAGTACCGCCCCCCATAGCTATACCAACATCAGCATTAACAAGGGCCGGTGCATCGTTCACACCATCTCCGACCATGGCAGTAACTCCAAATTTTTCTTTTTGTTCTTCTATAATTCTGGATTTATCTTCAGGCATTACATTAGCGATAACTTCGTCTATTCCCAATTGTTCGCCTACAGCTTTTCCCGTCATTTCCGAATCACCAGTAATTAAAGTCGTGTGGATACCAAGTTTCTTAAAGTAATTAACTGTTTCTTTAGCATGCTCATTCGGAATATCCATTAGAGCTATAATCCCAATAACTTCTTCATTTTCTGCTACGTATACAACCGTCTTTCCTTCTGATGCCCAATCATGATTGAACTGGGTATACTCTTCAGAAGCACTTTCAAAAGAACTAGGCTTACCAATACGATAATTTTTTCCATTATAATCTCCTGTCAGACCTTTTCCAATTTGATTAGTAACTTCGATGTCTATTTTATTTTTAACTTCAAATTTTTCTAAAATAGCATTAGCGAGTGGGTGATTGGATTCCTTTTCAAGGGCGACTATAATATCAATAATATTTTCTTCGTTCACAGAATGAGTGAAATAGTAATTTGTTACTTTAGGTTCTCCGTTCGTAAGGGTTCCTGTTTTATCGAAGGCAATTGCATCTATATCCGCTAATTGTGATAGGTAAGTACTTCCTTTTGAAAGCACGCCTTTTTTAGCTAGGTTAGATGTTGTAGACAATGTTACAGATACAGTAGCTGCTGCCAAAGCACACGGTGAAGCTGCGACTAAAAGCACTAATCCCCTGTAAACACTTTGCGACCATGTCCAATCAAATAGAAAAGGAGCAAGTAACATTACTAATGGTATTGCGATTAAAACTATATTAACATATTTAGGCTCGAATTTTTGAATGATACTGGCAGCTTTTGTTTGATTATCTTGGTTTTGACTAACTAATTGTAAAATTTTAGAGAATACAGTATCCTTGTTTTCCTTAGTGACTTCCATAGTAAAAGTACCTGTTCCATTAATCGTACTTCCAAAAACTTCGTCACCCTTAGACTTCTCTTTCGGTATACTTTCTCCATTAATAGAAGATTCATCAATTGAGGTAGTACCGGATAAAATAATCCCATCAATTGGAACTTGATCACCGTTCAGCACTTGGAGTTGATCTCCAACTTTTAATTCACTGACATCAACAATTTTTGTGTTTCCATCAGGTAGGATTAATTTAGCTGTCGTTGGGTTCATTTCGAGTAGCTTAGTAATTTCTCTTTTACTTCTTCCTTCAGCGTAATCTTCAAGAAAATGAGCGCCGGAAAAAATAAGTATCAAAAGGGTTCCTTCCCAAAAACTCCCTATCAGAGAAGCCCCGATTGCAGCTAATCCCATTAGAATATGAGAATTAGGAGTGAATTTTCCCTTTAATTTAGTATTTTCAACTGTCTCTCCAATTCCTTCGAGAATAATTACATGGTAGCCGGCTGTGATTGTGGCAATTGAAAATAAGATGTTTTGTATTAATAAATTTGCATCACTTAAAAAAAGCCCAATTATAGCCAACACTAAGCCAATAAAATATGAAATAATTGGCATTTTTCCGTGATCATGATCATGACTATGATCGTGGCTATGACTTTCGTGTGCTTGTTGCTCTTGAATATTTTTCATTTCTATCACCTTTCTAAATAAATATGATATATCGGGTTCCAATATATTCGCAGTAAGCTTTACTAAACCAGGACGTTAATTGACCACATCCAAACTTTTTGTATCCAATAATACATCCTATGAATTTATCAACCGTATTCACTAACCCTCTCTGCTACACCCATCTCACTTTCCTTCGAGATATCATACAACGCTTTCCATTCTGTTTTTTTGTTTTCCATATCCATTGCAAAATCCCCTTTTCATATGCCTATAATATTGTTATATGATCATATAACAATATTAATGACGTGAATTATTATTAACACTCATTACTGGTTTACGGAATACTAGTGATGACAGGCGTGATCGATCGCCTGTTTTAGCATATTCATAGTATGTTCATCATCATGGGAATAAAACAATATTGTGCCTTCCCTTCGGAATTTTACTAACCGTAAATTTTTCAAGAACCGCAATTGATGGGAAACTGTTGATTGTCTAAGATGTAGCGTTTCAGCAATACCGTTTACCGAATACTCCTTATAAAAGAGCAAATGGAGAATCCGGATTCTCGTAGGATCACCTAACGCTTTAAATGTTTGCGATACGACAAATAATGTTTCATCATCTAAGTCCTTATTATTTACTTCCTCTAATTCCTTTTTTTCTTCCATTATCCTTCCCTCACTTTAGGTTTCAATTCAAAACCTTATATATAATAATCACTATTTATCTACATATATTAATATATGTTCATATATATGATATAACAATCTGAATAAAGAATCAAATAATATTTAATATGAATTCATATATTTTGTTTTGATTTTTTAGAGTAAAATAAACAAAGCCTTTTTAAGAATAGTGGGATGAGTGCAGTATGGATGATCGGGCGTTAGCTTCCGCACTTGGAATTGGTGTTGGCGGTGGACTCGCTTGGATAATGGAAGGTTTTCAAAGTGGTCATGGCTTTATTTATTCATTATGTGCAGGCCTTATAATTGGCTTATTATTTTTTGAAATGATTCCGGAAAGTATTGAATTAGGCGGGTGGGTAATTTTACTCGGTGGAATAGCAATAGGCTTAGTATTATTCCAATCCATTCATCTATTAATGGATAAAATTACAATTATCACTAATAGTCATCAAAAAGATATTTTCGTTCGATCGGGGGTACTTTTAATTATCAGTATAGCAATTCATAATTTCCCTGTTGGCAATATTCCTTTATTTGTGTAATTTGACCATTAATACTAAATTTATCAATGTCTTGAGAAATTGTTGAAACTCTAACATAACATCCTACAGATTTTCTTTTCATTTCTTTCATATTTTTCATCCTTTCATTAATTAAGCAATCGATGATTGCGTAGCTTGGTTTACAATGTTTAGCGGTTCATTTTTGAAATAGATTCCCACAAGGCTTTTGTTTTTAGAAATATGAATTTCATCAATATATCGGTATAACATGCTTAACGTGAAGTGTTGTTGAATTACATTTTCAAAAGACCTTTGAATTTGTTGCTCATTTATTGATAGTGTTGGTTTTGATTGTTGAAGTAACGATTGAGATTGTTTTCTGAACGTTTCTGCATCGATGGCTCCTTTAGCTAATTTATCTATCAATTGTTCTTGTGTAAGTGTGCTCCTAGTTTCTAGGGCCCTTTGTTTTTTGATCCGTTTTTGAATTACATCATTGGTTTAAAGATAAATTGAAGGATGAAATAAATAATACTGGTATTCGTATGTTTAAGCGCTATGCAGCTATCACTACTTCGGCCAAGATTCTCAGTCATGTTTTACCTACAGATATTGATATCGCTAAAATAAGAGACTACTTTATTGATTATCATGCTCATACAGTCTCTGAACGATCACTGGCAGATAAAGCGATCGAAGTCATTACGCAATTTGTAGCACAAAACCGTGGTAAGTTTTCTGATGACAAAGCGTTAAAGAATATGATGGAGAACCATGGACTAATTGCCTATGATACTTATAGGATTAGGTCAAGGATGCATTCTTGCACCACTTACTAGCGCTGGTATTTATAAAGTTGATAGTAAAATAGCTGGCGCAGCAAGCGGCATGACTAATAGCATGCACCAATTAGGTGGACCCGTAGGTTTGTCCATTATCGTATTATTCACCGCTCAAATTACAAACATAATCATTTATTATCATATAGTTATGTGGATGATAGCAGGTTACATGATTATTTCATTTATTATCATCATCTTTTCACAGAAAGAAGAGATACAATGATTAGTTTCTATATATAACACCATAAAGTAGATTCATAGTTTTATACAACCGAAAAATTCCCATGATATTTTCCAATTATATATACTTTCATGATAAGGTTATATTTTAAAATACAAAAACAAAATTTTCACCTTTTAATTCTTCATCAAAAGGTCATTTGTTATAGGTCTCTGCTTATCGTCTAATAATGAGGTTTTTAATATAAATTATAAAAAAAGAAACCAATTGAGCATTGGTTTCTTTTCGTCACTCTTCATTACTTCTCGTTACTTCTCGTTACT
>NZ_JAESLH010000016.1:34598-52893 GCF_017892545.1 Staphylococcus sp. GDY8P67P
TTACTCCTCGTTACTCCTCGTCGTATAAAGAATAATACTGGGTAGGATCTTGTTTACTACTGCCATGCCAGTAAAGTATTTTTTTATCTAGTAATCCATTTAAAATTTTTCTAGAATATGTATCTTTTTTCCCAAGAATTTCATTTGCTAACTTTACATTGATTTCATTAGATGGGTAAACATATTGAATTATCTTTCTTTCGTCTTTAGAAAGGTATTGCATTACTTCTTCAGTAACATGGTCATTAATTTTATCGTCTTTTCTTTTTTTTCTAGTCATAATATTATTTTCTAATTTTAATAAAACTGCTTTATTAGCAGGTTCTGAGTATTCAGGATCGTTTAAAAAATATTCTTTCATCTCATCATAAATCCTCTTCACTCCCTCATTCAGTTCTTTTACATATCCATAATCTGCCATTAATCGTGCAATTCTCGGATTTCTAGAAAAGCGCGTATATTTCAAATTATTAATATTTACCATATTCGGTAATTTTCCCGGACTAAAAATTTCTAATCGATCATCATACATAGAAATTTTAATGCAATCTCCAGTTAATGAATAATCTCTATGAACAACCGCATTCACTAAGCCCTCAAGCCAAGCAAACTCAGGGTATTCTGGCACAGTTATAAATTTCCCATTTCTATCTAGACTATTAAAATCTCTTAATTGACTGCTTACTAATTTGCTAACTTCTTCTATTAAAATTGGTAATGGATGGTCAAAACTTTGATCTTTAATTATATTAAGCCGAGATCCCGTTTCTTGAATTGTTCCCTCATATCTTATGAAACGAACTCTAGCATTCGGGATGTATTTACATGGGTTTTTAGCAAACATTAAAATTGCTGCATTTGAGTATCCTTTTTTATTTGTCGCTGTCCTAACATTCAAAATCTCATAGTCAGACTGATTTGTGTTCATCGCTGTCCTATAATCATCAAATAAACTTCTGTCTAAATCCTCCTCTTCAAAGTCTAAGTTCAGCTCATCTTCAAAAGATCGTTGACCTTTATCATACTCAAGACTCACTATTTGATTATGCTTAAGTTTATCTGTACTATCAGACTGCCTTAAATATACATTTTCACTATCGCGTACATATACTACTGAATCGGTTTTAGGTTCAATGTTAATTTCTAATATGTAATCATCGTTTAGAATTTCTATTTCTTCAATATTAAATTCTATGCTTGGCACCAAACCATTATTAATAAGACGCTTAATAGTTTCTAAATCTCTATTGTTATTATTTTTACAACCAGTCACATGACCATCATCACTTATACCTATAACTAGTGTCCCACCCTCAGCATTTGCAAAACCAACAATATGAGACAATAACTTTCTATCATCAATCTTTGCTTCTTTTCTATCAAAATGAGTACCTTCTTTTGTATTCTGATAATATTCCAATTTACACAAATCACGTTCCCTCTTTTCTTTAAACAGTCATACCTACCACATGGTATAATTTATAGTCTCTTTTTATATTTTAACTTGTGGTAATATCAAAGTAAACAAAGTGGTTAATAAGATATATAACCACAATTTGATAGGAGTAATTAATCATGTTTAAAGTTAAAAATACAAATAGTGAAATACTTAAGGCTTTTGCAAGCCTATTTAATGATGCTACAAGTCATATCGAAGAATTTGAAGTACGTTTAAGCATGTATCCAGATTTAGCTAACGAAGTAGATTATAACGAAAATCAAATCAGCATCAGAAATGATTTTAAATATTTAATGGATTTATATGGCGAGCAAGGCACTTTTTCAATAATATCTGAAAGATTATTTAAAGGACTCTATTCGTGGCTAACTAATAATTTTGATCATTCTGAAGTTAATGATCAATTTTTTACTATAAAAGAAGAAATAATTTCTAAATTCAAAATTGAAAACAGCAGCAATTTTTCCAATTATCTGAAATTTTTGTTTTATAAAGATGGACTTATGAAGTTTTCATCCAGAGAAATTAAAAACATTTTAGTTAACCAACATTTTTATGGTACCAAACTAAAGCTATCAAATAGATTTCAATTAAATCAAAAAACAAATATGAGCACTGAATCTATCAATATTGTTGAAGCAAGATTAAAGCAGTTAAAATATAAAAAACCTAAAAAATTTACTAATTCTTATTCTTACGAAAGTCAAAATTTAAGCAAATTAGCACATTCATTATCGAACCAACGCAACATTGCCTCTACTTCTAAGTCTTATAACAATAATCAGTTTAAATTAGCTGACATTCAAAAAAGCTTCTTTATAACTTATAAAAATTATCTTGCTTCTACTAATCAAAGCACTTCTACATTAAATGAAAATAGTTTGAATCATTATGTGAAGAAATTGTTACAACATGTCGCCAAAATCAGTGACAACACGTTCTCTAATAAATTCTATACATACAATGATGCGCTGTTAATTATAAGTTACAGCCTTCTCAAAAAGTTTTTACCAGATAATCTATATTTAAAATTATTAGAAAATAATACAATTGAACTGGCTTCAGAAAATCAACAACACTTGCAAATAGATAGTATATTGTCAGAGCTAGTAAAGAAAAATTATCAAAAGAAACAACTAAATAAAGATTTTTCTGAATTTGTTAAATTATTAAGCGACATTATTCCCGTACATTTAGTAATAGGTAAAGCAGACACTATTACTAGATTATTGAATTCAGCACCAAAGAAACAAAAAGAGATTTTTATTGAAGAAGCGACATATCATTTTGAAAAAGACTTATCTTATTATCCATTACATCAAGTTTATAAAGATTTTTTCGTTTATTATTTCAAAGGATACAATGATCTCATATCAATAAATCAATATATACTTTCTACAGTTAAACATAATATGCATGCAAATCACACATTCAATAGTTTTTTTAATATATTTGAATTTAATAAATCTTTATTTGACAGTATTATGACTTTTGAATTTATAGATATTGAGAAGCATAATACTCTATCTAGTAGTAAAAATCCATTGCAATTTCATGCTAATCTCAACCATCTAAAAAGTGAAACCACACTTTCATTTTTAGAAACACTTTCATTTATGCACGAATATCAATTTGGAATAATAAAAAAAACTTAAACTTTTTTTCATCCATCAAAGCTTGATATATAAGGCTTTTTCTTAAAAATCTTCCTAATTACATTTTATACTATGGCGCAAACATCCTTTCATTAAGGTGTTTGCGCTTTTTTCGTATTCTATCTATCTGGAAGATTGTTAGCGATAATGGAAAAATTTAGTTTTAAGATATGAAACATAGTTAGTAATTACTAATTATAAAAGATATCAATGAATTGAGGTGAGTTTAATCATGGCTAACGGTGGTTCCAATTACAACTTGCTTTATAAAGCGGCACTATCTGTAACTTATAAGCAGTTAACTTCTGGTACACAATATAGTTTCAACGAGTTGAATCGCTATCTTGGTATACCATGTACTACTACTGAACAGCAACAGGCTGGACAAAAGTACGCTGCATGGGCAAAGAAGAACCCACATATTGTGGAGATAATATGTGAGATTTCACCCTTAATTTATAAAAAGAAATAATTATTGAAATTTGGAGGTTATCAATATGACTAATAAAGTAATATTTAAACGTAATCAGTATGCATTGACGAAACCAGGACGGTGGACAAAAGAAGTCCAACCCACTACTAAAGATGGTAAAGTGACATACTTGGATTTGGGAGGTTATATCAATATCACTGATCGCTTCCAAGATCCAACATCTGGGAAAGAACGCTTAATCTTAGAAAACGAGTATGGTAATACTGTTATTCGTGATGCCGACATCTTAACGCCTATGAAACTTCCTTCCTTAATGGGTTACGGCTTTACGATTAACACTCGATATATCCACGAATTGGGCTATGCATTGCAATTAATGCGTGAAAGTCTGCCAATGGCCACTTTGTATAGCGGTTCTGGCGTAATTAACACAAAAGATGGATTAGTAATCAATACCAACTATATTGAATATCATCCATCAATACCACAAAACACACAAATTTTGTGTGATGGAAAATATGACCTTGAACCTAAGGGGAGCTATACACAATGGTTATTAATGTACGATGCAGAAGTTAAAGGTCATTTAATGCTTGAAATGGCAGTTACAATGGGCGTTAGTGCCCTTGTAACAAGCTACTTAAACAAAATAGACCTAATAGAATTCGGGGGTACAATATACTCTATAACGGGTCACAGTAGTTCAGGTAAGACAACAGCTGCAATGTTAGCTGTTTCTGTAGGTGGAGCTCCAACAAAAGGAACAAGCACACTATTTCGTAGTTGGAATACAACTCGTAATGGTTTAGAAGGTTTTATCAATGAAAATTACGGGATACTTGTTGCTTTTGATGAATTGTCGACTGCCACATTCCCTGATACGACAGGCTTACTCTATTCTATAGCTGAAGGGCAAGGCCGTCAAAGAGCGAATGTTCATGGTGAAGCCAAAGAAACGAAGACCTGGTCAACATCGCTTGTTTCCACTTCTGAATATAGCATTTTTTCTCATAGCGCTAAGAATGACGGATTATACGTTCGTACAATAGAGTTAAATGATGTATTCACTCACAGTGCTGATAACGCAGACAATATAAAACTAGGTGTACGACAAAATTATGGTCATGTATTACCTTTAATCGGTTCTTTTCTCCTAAATCATGAAAACACGGTTAGAACATTTTTCGAAGAAGAACAGCAATGGTTTAAACATGCGTTAAGCAATGAAAAAGAAAAAACGGGTCAGCGTATGTTCAACCGTTATGCGGTATTTGTTACTTCTGCACGTATATTATCATCTGTAACAAATCGATCTGTATTATTAGATGAAATGCGAGAGTATTTACTAAACTATCATAACGAAACAATAGCTGAACGGTCATTAGCCGATAAAGCAATCGAACTAATTGTCCAATTTGTAGCACAGTACAGAAATAAATTTTCAGATGATGGTCGATTATCAAATATGCTGGAAGGGTTTGGTCTCATAGAACTTAAAGATGACCACATCCAAGTTAAAATAATTGCCAAAGTTTTCAAAGATATGCTTAATAATAATCAATTTCAAGACAGCAACAATGTAATAGAAGCTTTAAAAGAAAAAGGTTATATGGATTCTGATCGAGATAGACAGACAACAAAGCGCAGTGTCAAAGATGCTCAAGGAAAATCTAGGAGTATTGTATTCTATCATCTTAAATTGGATAAAGAACTTGCACCTATTTTTGGCTTAAGTTCCAATACAGAAACTTTCATATCACCGAAATTTGATGATAATACAAATCCAGATTTGCTTAATAATTTTATTAAACAAGCGAAAGAAAAAAAAGCAAGTGACGATTTAGAACTATAAATTTAAATATTATACCGCTACAACGCTCTATGCGTTGTAGCTCATTAAATCAACCGGAGGAATAAACTATGAATGTAATTGTATTAGCACATAATATTACAGATGAAAGAGAAGCCTACTTAGACGAACCTATTGATACTGTAAGAGCATATTGTAAAGAACATAGTTATAAAATCACAAAAGATTATAACGACGATAACCAATTAATAAATGATATTAAACTGAAGCACGTCAAACCTAAACGTATTGTCTTTTGGGGCATTTATGAAGATTATCCTAAATTGGTCAAACTCTGCTCAACACGAGGTATTGAACTCATTACAACGTTTCCAATGTTGGTATAACACTTTTATTACTATCATAATCAATTGGGAGGAAGAATATGGACGAATTAATCACATTACTCGCTGATTTAGTGATTGAAGAAATCAATCACGCTGATGACTAATAATAACGCCCAACACCTGATTGGTGTTGGGCTTATGTGTAAATTCATTCATAAATATATATTATCAATGTGGAAGGAGGAAATACGATGAAACAAGCAATAGGTTACTTACGTCAAAGTACAACAAAACAACAATCTCTAGCAGCACAGAAACAAGCCATCAAGACATTAGCTGAAAAACACAATATTCAACACATCACATTTTATAGCGATAAGCAATCAGGACGCACTGATAAGCGGAACGGTTACCAACAAATTACTGAACTGATTCAACAAGGACAATGTGATGTATTATGTTGCTATCGTCTGAATCGACTTCATCGTAATCTAAAAAATGCATTAAAACTCATGAAATTATGTCAAAAATACCATGTTCATATCTTAAGCGTTCATGATGGCTATTTTGATATGGATAAAGCATTCGATCGGCTCAAACTCAATATTTTCATCAGCTTGGCCGAACTAGAATCCGATAATATAGGCGAACAAGTCAAAAATGGAATCAAAGAAAAAGCGAAACAAGGTAAAATGATTACAACACATGCACCCTTTGGGTATCAATATCATAATGGTACTTTCACGATAGACACAGTAAAAGCACCAACAATAAAAGCTGTATTCAGTTATTATCTTCAAGGCTATGGTTATAAAAAAATTGCACAGTACTTAGAAGCTGACGAGAAATTCATCAATCGTAAACCCTATCAAGTACGTAATATTATCATGAACCCCAATTATTGTGGTCGAGTCATTAATCAATACGGGCAATATGACAACATGTGTCCTTCTATTGTTTCGACAAGTATATATGAACAAGCTCAAGCGATACGATCACAAAAGCAACTCAAACGGACATCATCAGCTAATCAACTCAAACAAAAAATCAAATGTCCTTATTGTGGTTCAACGTTGACTAATATAACCATTAGAAAAAAGCACCGTACATTACGTTATTATGTCTGTCCACAAAATATGAATGCATCTCGTTTTGTCTGTGAATTCAAAGGAATCAACGCACAATCATTAGAAGCGAGTGTCTTAGCTACATGTCAAGACTTCTTTCAAAATCAACAGTTGTATTCAAAAATCAACCATACAATTCAACAACGACTCAAAAAACAAAAAGACATAGAAGCTAAAAGTACACTTACGCAAGAACAACTGATAGAAAAATTAGCCCAATGTAAAATTGATGCAGAAACATTCAGAGAACAAACGCAATCATTATGTCAACAATCCAAACCTATATCATCAATCCATACGCATCAAATTCGAAAGGCTTTACAAAATGTCATTCAACAACGTTTCACGTTAAACATGTTGTACCCTTACATCGATGAAATTCATATTACCAAAAGTAAAACGCTTACAGGTATCTATTTCAAAAATGAGCCCTTAAACATCGTCAATCAAACAGCACAATCATCGATTGCTTAATCAGAAAGGATGAAAAAATCATGCAACAACTCAAACAAAAACGTGTCGGTATCTATGTCCGCGTATCAACAGAAATGCAAAGTGCAGAGGGTTATAGTATCGACGGTCAAATCAATCAAATCAAAGAATATTGTAACTTCCATCATTTCGAAGTCAAAGATATATACGCTGATCGTGGTATTTCAGGAAAATCTATGAATCGTCCTGCACTTCAACGTATGTTACATGATGCGAATAAAGGTCATATCGATTGTGTTATGGTGTATAAAACAAATCGACTCGCACGTAATACATCAGACTTACTCAAAATTGTCGAAGATTTGCACAAACAAAATGTCGAATTTTTCAGTTTGTCAGAGCGTATGGAAGTCAACACTTCATCGGGTAAGCTCATGCTACAAATACTTGCGAGCTTCTCAGAATTCGAACGTAATAACATTGTCGAGAATGTATTCATGGGCCAAACTAGACGTGCACAAGAAGGCTACTATCAAGGGAATTTGCCACTAGGATATGACAAAATACCTGATAATAAACACGAACTGATGATTAATCAACATGAAGCGAATATCGTGAAATATATATTCGAATCTTATGCCAAAGGACATGGTTATCGTAAAATTGCCAATGCCCTCAATCACAAAGGCTATGTGACTAAAAAAGGTAATCCTTTTAGCATCAATTCAATAACCTATATCTTAGTCAATCCATTCTACATTGGTAAAATTCAATTTGCGAAGTACAAAGATTGGAATGAAAAGCGTCGTAAAGGACTGAATGATAAACCTATTATAGCTGATGGTAAACACCCTCCTATTATTAGTCAAGAATTATGGGATAAAGTCCAATCACGCAAAAAACAGGTCAGTCAAAAACCTCAAGTTCATGGAAAAGGAACCAATCTATTAACAGGTATTATTCACTGCCCAGAATGTGGTGCACCAATGGCAGCTAGTAACACAACGAACACATTGAAAGATGGTACCAAGAAGCGAATACGCTATTATTCTTGTAGTAACTTCCGAAACAAAGGTTCAAAGGTATGTTCTGCGAATAGTGTTAGAGCTGAGGTGATTGAGAAATACGTCATGGATCAAATACTTGAAATTGTCAAAAGCGATAAAGTTCTCAAACAAGTTGTCGAACGTGTTAATCAAGATAGTCAAATTGATATGGCTGCACTTAACCATGATATCGCATATAAGCAACAACAATTTGATGAAATAAACACTAAACTAAAAAATCTAATTCAAACCATCGAAGACAATCCAGACTTAACATCTGCACTCAAACCAACTATTCATCAATATGAAACACAACTCAATGACATTACAAATCAAATGAATCAACTCAAGCACCAACAAAATCAAGAGAAACCATCTTATGATACGAAAAAAATCGCTGCCCTATTACAACGAATATTTCAAAATATAGAATCCACGGATAAATCACAGCTCAAAGCTTTGTACCTAACGGTTATTGACCGTATTGACATTCGTAAAGATGAGAATCATAAAAAGCAATTCTACGTTACACTAAAACTTAATAATGAAATTATTAAACAACTTTTCAATAATAATAATCTAGACGAAGTGCTCCTCAGCACTTCGTCTTTGTTTTTGCCTCAAACACTCTACTTTCAAATCTAATATCTATGTACTGTCCTTTCGTCATTCAATAACACCCATCTAACGAATCTTTTCAACATACTAACAAGTCATAACTCAATGTGAAGCTTATATTGTATGACGAAAGAACATCCCAAAATAAAATGTTAACGGGATAACGACAGGATTCAATAACTTCATGTAACAGAAGGATTACGCAAGCGTAATCCCAAAATCCCATTATTATTTATAAATAAATAATATAAAAAGAAAAAATTAAGCGTCAGTACACCTACAACCCAAATTATATATAAATATAGAGCTCTATTTCCCGAGAAATAAGCGGGATAACGGGATTTCCTTGTCATACCAACAATGAGCATGTATTTCGGTTGGGATATTTTCTGAATTTGAATGGGATTTTCAAATAATACTAAAAACCATAATATGATAACCAACTGAATGATGGTTCAAATCAAAGAATTGCGCAACAATTCACTAAAAGGTCTAAAATGATATAATTCAATTATATTGTAATATTGATTATAAAATCTAAAAATAGCTAAGGAGTGTATTTTATGTACAAAATAGCCATAGCAGGTGCAGGCGCAATGGGTGGAAGAATTGGTATTTCTATAAAAGAAGCTGGTTATGACGTAACACTTATAGATAATTGGGAAGAGCATGTTAATCAAATTAATCAAGATGGCATGAACATTAAAACAGAAACAGATAACTACTCAATTAACATTCCCGCAATATTAACCAAAGATGTTTCAGCTGAATTTGATCTCATCATAATATTAACCAAAGCTATGCAATCTGAAGAGATGTTACAACGTTTACAAGAAGCTGGCTGTATTCATAGTGGGACAGCTATATTAAGTATGATGAATGGCTTAGGTCATGAAGAGCGATTATCACAAATTGTTCCGCTATCACAAATCTATCTTGGCGTAACTATGTGGACAGCTGGACTGCGCGGGCCAGGTCAATTATTACTCGAAGGCGAAGGATCTATATATCTACAAAGAGCAGATGGTGAAGTAGATGAACAAGCTAATACTATACTTCAAATATTCAATGACTCTGGCTTGAATGCACAAATTAGTTCCAATGTATTCGAATCAATATGGTCTAAAGCTACACTCAATAGTGTTTTAAATCCTCTATGTACGATATTAAACAAAACCATTTACGAATTTGGTAATTATGCACAATCAGATGAAATGATTATGCCAATTATTGATGAAATTGTCGCAGTTGCAAAGGCAAAAGACATTCATTTGGATCGTAATGAGCTTTTTAAAAAAGTTGTATCAGCCTATCCAAAAGAAGCTCAAGGACTTCATTACCCATCAATGCATCAAGATTATTCAAATGGCCGCTTAACTGAAATAGACTACCTTAATGGACAAATAGCTGCTTATGGAAAAGAATTTAATATACCTACACCGATTAATACAATGCTAACTCATCTTGTCCACCAATTAGAATCAAAATTATAATAACTACAAAATCAAATTTAATCATTCTTCTCTCGACGAAGTGCGTTTCAGCACTTCGTCTTTATTTTTACCTCAAACCCTCTTTCTCAAAATATAATATAAACATACTTGTCCTTTCGTCATTCAATAACACGCATCTATCAAATATTTCAACAAACTAATCAGTCATAACTCGATATGAAGCTTATATTGTATGACGAAAGAACATCCCAAAATAAAATGTCAACGGGATAACAGCGGGATTCAATAACTTCATGTAGCAGAAGGATTACGCAAGCGTAATCCCAAAATCCCATTATTATTTATAAATAAATAATATAAAAAGAAAAAGTCAGTCGTACTGACATCTACAAATCCAAATCATATATAAATATATAGCTATATTTCCTGAGAAATGAGCGGGATAACGGGATTTCCTTGTCATATCAACAATTGTGATGATTTTCGATTGGGATATTTTCTGTATTTCAGTGGGATTTCTAAGCGAAACAAACATTATTTCAAACTTATATTATCTAAATGATGTATCACATGTATACATCAACCAAATACATTAGGAGGTCATAACAATGACATTAGAACTACAACTCAAGCATTATATAACCAACTTATTCAATCTGCCAAGGGATGAAAAATGGGAATGTGAATCTATCGAGGAAATCGCTGATGATATCCTTCCTGATCAATATGTCAGACTTGGTCCACTCACCAACAAAATCCTTCATACGCATACTTACTACTCTGATACACTTCATGAAAGACATATATACCCCTTTATCCTCTACTATCAAAAACAACTCATTGCGATTGGTTATATTGATGAAACAAACGATATGGACTTCTTATATCTTCATAACACAGTTATGCCACTACTAGATCAAAGACACTTACTTGAAAAGGAGAATTATAATAATGAATAAATGGATACACATAGCTCAGATAAGCGTCACAGTCATTACAGAAGTTATTACAATAATGAAAGATATAGAAAAGGAGAAATGAGCATGGAACGTTATATTACACGTGGTATTGCCAATTACTTGCCAGCAATATTGCAGCAAGAGTTATGGAAACTTGTAGCGCAACGCGAAAACGAACAATTCAAGGAACTAGAAGAGATTGATTACTTTCATATATTCCAGTTCAATATGCATAATAGTCAATTATATATCAAACATAAGCAAGAACGTCCAGAGTACGTAAAAATTCATAAGGCAAATTATTCAAAAGCTATCAATATTAATAAGGTCTACATTATCCGAGAAGATGATGTAGACCTTTCTTATTACGTCATGTTACTACCCGAAGAATATTAATAGGAGGCATCAATCATGCAGAATATACAAAGTACATTAGAAACTGAAGCAATATTTAGTGACGATAATCAACATCGTTACTTACTCAAAAAAACGTGGGACAAAGATAAAAAGATAATTTCAATTATAACTTGTTATCCAAATTTTGAAGGAACCAAAAAATTAGATTTAACGACTCAATTAATTCTAAATAAAGTATCTGAAATGAAAGACTTCGGATCAATTAATTTTGTGAATCTATATTCAAACATGATAACAACCACAAATATAAAGCATATAGAAAATAGCCATGATAAGCATACTGACATTCAAATCATGAAAGCTGTTAAAGAAGCAGATGAAGTTATATTAGCTTGGGGTGCATACGCTAAAAAACCAGTTGTTGAGTCTAGGGTCAATGAAGTATTGGAAATGTTGAAACCTCATAAGAAGAAAGTAAAGCAACTTATTAATCCAGAAACAAATGAAATAATGCATCCACTTAATCCAAAGGCAAGAAAAAAATGGATATTTAAAGTAATAAATTAATAATAAAAATTAGTTTTTTAAAATAACAATAGTAAAGCGTAGCAAAATAAATTAATATAATGATATAAAGTATAAATAAAAGAGAATGGGGATAGGGATTTGAAAAAAATCATAGCAAGTTTGGGAGTTATTGCGCTTGTCGCGGTTTTGGGAGTTGCAGTTGTATTTGCATACGGTAGTTATAAAGATTTAGAGCTCAAAAAAGAAGAAGCTAAACTAGCTGAAAATAAAATTAAAGAAGACGATAAAAAAGAAAAATCTAAAAAAATCGATAATAATGGTAAAGAAGAAAGTAATAATACAACAAATTATCAAACACCCGTAACAAATGAGGATGTTAGTACTAAAGAAGTGAGAACGACAGAAGATGGTGAAGTCATAAAGAAAACTAAAAATGGAATAGATTATGTAGGTGAATTTGATTCTCCAGATGAAGAAGAGAAATATGAGCAAGAAGTTATGGCTCAATCTGGGGGAGGCGACGCTGCAAATGAAGATAGTACAGAAGAAACTCAACCTAAATATACAGCAGAAGATGCTAATAACATGTCAGATGATGAATTTATTGATGCCTATAAAGAAGGAATGACTGAAGATCAAGCTGCTGCTGTGGATGAAGCTGCAGAAGGATCTGGTGATTATATCGGTTTTTTAAGAGGACAGGTTGAAGCTCGTGCAAATGGTCAAGGCGGCAATTACTAAAAGAAAAGGATAAATAATATATGAAAAAATTATTAAGCATAATCACAGTGCTTGCCATTATTGGCATACTAGCAGCTGTTGGATTTTTTGGATACAACAAATATCAGGAAGTAGAATTAGAAAAAAATAAATTACAGGCTCAACAAAAAGAATATGACGACAGTAATTCGCAAAGTGCTAGTGAAACAATTAATAATAATCAATCGAATGACAGACAAAATAATAGTCAAGAACCAGAGCAATCTACAACAGAAGAAGATACAAGTGCTGAACAACAGGTAACTAGAAACAATGTATTTGATTATGCTATTGCAGCTGTAAATGAAGTAGGAGATGCTGATTTATTAAAATTTCAAGAACCAGAATACAATGGTTCAGAATGGACTATTAATGCAAATAATAAATCAGGTTCAGGAGCTAATACCATCGTAATTAAAGATGATGGAACAGTTCAAATATGGAATGGACCTAAGACATCTATAGACCATGAAACTAAAATTGAATTATAAACAAGGAGATTAATAAGGTTTACATCATTCGTGAAGATGATGTAGGCCTTTCTTATCACGTCAAGTTACTACCCGAAGAATACTAAAGGATTAGAAAATGCTTTTGATAAGCATGCAGATATTCAAAAAATGAAGGAAGTGAAATGTTGAAACCTCATAAGAAAAAAGTTAAGAAATTAATCAATCCACAGACCAATGAAATTATGCATCCACTAAATTCAAAAGCAAGAAGAAAATGGACATATAAAAGACTATATTAATCAAAAATCATTGATACAGTTACTAAAATGTATACTTTCCTAGATTAAATTTCATTAATTTAGACCCTTATCTCACTATAGCTCTCAGCTTATAAGATTTAGAGAATAGTCTAATTAAATAAGAAATGCTATAATATATACTTATGAAAATAATAAAAGACGTGAGGTAATAATATGCAAACCAATAAAATTTATCAAGGTGATTGTATAGAGATAATGGCTGATTTTCCTGACGATTCTGTTGATATAATAATTGCCGATCCCCCATATAATTTGAGTAAAGGGGGCAATTGGGCTATTAAAAATGAAAGTAAACCGAAAGGTTTCGGTGGTGAATGGAGTAAAGTAATGTCAAGTTGGGATAATATGTCTCTATTTGATTATTTCAACTTCTCAATGGCTTGGCTAGAACAATGTAAAAGAATATTAAAACCGACAGGTTCCATATGGATTCATGGTACATATCATAATATCGGAATAATCAATATGTGTATGCAATTACTTGAAATTGAAATTATTAATGAAGTAATTTGGTACAAGCGAAATAGTTTTCCTAACTTAAGCGGCACTAGACTCACTGCTAGTCATGAAACTATATTATGGGCACATTCGGGTTCTTCAAAAAAAAGAAAGTATAACTTTAATTATGAATTTAGTAAAAGTATCGAATATAAAGAGGACTTATTAAAGCAAAAAGATAAGCAAATGCGCACAGTTTGGGATATCCCTAATAATAAAAAAAAGGACGAATTAAAATTTGGTAAACACCCTACCCAAAAACCTATACGTTTAATTCGTAGAATGTTAGATTTGACTTCTCTTCCTGGCGATATAATGTTAGCTCCTTTTAGTGGCTCTGGAACAGAGTGTGTTGCTGCTAAGCAACTAGGTTTAAATTATATTGGAATTGAACTAGATGAAGAATATGTTAAACTAAGTAAAGAAAAAATCGAAAATGAAGAGTGGCGTTTATTATGAATGGTTTCGAAAACGTTCCGTCACTAATTAAATGGACTGGCAGTAAAAGGCTACAAGCAAAAGAAATACAAAAATTCATTCCAGACAATATAAATACTTATTACGAACCATTTTTAGGTGGTGCAAGTATTTTATATAACAATACCGATAAAATTACTTTTGCTAATGATGTTTATCAAGTAATAATTGATTTATGGCGCTTAGTTCAAACAGAACCTAACTATGTTATTGAAACCTATTCAAAAAATTGGGAACTTTTACAAGCAGATTTCCCAAATTATTTCTATTATGTTCGTGATCGCTTTAACTTAAACCAACAACCAACTGACTTATTATTTCTTTCAAGAACTGCTGTCAATGGAATAATTAGATTCAACTCTAAAGGGGACTTTAACAATTCTATTCACCTTTCTAGAAGAGGAATGAAACCTACAACTTTTGCAAAAATTGTAATGAAATGGCATCATAAAATACAAAATACTATGTTTACGTCAGAAGACTATTCATCCTTTTTAAAAAGAACAAAAAAAGGGGATTTTGTTTATTTAGACCCTCCATATGCTGGAAGTACTTCAAGATATGTGCAAAATCTTGATCTAGAAAAACTAATTAACGAATTAAGCAATCTCAACGACAAAGGTGTAAAGTGGGCTCTTTCCTTCGATGGTTTAAATTCTAATAACAATTATCAACATCACATACCAGAAAAGCTTTATAGACAAGTTATTGAAATAAATATAGGAAAGTCAAAAGTATCGCAAGTTTTAAATAAAGTGAATGATGATTCCCATGAACATCTATATTTAAATTATTAATAAAAAAACCTGGATAAAACCAGGTTTTTTTATTTAATCTGATGGATACGTAAATTTTCAAAAGAATAATTTAACTCAGAGAGTTTATTAAATAATATATTATTCATACTTATATCTTCACAATAATAATACAAATTAACTTCAACCTCATCTTTAATTTTAACAAATTTAAATGCTAGTACAAAATCTACTTCACAATTATCCTTAATTTTTATAAATTCATTCCTATTTAGATAATTCATGTCCTTTTCAATATATGCAACACCTGTTTTATATTCAAAATTTTCTTTAGAAATTTTTTTACACTTTGTGTGTATATGCCGCTAGTACTAAAATATCTCTCAGCATTTACATTTTTATTCTTTAAATTATAAAGATATTTTATCATCTTTGGACCTACTTCTTTTTCACTCTTTATCAAACTTGACTTATTATCTTTTGATTCTATAGATAATATTACATTAGGAACTTCTTTGATAAATTGTAATACATAATCTGGTCTTTTCATATCTTTAGGAGCTCTTTCTAAAGATAACCATCTATATTCTATATTATTTTGTATTAAAGATATACCACTCCAATCTCCACCTGGAGGATTACAAAAACTTTCAAATACGCTGTTAAATTTTTTTGTGAATAATAAATGAATCACAGTATCTACATCCATTTCTGTAAAAACCTTTGGCATCTTACTTATAGTGTCATATTTCATTTGCTTTTTTTCTACTTTAACAACGTTTTCAGAACTAAATGCCTCTTCTTTTTCTTCTGGAGATAAAATCAACGTGTAATTAGATTGACCCATTATAGATGAAAATAATCCATTACTAGACATTATTTTATTATAGTCTTTATTTTTAAATGCATTCATATGATATTCTGGAACCGGGCCAAAAACCACAGTTATTACAAGTGTTTCATCCCCCATAAGCATCCTTACAAATGGTATTAAACCTCTATCTGGACGTGAATCTTCTCCTCCGGGTTTAAAACCATTAACAAGACAAAATACAATGTCGTCATTACGATTTTTCTCAAGATAATCTAGCAAATCTTTTGAACAATTATCACTTGATTTATAATCATTTATAAATGATTCTATTTTTTCTTTAGGTAATAAAGAAAAAGGCAAGCTATTTCTAGAAAAAATACTTATTGCATATTGGGCTAAAATATCATTGAAATTTAAAAATTTATTCCCATATTTACTCCTATTTCCTAACCTTTTTTTCCAAGGTATACTTAATTCTTTAATATCATTTATCAATACAGACTCTAATTCTGATTTACTTAAATTTATAAAATCTTTTCTTTCAAATCTTTCATCCTTTTTCGAAATCATCCTATACATTTCATAGTTATTCTTAATGATTTCTTTTATAATAGTATCATAATCAATTTCATTTATAATATTATATGATAAATTTTGTAAATTATGGTTATTAATAATATTTTCAAATTTAGATTTAGTATCTTCAGTAGCAACCGGGCTTATTCTATAAACAATGGCATTAGGTATTTGTCTTCTAATACTATTTAGTATATATGATAGTACCAAAGTTGAATTCGGTAATCTCATACTCTTTACACTTCCATCTTTATTTAGTTCATTCCCACCCAATTCTGCTACGTAAATGTATGGTATTTTTGCTTGTGAAAATGAAAGTGATCTTCCTGATCTCTGCCAAGCATTGTTTCCGGCTGGTAAAGCATTACTAAATTCAAAAGCTACTAACGCTTCTTCCTTCTCATTTTTTATTACTGTTACTAGTGCATCTGCACCTTCTGCTAAAAGTCCACCTTTATCTGTGAGAAATTTACTATAAACATCGACATTCCATCTATTTTTATTTACCCCAGAATAAAGAGTAAATATGTATTCCTTAGAGCCCACCACATGCACAGAAGGACATATAAAATTTTTTAAATCCCATGTAACCATCAAATCATTACTTTCATTCAGTGAAATGCCTTCGATAAATATTTCTAATGCACGTTCACATTCAATAATATTATCACCATAAATATTTAAATGCATAGCAATCTCCTTTTCTCTTTTGATAGTTTGTTTATTATATCATTTATTAAAAATATAAGAGGATAAAATAGAAATAAACCGCATCATTTATGATACGCTTCTGCGTATCGGTTAATGATGCGGTTTTTAATTATATAATTTCATTTAATAAGGTAATGAACAGTTTTTTGATAAATGTTATTCTTCTAAAATTCTTTTTAATTTACACACTAAAAAATATCCTCCTTAACAATAATAAGTTATTTAAATTATTGATTAAGGAGGATATCTTTATATCTATTTATTTCTCAATCTAGAACTAGATTTTTATCGTGCTTTCAGTTCATTTCCTGTCATCCATTTATGATTTTTAATGATTTTACCATTATCTTTGGATTTGTAATCAACTACGTAAACAGTAGTCTTTTTCACGTTATCTATATTGGCTGTAGCACCTTTCATACCAGACATATGACTTGCTTCTAATTTAACAGTATCGCCCTTACTAAATCCATCTTTAGGTGCATCTTTGATCTCTTCGTTTACGACCCATTTATGATTGTTTACTTTTTCATTTCCATTTGTGGGTTTATAACTTACAACATAAGCATATGTTTTATACGCACCTTTTACAGTAGCTTCTGCACCTTTCATACCTGGCATATGCCCTGCTGTAATCGTTACTTTATCTCCTACTTTAAATTCACCCTCATTAGTCGATTTCATACCTTCAGGAACTTTACTTTCATTATTATGCTTCATATGGCTCTC
>NZ_JAESLH010000016.1:53156-54078 GCF_017892545.1 Staphylococcus sp. GDY8P67P
AGCTGACTCAACTGCTACATCTGTACCTGCACCAATTGCTATACCAATATCCGCTCTTATAAGACTCGGCGCATCGTTGATACCGTCTCCGACCATCATGACTTTATTACCGTCACTTTGATAATCTTTTATAATGCTTTCCTTATCTTCTGGCATGAGTTGTGCGTGGACATCACTAATACCTAATTCTTTTGCGACAGCGTGTGCCACTTCATTATTGTCACCTGTAAGCATGACTGGTGTAATATTTCTTGATAGTAAATCAGCTACCATTTGTTTTGAGCTTTCTTTAATTTGATCTCCTTGAGCAATCATGCCAATGACTTGTTGATCCTCAATTAAATAACTGATTGAATTACCTTGTTGAGCTAATTTAGTAAACAAGTCATCGTCATAATTAAGTTTATGTTTATCAAGATAAGAGACATTTGTTATTTTATATGTTTTATTATCAATTAGACCTTCTAATCCGACACCTGGAATATTATTAACGTCTTGTGGGTTAGTAAATGAAACATTTTTACTTTTCGCAAAATCAACAATACTTATAGCTAATGGGTGATTAGATTGACTTTCTAATGAGGCGAAAAGGCTTAATATTGTATCATTACTCAAATCATTTTTAAAGCTCTCATAATGATTCACAGAAAAGTTACCCTCAGTTAAAGTACCAGTTTTGTCCATCATTACATAATCGATATGTTGAGCTATTTCTACAGACTCTCTATTTTTAATAATTAAACCATTATGTGCACCAATTGAAGTAGAACGTGCAGTGACTAAAGGTATTGCCAAGCCTAAAGCATGTGGACAAGCAATGACTAACACAGTTACAAGACGTTCGAGTGCAAAATCAACATCATTTTGAATGAGCATCCAGACAATAAAAGAAATCACGCCAACACTTACAGCAAAGTAGAAT
>NZ_JAESLH010000017.1:0-1410 GCF_017892545.1 Staphylococcus sp. GDY8P67P
TGGGGAATGGCTTAGAGGAGATTATTTAAATTATTTTATTCCAGAAAAGAATAAGTCAAGTCCAGACTCCTGTGTAAAATGCTATACAATGTTTTTACCATTTCTACTTATCAAAATTGATGTATTTTCTTGAAGAATAAATCCATTCATCATGTAGGTCCATAAGAACGGCTCCAATTAAGCGATTGGCTGATGTTTGATTGGGGAAGATGCGAATAATCTTTTCTCTTCTGCGTACTTCTTGATTCAGTCGTTCAATTAGATTGGTACTCTTTAGTCGATTGTGGGAATTTCCTTGTACGGTATATTGAAAGGCGTCTTCGAATCCATCATCCAATGATGCGCAAGCTTTTGAATATTTTGGTTGATCGATATAATCATGAATCAATCGATTTTTAGCCTCACGCGCTAAGTTAATATCTGTGAACTTAAAAATTCCTTTAACAGCTTCTCTGAAAGATTTTGAATTTTTTTTAGGAATGGTGGTAAAGATATTTCTTAGGAAGTGAACTTGGCATCTTTGCCAACTTACGTTGGTGAAGGATTTTCTAATGGCAGAGACTAATCCTTTGTGCGCATCAGAAATAACGAGTTCCGTACCTTGTAAACCGCGTTCTTTTAGGTATTCAAAAAATGTTGTCCAGGTCTCTTCGCTTTCGCCACTTTGAATCATGAAGCCGATAATTTCACGGTCGCCATCTTTGGTTATTCCAATCGCTATATGACAGCTTTTTGAGAGTACTCGATTTTCTTCTCGTACTTTTATATAGAGTACATCGGTCATTAAGTAAGGATAATTTTTTTCTGATAATAAACGATTCTGCCACTCGTTAACCATAGGTTCTAGCTGTTCTGTTAAGCTAGAAACGAAGGACTTAGAGACGGATTTACCACAAAGTTCTTCCACAATTTTTGATACTTTACGAGTTGAAACGCCTGATACATACATTTCCAACATTGAAGCCATGAGGGCTTTTTCGTTTCGTTGATAACGTTCAAACACTGTGGGTGAAAAATGGCCATCACGTGTTCTGGGTACTTTTAATTCTAGCGTGCCTACACGTGTCGTAAAGCTGCGCTCATAATAGCCATTTCGTTGACTTTGTCGGTTTTCTGTTCGTTCATATTCTTTTGCTTGAATATATTCTGTTCGTTGATTTTCCATTAGTTGATTAAATACCGTTGTTAAAATATTTTTAGAAACGTCATCCTTTACAGAATATTCAATAATGCTTTGAATCTCTTCGCTTTTCAGTGTAAAATGTACTTGGGTCATGTAAAAGTCCTCCTGGGTATGTTTTTGTCGTTAAAAACATTGTACCGTAAAAGGACTGTTATATGGCCTTTTTACTTTTACACAATTATACGGACTTTATCTTTATAAGTCAAGTCCAGACTCCTGTGTAAAAT
>NZ_JAESLH010000018.1:0-23368 GCF_017892545.1 Staphylococcus sp. GDY8P67P
CAATTATACGGACTTTATCAATTTATGTGTTGCTTTATTATAGCATTACTTTTATTTTAACAAAGAATAACTATTTAAACACAAATCTTAATTAAATTATGAAAAAATAAAAACTACTAACAAGTTTTATACTTGTTAGCAGTTTAGGTTATCTAAAATCACCTGGTTTTTAAAGACTAGCTATTTTAAGGCATCTTTTAGTGCTTCACCGATTGCTACACTAGATTGAGGATTTTGGCCAGTGATGAATTGGTTATCTGTTTCAACATGTTCTGTGAAGTTATCTTTTGGAACAAATTTAGCGCCTTGTTGCTCTAACTCTGTTTGCGTTAAAAATGGTACTTTATTTTCTAGTCCCATCGTACGCTCTTCATTATCTGTAAAGGATGTTAAAGTAACACCTTCTACAAGATATTTACCATTTTTGTCTTTTGCACCGACAAATGCACTTGGACCATGACATACAGAACTGATAAATTTGCCTTCATCTTTAAAATCAGACAATATATTCGTTAATTTTTGATTATGCGCGAAATCAAATACTGTACCGTGACCTCCTGGTAGGTATACTGCATCATATTCTGAAACATTAATATGATCTATATTTGGCACATCACTAATTTTTTCTACAAATTGTGCGTATTTCGTTAATTCATCATTTTGAGTTGAATTTGGATCTAAAGGAATTTCTCCACCCTCAATTGAAACGATATCTACGTCGATACCTGCTTCCGTTAAAATATGATGCGGTTCACTTGCTTCCTCTAACCATAATCCTGTTGGTGTACCGTCTTCATATTGTGCTCTACTTGTTATAATGAATAAAACTTTTTTATTCACGATTGTCACCTCTTCATTTATTTAGGTTTTTATCTGCTTGAACTCAGTTAGAATTCAATTCTGTGTTTCGATATTGACTATCTATTTCAAACAATACCCACCTAAAATAAACTTTACACATCAACCGTTAATTTATACATCATCTAACGCTGTTCTAATAGATTTTAGATATGCGATTGTTGATGCATTTTGATCTTGTTCAAACCGTTTAACAATTTCACTACCGATGACTACGCCATCAGCTACTTCGCTAATATCATTAACATGAGCTTTAGTTCGGATACCAAAACCTGCCACTACAGGTACATGCGCTTTGTTTTTAATTTTTTCAATTTTTCGTTTCAGCTCTGGATGGAACTTTCCATTTTCTCCTGTTGTCGCATTCATTGTAACTGTGTAGATAAACCCTTCCGCATTTTCAGCAATTTGATTGATGCGTTCATCAGATGTTGTCATAGCAACTAATGAAATAATATTAACTTTACGGTGAGGATGTCTATTTTTTAATTGTTGGACAAGTTCATGTGGCAAATCAGGTATTATTAAGCCATATACACCAGCTTTCTCACATGCGTCAAAAAAAGCGTCTTCTCCATAATGATTAATGATATTGATATACGTCATAAGTACGTATTGACTGTTTATAGCATCACGATGTGCAGTCAGTTCATCAAAAATATATGTGATATTCACACCTTGTTGTATAGCTCTATTACCAGCTTCCATAATTACTGGTCCATCAGCTACTGGATCTGAAAATGGCACCCCTATTTCAATAATATCCGCGCCTGAGTCACTTAATATTTTCATGTTTTCAATAAAATTTTTGTTCCCCATGATATAGGGAATAAATAATTTATGCATCACTTTCGCCACCTTGTCTCATGTAATTTCTAATTGTTTCCATATCTTTATCACCGCGCCCTGACACAGTAACAACAATGATTTGATCTTTATCCATAGATGGTGCTAACGCTTCTACAAAACTAAGTGCGTGTGCACTTTCTATCGCAGGTATAATACCTTCTGCCTGAGTGAATTTCACTAAGGCATCCATAGCTTGTTTATCGCTAGCAGTTGCATATTTAACTCTACCTATATCATGATAATATGAATGTTCCGGTCCTACACCCGGATAATCTAACCCAGCTGAAATTGAATGTGCTAATTCTATCTGTCCATTTTCATCTTGTATTAAATACATTTTCGTACCATGTAAAATACCTTCTTGTCCTTTATTTATTGCGAGTGCATGTTTGTCACTGTCAATGCCCTCACCTGCTGCTTCAACACCATATAGCGCCACATCATCTTGAATAAATGGGTAAAATGTACCAATTGCATTTGAACCTCCACCTACGCATGCAACCATCGCATCTGGTAAACGTCCTTCCTTAACTTTGATTTGATCTTTGATTTCATTACCTATAACTTTTTGGAAATCCCTCACGATAGTTGGAAATGGATCTGGACCTAAAGCAGACCCTAATAAATAATGTGTATCGTCTACATGACTTACCCAATATTGTAGCGCCTTATTAACTGCATCAGATAACGTACCCTGACCTTCCGTTACGGGTTCTACTTTTGCACCAAGTAATTCCATTCTAAATACATTTAATTCCTGTCTTTTGATATCTTCTTCACCCATAAACACTACGAGCTCCATATCAAACAATGCCGCTGCTGTCGCACTAGCAACACCATGTTGTCCTGCACCTGTTTCTGCAACTAATTTATTTTTGCCCATTCTTTTAGCTAAAAGTGCTTGACCCAAGGCGTTATTAATTTTGTGAGCACCGGTATGATTTAAATCTTCTCTTTTTAAATATATTTTTGCGCCACCTAGCGCTTTTGTATATGATGCTGCATATGTTAACGGTGTCTCTCTTCCCACATAATCTTTTAAATAATTATTCAGTTCATTCTGAAACTCAGGATCTATTTTAGCTTCTCCATAAGCTTGTTTAAGTTCTTGAATTGCTGGCATTAACGTTTCTGGGACATATTGACCACCAAAATCACCAAAAAATCCAAATTCATCTGCTTCTGTCTGTATGTTTTTAACCATATTTAATTAACTCCTTTTACAAGTTCTATGATTGCTTGCATTTTATTGCTATCTTTTATACTATTTGTTTCGATACCACTTGCAATATCATAACCATTGTGATTTAAATTAAGTTTATTTATACTTTGAATATTTTTATAATTCATTCCGCCAGCTATTAAAAAATCTACATCTTTTATATCTTTTAAGATTTCCCAATCATAGGATTGGCCAGTACCACCGTAAGCAATTGAAGGTGTATCAATTATAAATTGGTCTACAAAATCTTTATAATATCGAATGTCTTTTGCTAATGTATTTGCATTTTTTGCAGGCAAAGCTTTAATAATTTTTATATTACTTTTTTTCTGACGTATAAAATGGATAGTTTCTAATTTTTCTGTTCCATGTAATTGAATGGTATTAATATTTGTATTATCTATGAGATGACTGATTGTTTGATGATCTGGATTTACTACAATTACTACTTTGTCTTTATCTTTTGGTATTAAATTTGCAAATGCCTGTATCTTATCAATTTCCACATAACGTTTACTATTGGGATAATGAATAAAACCTATTGCATCAATATTTAAATCTTTTGCCTTATTTACATCTTCAAGTGTTTTAAAACCACAAAATTTCAATTTCATCCTTTCACCTTATCTAACTTAAGACTTGGTAAAAACTGACTTAAATCATCACATTTCATTAAAGATTCACCAATAAGCAAACCATCAATACCTGCGTTTACAATGTTTAATACATCTTGTTGATTACGTATGCCACTCTCAGAAATATAATAATAACCTGCTTTTTTATTTTCTAAAATTTCATTGGTATGCAAAACATCTGTTACAAATCGTTTTAAATCTCTATTGTTTACACCAATAATTTTGGGATTCAACTTGTAAGCACGTGCCAACTCTTCTTTATCATGAACTTCTACTAAAACTTCTAAATTTTTTGAAGTCGCGTAATCATATAATTCTTTCAACTGCTTGTCGGTTAATACATTTACAATGAGTAAAATGATAGACGCTCCTGCTTTTTTGGCAACATCAATTTGAATAGGATCAACTACAAAATCTTTACACAATACTGGTAAATCTGTGACCTGTGTCAATGTTTGTAATCGTTCGTAACTTCCGCCAAAATAATGTTCGTCTGTTAAAATTGAAACTGCATTAGCACCAAATGCTTCATACGCCCTAACCTGTTGTGTTAAATCTCTTCCTGGAAGTTCAGATAATGTCGGACTTTTTGATTTTATCTCAGCAATTACTGATAATTGATCAGCTTGTGATAACTGTGATTCAAACGTTTGTTTATGCGTGATGTCTATTTCCTTAAGGTCAGATAATTTTTTTGTATAATAACCGCTTTGTAACAATTCCTTTTTATAAGCTACGATTTCATCCAATATAGTCATACGTTTTGCCTCCCATTTTGTTGTATTGTTTGAGCGCATCTCCATTTTTAATCAGCATCTTTGCTTTATGAACACCTTCTTGAATGGTGGCAGCTTTTTCAGAAACATATAAGGCAATGCCTGCGTTCAATAGCACCACATCTCTTTTCGCACTTTGATCTTTACCATTTAATATTTGTTTTGTGATTTCTAAATTTTCCTGGGGAGTTCCTCCTATTAAATCTGAATTTGGGGCATAATCTAATCCTACATCTGTCGCATTAATAGTATAAGATTTAATATATTTATCTTTCGTTACTTCATATAGTGTGTTTTCCCCGGATAATGTAGCTTCATCCATACCATTGGCTCCATGTAAGACGATTGCTCTCTTTCTACCTAAATCAGCTAATGTTTGAGCAATTTTATTTAACTGTGAAGATTCATAGACACCCATCACTTGATAATCTAATTTGAACGGATTAATGAGTGGTCCAGTAACGTTAAAAATAGTTGGATTACTAATGGCTTTCCTTAACGGTTGGATATGTTTCATAATTGGATATGTTTCAGTCGCATTTAAAAAAACAAGCCCTTGTGCTTTTAAATGCGTTTCTGTTTCCTCAACATTTCGCGTTGGAATACACATTGCATTTAATAAATCGGTACTCCCTGAAGCTGACGTAACACTTCTATTACCATGTTTAATCACTGGAACACCTGCACTAGCCAATACAAAAGATACTGTTGTTGAAATATTAAAGCTATTAGATTTATCTCCACCAGTCCCACAAACGCACATACTATTAGGATAAGTTGGTTGTTCAGGGTACATAGATCCTATTAAACTTTTCGACATATATGTTAATTCTGCTTGACTCGGTTCTCTCTCTGAAAAGGCTTCTAACAGTTCTCTTTTAGTATCGATTTCTAATTGATCCGTGATCAATAATTCTATAAATTCATTCATTTGTGCTTGATCAAGTGGTTTATACTGTTTTATATGATTTTGTAGACTCAATATAATTGGCCTCCTCTACTATATTTAAAAAGTTACTTATGATTGCTTCCCCATATTCTGTCGCAAAAGATTCTGGGTGATATTGAATACCAAAATGTAAATAATTAATATGTTCAAATGATTGAATACTATCTTTTGTTTGAGCAGTTATTTTTAGTGTATCTGGTAACGTTTTTGGGTCACTAATCAATGAGTGGTACCTCATTATTTCAGAATATTCTGTAATATTCCGGTATAGTTTAGACTCACTTACAATCTGCATTGTATCTTTTTTTCCGTGACATATTTTTTTACTTTGGATAACATCTCCGCCGTGGTAACATGTCAATGCTTGTGATCCCAGACATACACCTAATATCGGTTTATATTTATAATGTTCAATAATATTGACTAAATGGTTAGTATCTAGCGGATGTCCAGGGCCAGGTGATATAACCAAACCATCTATTTCTAAATCAAATATATCTGCATCGTCTGGATATTTAATAATTACATCAGAAGTCTTTCCTACAATATCGACTAAGTTATACGTAAAAGAATCGTAATTATCCACTACTAATATCATGGTGTAACCTCCAATAAACTTTTGGCTTTTAATTTTGTTTCTTCTAATTCTTTTTCAGGTATTGAATCATAGACGACACCACATCCTGCTTCTACATTGATATACGTTTCATCAATCATCATTGTACGAATCGCTAAGGCAAAATCTAGGTCATGATTACAGTTGATATATCCTATACCACCACTGTATACACCTCTTTTTTGAGGTTGTGCTTCATATATTCTTTGTATCGCTCTTAATTTAGGTGCGCCGGATACGGTACCCGTTGGTAATAAACTTGCGATTACAGTCATCGGTGAATAATTTGATTTCAGCTTTCCTGTTACCTCACTCACAATATGCATCACATGTTCATAGCGTTCTATTGACATTAATTTTTCAATTTTAGAACTAGCAATTTCACTTACTCTATGAATATCATTTCTACCTAAATCAACAAGCATGCTATGTTCGCTTATCTCTTTTTCATCGCTGATTAACTGTTTTTCATTTTCAAGATCTTCTTTGTCAGTAGCGCCCCGTTTTATTGTTCCAGCTATTGGGTTTGTTACTACATTTTGTCCTTTCACTTTGACAAAACTTTCAGGCGAACTACCTACAATAATTGGTTCATCAAAATTCAAATAATACATATAAGGACTTGGGTTTTGTCTCTTTAAATTTTGATAAAGCTGATAAGATAATTGTTGTAAATTCATTCCAAAATCATGTTTGTACTTATATATAATTGAAGGTACAACTTGAAACATATCTCCTTGTTGTATCAGCGATTTCATTTCGCTAACAGTTTTTTTAAATTGATCAGGAGCAATATTTGACTCAATTGCTTTTGCTTTTGTGTCATTTTTTATAGGTGCAGGATATATATTTACGTCTTGTAACTCATCAACATGACGTTTGACACGGCGTGCTAATTGTTCTTCACTTTCATTTGAAAACAAGTTTGTGGATATAACATATAGATGCTCTTTGTAATGATCAAATACATATACATCCTCTACCATGTAAAATTTAGCATCGTGTTGTTTATGGTCAGCTAAATCGATTTGCTTTAATACAGGAAATTCATGTCTTACCAAGTCAAAACTACACGATCCAACAAATCCTGATACAAACGGTAATTGTGCTAAATCTTCATCTTCTATTTCTGCTTTATATTGATCTATAAAAGCTTTCAACTTTTCATATGGTGCTTCGTTTTCTATTTCATTTTGCCTATCATTGTATTGAATGACCATATTTTCATTATCTAAAGTCACGGCGCCGTACACATCAAATATTACAATTGAATAGCGTCCTTTTACTTTAGATTGTTCTGTACTTTCCAATACTATTTTTCGTTTTTTCAATCTTGCCAATGCTTCTGGTGTTACTTCAGCATTTATCCTTTGATATTGTACTTTCATTTTTATTCCTCCTCATAAAAAAATCAGCATCCTTAAATATTAATTAAGGACGCTGATGCGCGGTACCACCTAAATTAGTAGACATTATCAGTTTCATCTACCCACTCATTTAATTATGCAATTTTAATCCAACAAAACCCAATTTCAGTATGTGTAGGTGTTAGTTTTCATCTACCACTAACTTTCTGCTTGCTACCATTCACAACTTACTACATTTTGTTTTTTTATAAAAAAACACCACACTAACGCATGCTGTAAGGACGCGTTACCGTGGTGCCACCTTAGTTAACAATTTCATTGCTCACTTTAAATGCTATTATATTATCCTCACGTTTAAAAGCCCAATTCACAATATATGTTGTGCTAATTTTCATCTACCATTAGCTTTCTACTTGCTACAAATCATATACGTTACTTTATCTTTCAAACGGCAACTATCGTTGCAAAATGAATTAACTAGAATAATACAAGTATCATTTAATTTTGTCAACTCTTATTTTAAATTTCTTCAGTTTATTTAAAGTTAATTAGTGACTAACCTTTTTAAATATATATCCTTTGTTTTAGTTAAATCATTTCGAATCAAAAGTGTTTTAAAATCGTGTCCTTATATGTTAATTCTGTTTATGAAATAGAAATTGAAACACGTATTGCGAATTAACTTCACCTACTATACAATGTTACTATTCTGAAAATTTTGATAGAGGTGGTCAGCAAAATGAAACAAATACTTTTTGTAGGTTTAGGCTTAATTGGTGGTAGTCTGGCCAGTAATTTAAGATATTATCACAATGACATTGAAATTACTGCATATGATGCAGATCGCTCTCAACTAGAAAAGGCTTTATCTATTGGAATTATTGATTATCAATCTAGTGATTATAAAGCCTGTGTAGAAAATGCAGATATTATTATTTATGCCACGCCTGTGCAACAAACAATCAAATATTTACAAGCACTACCAAACTATCAAACGAAGCCTAATGTCATCGTTACTGATACTGGCAGTACTAAATTGACAATTTTGCAATATGAGCAATATCTTTTAAATCACAATATCCACTTAATTGGTGGTCACCCAATGGCAGGTAGCCATAAGTCCGGTGTGCTCAATGCAAAGAAACATTTATTTGAAAATGCTTTTTATGTTTTAGTTCACGATGAACCTGCAAATGATAAAGCTTTTGATGAAATACGTTTATTACTTAGTACAACAAATGCTAAATTTATTGCTACCAATCCAAAAGAACATGATTTTGTAACAGGCATTGTTAGTCATGTCCCTCATATCATTGCATCGAGTCTCGTGCATTTAAATGCAAACCATGCGTCTCACTCTTCACTTGTTAAGACACTTGCTGCTGGAGGTTTTAGAGATATTACAAGAATTGCAAGTGGCAGTCCAATTATGTGGCGTGATATTACCATTGAAAATAAAAATACCATCGTTGATATATTAAAAGAATGGAAGTCACAAATGGAAGATGTCATCACGCTTGTTGAAGAAAATAAACCGGAGGCGTTATATGATTTTTATAATGACGCAAAAGTATATAGAGATGAATTGCCACTTAAATCACAAGGTGCACTGTCTATAGAGTATGATCTTTATGTAGATATTCCTGACAAACCAGGTATGATCAGCCAAGTAACACACATCTTAAGTTTACATAATATTTCTATAAGCAACTTAAGAATATTAGAAGTTCGTGAAGATATTTATGGTGCATTAAGAATTAGCTTCAAAAATCCTGAAGACCGAAAAAAAGGCGCTGAAGCATTAAGCGACTTTGATACTTATATTGAATAGACTTTATCTTATCTTTATAATTTAATAACTTCATTGTGATTGTGTTAAGTAATTGCTTAATTTAATTTTCTTTGCACAAATGCAAAACTTGAAAAAACATTTAAGTCAGTTACTTATTTAGAAGCTGTTAAATATTAATTAGTTCAATGTCAAAATAAAAACGTTTTTGTATATGACCAAATATGAGCCTAGCGCAAGTTTTATTAGAAAACATGCGCTAGGCTCATATCATTTAGTTCTTTTGTCGATTTCATTTGAATTAAAACTATCCAATATATCATACGCTGTGCTACATATTTAATTTATCAATTTCCCTTCTTCTTCTTGTATCATCTCTATAATTTCATTATCTTCATTCATAAGTGCAACTTTTGGACTATGATTTAATGCTTCTTCTGCTGTAACTTGTACATAAGACATGATAATAATAATATCATTTACTTGAACAAGCCTAGCAGCTGCACCATTTAGGCATATTTTTCCACTATTACGTTCCCCTTCAATCACATAGGTTTCTAATCTTTCTCCATTGTTATTATTCACAATTGCAACTTTCTCATTAGGTAATATATCTACCGCATCTAAAATATTGCGATCTATCGTGATACTTCCTACATAATTAAGATTAGCTTCTGTTACACGTGCACGATGTATTTTTCCATTCATCATAGTTTTTATCATTTGTTTTATACTCCTGTTCAAAAAATTAATTTTACATTTTTAGTTGATTAACACTTTATTATTTATTACTATCATAAGCATATCTATTATAATTTTATTTTCTAAATAAACGGAGGTCAACTATAAATGAAAAAAATAGGTATTATTGGTCCTGGCGCTGTCGGTAGTTGTATCACAGTTCAACTTTTAGCAACAGAACATAAAGTCTATTTAATTGGTAGACGTAATGCGTGCATTACCTATCAAGATCCTTCGAAAAATGTAAATATGACACTTAATGTTGTTACAGCATCGGACATTACCGAACCATTAGATATTATATTCATCGCTGTTAAAATCCCACACTTAGATGGATTATATAAACAAATTAACCATTTAACTCAAGATACTACTATTGTTATATTAGCTCAAAACGGATATGGACAACACTTTAAGCTTCCTTTCCCAAATATGTATCAAGCTGTAACTTATATTAGTGGTCAAAAGACTGATCAACACGTGGTTCACTTTAGAGATGAGATACTTCACTTACAACGAGATGATAACACAGAGTCATTGAAAAAAACATTAGCTTCAAGTGGACTTTCACTTGTGTTACATAAAAACATTGAAGTGGAAATCTGGTATAAACTATTAGTAAATCTAGCAATCAATACAGTTACTGCGCTTGGAATACAGCCTGCTTCTATACTCAAACAACCTCATATTTATTCGCTATGTGTATCGCTATTGAAAGAGGGTTATATAATAGCTAAACACTCTGGTATTAATTTTTCTGAGGATGTTATTGATGAAATAATGACAATTTATCAAGGTTATCCAGATGATATGGGAACAAGCATGTATTATGATGTACTTGCAAATACTCCATTAGAAATCGATGGAATACAAGGTTTTCTATATCGACAAGCGCGAAAGTATAAATTAACGACACCGCACCTAGATACGATTTATGCTTTATTATTATCTAGACATCATGTTTTTTCAAATAATTCATAGTAAGCATGTGCACCCTATTATTTTATACATGCTTCTTATGCTGATATTATATTTACAGTTTGGTGGGTGTGTGTTTATTTTAACCTTACGTAGTATAGACAAGACAATTCGTTAATGATGTTATAGATATATGATTTAAATTGTGTCGTTAAACGCTCACTCAATTTGATTTAATAATTATTTTTGGAACGGGCCACCCCATATAAGCTTATTTAAAATGATACCCGTTCCACATATTGATAATGAAGTTAATTTATAACTACTTTAAATCTTTAGTTTATCATTATTCCTTTTCACATTTTATGGCCTGCCATAAGCCCTAAACGCCCATGTTTTGTACCTGCGTCTGTATAAGAGATTGCTTTAGATACGATACCCTTACCAAATTTTTGATGTAACGCGTCAATCGTTTTGGCCAATTTTTCATTTCTTTTTCTTTCGTATTCATCTATAAATAAATTCAATTGTGTATTTCGCTCATCTATAAACTGTGTGAGTGAAATGCTCACCGTTCTATATAACATTGTTGAATCACATAGTTTGTCAGCTAAAGATTCAACTACCTTGAAAATCGTACCTTCTAAATTAGTTGGATCCTCTAATGTGTATTGCTTATGCACCCCTCCATGATCACTATAACCAAATGAAAAATGTATCGTCTTAGCTAATTTATTTCTTGCTCTAACACGACTCGCTACATCCTCAATTAACTCCTGCATCACTACTTTAGCTTCCTCATAACGATAATCACGCATCAATATTTGACTTTTACAAATCGAGGGATTAACTACACTATACTTGTCTCTTATTCTACTTTGATCAATACCATTCGCATGCAAGTGTAAATCCACACCTACTGTACCAAAATCCCTTTTTAAATATTGATATGGATAATGCGCTAGATCTCCTATAGTAAAAATACCGCGTTTATTCATTTTTGCTTCTGTTTTTTTACTAATTCCCCAAAATTTACTCAATGGTGAAACAGGCCAAAGTTTGTGTGGCACATCTTGATATCTCCATTCAGCAATGAAACTATTAGTATGTTTTGCTTCTATATCCATTGCAACTTTACTCAATAACATATTTGAACCAATTCCTATTGAACAATGTATACCTGTTTCTTCTAGAATTTCATATTGTAGCTTTTTGCAAAAAGACTGAATTGTACTACTAAATCTGTGATAACTATTTGTTACATCCATAAAGAATTCATCAATGCTATATTGATGTAAGTCTTCCGGAGCGACATAGCGTAAAGCAATTTTAGAGATTGCTACTGAAACTTCCAAATATTTTCTCATGCTTGGATTGATAATATATATATCATTTCTATGAGGAATTTCGAATAATCTCGATCCTGTTTTTATACCTATAGCTTTTAGTGGACCCGTAGCAGCTAATACAACTGATCCCTGTCTCTTAGTATCTGCAACAACTGCTAACTTTTCTTTCATTGGATCTAGACCTTTTTGTATACAAGAAACACTTGCAAAAAAACTTTTCTGATCAATACACAATATATCTCTTTCCTCTAGCAGATTGTAATCATAAAATTCATACATATGACATTCCTCCCCTAATCACTTATATTATACAAGAACAAATGTTCTATTTCAACTTAAATAAGAACGTTTGTTCTTGTTGTTATTTTTATAATTTTGTGAATTTTCATGCTATAATATATAAAAATAGATTAAGGTGGGATTTAAATGCCAATAGTAAATGTAAAATTGTTAGAAGGTCGCTCTGATGAACAACTAAAAAATTTAGTCACAGAAGTTACTAATGCAGTAGAGAAAACAACAGGCGCAAACAAAGAAGCTATACAAGTTGTAATAGAAGAAATGAAAACTTCTCATTATGGCGTTGCAGGAATTAGAAAATCAGATCAACAATAATTTACATACGAACATAAACATCAATATCTATTGCATCATATAGATATTGATGTTTTTTTACTTTTGCCAAATCTAACTATACATGAATGGTATGCTTAGAGAAACGTATCATGTGTAGGCATATAAAAATGTTTCAACTACATCACTTAAAGCAATTGGGTAATTTGCTGACACCCGAGGAAACTAATATGCAAAAGAGGCTATGGACACGAATCATATTCCTAGGCAAACTGCACAATCAAAATCGCAACATTCAAATAAATAAGGACTAATCCATTGGCACACGGATTAGTCCTTATAGCGTGAAATTTGTATTCCATTCTCATTTAAATGAATTCACTAAACTCGTTATTCATTCAAAAATTTCTGTACTTCCTTTTTATTTTTGGCTTTATCGATTTCTAACGCACTACCATCCATTGGTGATTGGATATCTTGATAAGTGTTTTGTATAGGTAAAGTAATAGAATCTACCTTTTTATCACCACGTATTCCAAAATTCAAACCAGTTTGAATGAGTGCAGAATCAGGCATATTTGTATTTAAATAACCTCTCAAAATACCCGCAACTCGAGGTAATTTAGGTAGCGTATCCAAACTCGCTAATTCTTGTTTAAGTGATTGCATGACTTGTTGCTGACGTCTTACACGACCGAAATCGCCTTCTTCATCATGTCTAAATCTAGCATACCCTAATAATTCTTTACCATTTAATCGATGATGACCTTTCTTCAGTGACACACCTATATTTTTAGACATATCTTTTTCAACATCAATTGGAACACCATTAGGTTCCAATTCATCAATCATTTTTTCAAAACCAGTAAAATCAAGAATTGCATAATACTCAGGGTCTATACCTAAATTTTTCTTTAATGTTTGTCGCAATAGTTCAGGTCCACCGATAGAATAAGCAGAATTAATTTTATGTTGACCATTTCCCGGTATATCCGCATAAATATCTCGCATGACAGACATCATCTTCATTTTTTTATGAATATAATCATACTGTGCAATCATAATCGAGTCGGTTCTAGAAATACCACCTTGCTCTTTATCTGCACCTAAAACCATAATTGTGATTTTTCCATCATTTTTTTTAGCACCGTTAAATTTGTGTTGCTTGAGCGTTTTGCCCTGATCTTTTGCGTATTCAATACCTGATTTATAACCATGCACAGAATAGCCAACAATAATGGCTAAAATAATTACAATAATTAAAATTATAATTGGAAATTTTTTTAATTTTTTCTTTTTTGTCCTACGCATCGTCGGTTGTTCTTCTGTGTTTGTGCTTTCTTTACTTCTGTGTTTATGTTCATTCATATGTAATCAACCTTATATCTTCAAAATTGCACTGCTATGTACTATAATTAACATATATTAAAGTTATATAAAAACTGAATAAAAATCAAGTAATATCTTAATATATGGTACTAAGGTCTAATATGGAAAGGATGTTAAACATGAATATAAATAAAGCATACTTCGCTGGAGGTTGCTTTTGGTGTATGGTCAAGCCTTTCGACACATTTGAAGGGATTGAGAAAGTGACTTCTGGTTACATGGGAGGTCATAAAGATAATCCGTCGTATGAAGAAGTTAAGACGGGTGACACCGGGCATTATGAAACAGTTGAAATAGAGTATGATGTCGCTCTATTTTCATACAATAAATTATTAGAAATATTCTTTTCTGTAATAGATCCAACTGATGAAGGAGGACAATTCCAAGATAGAGGATCACAATATAAAACAGCAATTTTTTATACAAACGAAGACCAAAAAGCAGTAGCTGAAGATTATGTAGCACAATTAAAACAAACTATAGACAAAGAAAAAGCTATTGCTACAAAAATATTACCCGCTTCTACATTTTATGAGGCTGAAGCAGAACACCAAGATTTTTATAAGAAAAACCCCGAACGATATGCTCAAGAACAACAAGAACGTCAAAAATATAAGTAAACAAAAAAACCGGTGCTTTTGCATCCGGTTTTTATTTATTACTCGCACTTTAACATAAATTACTGCCGCTTCATTTCTAAAGGAATTTTATTCTTTTTCTCAACCTTTTTACCATTATATAAATCTATTATCGTTTTAACACTTTCTTCACCCATCAAATTAGGTTGTTGCGCCACTGTAGCAAATAACTTACCTTTTTCAACAGATTTAATCGCATCTTCATTACCATCGAAACCAACGACTTTAATGTCTTTATTTCCTATCGCTTCTACAGCACCTAATGCCATTTCATCATTTTGAGCAAAAATAGCTTGTATTTCAGGATGAGCTTGAATAATATTTTGTGTCACATTTAGACCTTCTGTTCTATTAAACTTAGCACTTTGTTTGGAAACTACATCAAGTGATTGATCTGCGACGTTATGGAAACCTTTACCACGTTCACGTGTAGCACTGGCACCTGGGACACCTTCAAGTTCAGCTACTTTCGCATCTTTACCTAATTCATCAACAATGAGTTTCCCTCCCATCTCACCGCCTTTGATATTATCCGATGCTATAAATGAAGCAACATCCCCTTTAGCTACATCTCTATCTAATGTAATGACTGGTATTGCCTCATCATTTGCGATTTGAATACTACCTGATATCGCATCAGAATCTGTCGGGTTTACAATCAAGTAATCTACTTTTTGTTGAATTAAGTCATCAATATCATTAGCTTGTTTCGCTGCATCATCTTGAGCATCTGCAAACTTAACTTTGACGCCTTGTTTCTTCGCTTCTTTTTCAATACCATCTTTAATTTTCACAAAGAAAGGGTTATTTAATGTAGAAATACTCACACCAATAACAACATCAGATTTTTTCTTATCTACTTTACCATTGTCATTTTTTTCTATAGGTGATTCTAGTGAACAACCTGTTAAAAATAATAATATAGCTGTTACAGTTATAAAAAGCTTTTTCAATACCAACACCCCCTGTTATTTGTTTTTTCTATCTATAAGTACTGCAATGATAATCACGACACCTTTAACCACTTGTTGGTAAAATGAAGATACACCTAATAAATTTAAGCCATTGTTCAAAACACCGATAATTAACACACCAATCAACGTCCCAACTATACGTCCTTTACCACCTGTAAGCGAAGTACCGCCAAGAACTACTGCTGCAATAGCATCTAATTCATAGGACATCCCTGCAGTTGGTTGTGCCGAATTTAAACGTGAAGTTAAAATTGATCCTGCCATAGCTGACATTAAGCCGGCTAAACTATAAATCATTATTTTAATTTTATTGACCTTAATCCCTGAAATAAATGCCGCCTTTTCATTACCACCCATAGCATAAGTCTGTCTACCAAATACAGTTTTATGCAGCAGGATATATAATATGATAAATGTAATAAACATCGTGACAGCTGGTACTGGAATACCTAAAAAGTAGCCTCTACCAAATAATTGAAATGCATAACTACCATTTAAATTTGTAATAGGATTTCCATCTGTAATAACAAGTGTTAGCCCTCTAAATACGGTCATTGTAGCTAATGTCGCAATGAAAGGCGCCATTTTACCTATCGTGATGAGCAAGCCATTTATAGCACCCAATACCGCCCCAAATATGCAACCTATAAATAAAGCTACAATAGAATCCATACCAGAAACCATTAAAATCGCAACAAATGCACTAGATAAGGCAAGTGTCGATCCTACTGATAAATCAATACCTCCAGTTAATATTACGAAAGTCATGCCAAATGCAATTAAACCATTAATTGAAACCTGTCTTAATAAATTAAATAAATTAGAAGGCTCTAAAAAAGCACTATTTAATACACTGATAATAACAACTAATAATATTAAACCAATAAAAGGTATAATTTTTTCTAAATACGAATAAGAAAATGATAATTTAGACTGCTTCATTTAATTTTCCTCCTGTAGCTAAAGTCATAATACGCGCTTCCGTGATAGCTGAATCTTCTAATATGCCTGCAATGGAACCTTCATGTACAACTGCAACTCTATCACTCATGCCTATAATTTCTGGTAATTCTGATGAAATCATAATAATAGACATACCTCGGTCCGTTAATTCATGCATCAATTGATATATTTCTCGTTTAGCACCTACATCGATGCCACGTGTTGGTTCATCTAATATTAATACATGTGGTGCAGTCGCAATCCATTTAGCCAAAACAACTTTTTGTTGATTACCACCAGATAAAGTGCCACATATATCTCGTATTTTGCCTTTAATATTTAAACGCTGAATCATCTGTTCTGAATATTGTTCCATAGCATGTTGTGTTAAAAATCCAGAGCTTGAAAAGCTTTTTAAAGCTGGTAAAGTAATATTTTCTAAAATTGAATCTTGTAAAACTAACCCTTCTTCTTTTCTATTTTCTGTAATAAAAGCTAAACCTTGTGAAATAGATTGATTAGGATTTTGAATTTGTAATTGTTGATTATTTAGTTTTACCGTTTTATTCCCTTTATCTAATCCAAAGAGTACTCTCATAATTTCTGAACGACCCGCACCCATCAAACCACTAAAGCCAAGTATTTCTCCTTTATGTAAATCAAAATGTATATCCTTTAAATGATGTTCATCTGAATCTAAATTTTCAACAGTAAGCACAACATCTTCTTGATGATATTGTCTAACAGGGTATTGATTATCTAAATCTCTACCAATCATAGATTTTACTATTTCAGCATGTGTCGTATTTTGTGTTTCCTTAGTTAAAATCGAACGACCATCTCTCATAACTGTAATACGATCTGAAATTGTAAAAATTTCTTCCATTCTATGAGAAATATATACAAAAGAAACGCCATCTTTTTTTAAATTTTTAATTTGTTCAAATAATGTATCTATTTCATTATTTGTTAAGGCTGCAGTAGGTTCGTCCATGATAATGATTTTTGATTTTTCCATTAATGCTTTACTGATTTCAAGCATCTGCTGCATACCAACGGATAAAGTGCCTGCCATACGATTTAAATCGATTTCAATATTTAGCTTTTTAAAAATGGCCAAAGCACGTTGTTTCATTTTATTATTATCAACAATGCCAAAAAATTTTGTTTCTTCTTTTCCTAAAAACAAATTTTCAAGTACTGTAAGATTAGGCCAAATATTTAACTCTTGCTGAATAAACGACACACCATTTTGTTCAGCATCTATTGTATTTTTAAAGTGTATCGGCTGACCATTTTCTAAAACATTACCACTATCCGCATTATATACGCCAGTTAATACTTTCATAAGTGTACTCTTACCAGCTCCATTTTCACCCATTAACGCATGTACTTCTGCATCATTGATTTCAAAATCAACACCTCTTAAAACATCGTTTTGACCAAATGACTTATATATTTGATTCATCGTTATCATATTTTTCACCCCTTAAAATAAAACACCACTAGATAAAATTACATTAGCGTAAGGTGTCGCTTCACCTGTTCTTATAATTGCTTTAGCTTCCTTACTATACATTTTTAAAGTTTCATGAGATTCCGTGATCATATCAATATTTTCAGCTAATAATTTCACATATAACTCACTATTTTGTTTTATCATTTCATTTGCAATAGTAAGCTGTTCAATTGCCATATGTTCTTTAACTACATTAAATACTTCTTCAAATGATGGATGTCCAAAAGTTAATGCTAAATCTATTTTTTTAACACCATCTGGTACCGGCAGTCCACAATCAGCTATGATAATTGTATCTGTATGACCTAAATCACTAAGCACTTTAGAAATTTCGCTATTTAAAATACCAGTTTTATACATTTAAATCCCCTCTCGTTAAATCTTATTTTATGTAACCCGTTACACATTACTACTTAAATCTAATACTATTTCTGCGTTTAATTGATAACTTTAATCTATTATCTTGTTGTTCAATTATAGAATTTTTATTTAACTTTAATAAAATTGATACCGCTTGCTGCCCTAAAAAATATGCGGACTGATCAATAGTTGCAATTTGAGGAAACGTCATTGCAGAAAAAGGTATATTATCATAGCCCACAATTTGAATATCCTCGGGAACTTTCAATTGAAATTGTTGAACAAGGCCCATCGTTTCAATTGCCAGTACATCATTGCTGCATATAATACTATCAATCTGAAAATCTTTAATTAATGAAATAAATGCACTTTTATTATTTAATGTTTCTGCTGAGCAATCATAATAGCTCACACTATAGTTATTCAATTCTTGTTTAATACCATCTGTCCTTAATTTAAATGCCCGTATATTCAAATCTAAATGGAGGATCAAAATATTTTTTGGTTTACCTTCTAACACAAGTCGAGCTTGTAATTGTCCGCCTTCAAAATGATTCATAGAAATACCATTACCTTCATTTTCAACACGATCTACAAATACATAATGAATACCTTGTGACGCTAATAGCTTTTCAATTTGATCATCAGCAAATGCTGTTGCAATAACACCTACACAATTATAAGCATTGAAAGTGAATAAATACTCTTTCGCCTTATCAACATCGTTGTCACTATTTCCAATTAAAACTTGAAAACCGTGCGCAAGCGCTATATCTTCAACACCTCTTGCTATAAGTGTAAAAAAAGGATTACTGATATCTGGTAATAATAAGCCAATCATTTTTGACTTACGTTTATATAATGTACGTGCTGCTTCATTAGGTTGATAGTTAAGCTCATGAATCGCACGTTCAATTTGTATTTTTGTTTGAGCTTTGACATATCCATTATTATTTATCACTCTAGATACCGTTGCTACTGAACAACCAGCTAACTTAGCTACTTCTTTAATTGTTACTATAAAAATCACCTCTATTTTTGTAACCGTTTTCATATTATCATAATCATTTATATTTTGATAGTTTATTTGAAAATTTAATTATTGTAATATTTAATATTCTATATTTTTTTAATTTATTTATATAAAACGAAAACGATAATTTATAGTAATCAAATCAGCAGTATAAATAATTTTTTATTTTATGATCAAAAAATTAGCGTTAACTTTTCTATTAAATAATTATATAAGCAGTTGAAATCAGTTATATTAAATTCGTACTTATACAAATTTTTATTTAGCACTTACCTCATTATGTTTTTAAAATATATTTCTGTCATATCGTAAAATTCAAATAAAAAAGACTCATCCAGTAGTTCGGATAAGCCCTTTATGCTGATAATAAAATTTTTATTTTCTCACATTATAAATTTATTTTATAGTAGACACTTGATCTATATTCTCTATTGCCTTCACCTTTTTATTTGAATCAAAATATACTTTAACAGAGAAATGATTGGATGGATTATCATCGTATATCATCGTACCATTGTGATTATTGTGTACTCTATAACCATGTACTTGCGAAAATGATTCAATAGTAACATTATCAGGTACAACAAAAATTCGTTGAACTTTATTATTTTTGAATAAAAATGCCATGTCACCATATTTATGTGCTTTCATATTAGCAATTTGTATTGTTTTTTCACTATCACCAAAGTATGTTTCAACTTTGCGTTTGTCCATGCCTTTAGAAATGTGCATATAATGATTTCTTACATCACTATTCATAAAATTTTCACTGAATTGTTGTGACAAAACATTGATCTTAGGCAATTTATACTTGGTCTTTTTCTCCTGTTTAAATTTTTCGTTTTGAGCAGATTGATTTGAACCTTTGTAATTTGTATGTATGTTATCATATAACGATTTAATTGAGAGTGTTAACGCAACTAAAAGCATCACGATTACCAAACTAATTATAACTTTTTTCATTTCCCCACCCCATTGTTCACTCTGCAAACATTAATATTTACATATTACTACATTATATTGAAATTTTAAATGTATATTAATAATATAACAAATGAAAATAATTCAAAAAGCTAATGTTACTACAGTGAAAAAATACAATTATATTTCAAAAAGAAACCAACTATATAAAATGTCAATTTTTATTCAAATAAGATGATATCATGATGTTGAAAGCGTTTTCTAATGATGATATATTATAAATACACCTTGAACAAAGGGGTAACTAGAAATTCATAAATATAGTTAGAGTCAAAATGATATTTAGAAAGTATATCGTTAGTTTATTAAAAAGTAGTTAATAACTTCTCCGGCGTTAACTACAAAAACCATTAAAAACTATAACTCCAAAAAACAACCAACAATCATTAACGGGATTGTTGGTTGTTTTGTTTTATTAATTTTTTCTAACTACACGCATGACTTTTGTCATACTTACCCACAATGAGTTATCTTTACGATACACTAAGAACCTTGGCTGCCAATTGGGATTAAACTTTTCTTTATAACGTCTTAATCCTTGAAATCTATATAATCCATTGAAATGCTCAAATACTCTACCTGCAAGTCTTTCTCTATAAAAAGAAAAAGGTACTTTACCCACATTGGACAGTGTAGCCATGCCCATATTAAAGTATTGATACCCATTTGCCTTAGCCCATAACAGCATATGAAGATATAAACTATCCATCAGAGGTAAGGAGGTATCCGATTTCCAACGTATTAAATCAATAGACACAGTTGAATTATCATTAACAGGCATAAATGTACAAAAACCAATTATAGCATTTTCTTTATCTTTAATAACTCCGATCGGCGCCTTCGATATATAATGTTCACTAAAATGTCCTACTGAAAATTGCATTTCTGTAGAGCCTGATAACCAATCATCGCTTATTTGTTTTAATTCATCAAATACGTTTTTTGAAAAAGGAGGTTCCAATACCTCAAAAGTACACCCCAAATCATCTAACTTATTTAAAGTAGCACGTAAACCACGCTTCTTTTTACCTGAAGTAGTGAAAGTTGATAAATCAATAATGGCTTCTTCGCCTAATTTAAAAAACTGATTTCCAAAATCATGATAAATTGACATATATTTATCAGAGACTTGATAGAAAATAATGTCGTAACCTAAATATTGAGCTTCATTATAAAATCTTTCGAGCAACTCATGGAACGAAGCGCTATTTCCAATGGGGTCACCTAAAACAATATAGGCATTCCTCTTATAACGATACATCACAAATGCGTCTTGTTGTTCATTAAAGAAAAACTTCTTATCACCACTGTATATGAGATGACTTAAATAATTTCCACCAAATTTCTGAATAATCGTTTCACATTGTTCTAGTTTTTGACCGCTGCCTGCAGATTTGAATCTTGCTTCAAACCACCACACAACAACACTAACTATAATTGCTACTGTAATAATCGTGAACCAAAAATAATATCTCAAAAGAGACGTATCTACTTCTATATGATAAATATCTAAAGTGTAAAATGTATTTTTTATAAACACATGATTAATGAATAACACAAGAGTCCCAATAATTACACTAGACAATAGTTTCGTATATCTAAACGGACGCTTTATGACACGTGCACTTCTATAAAATACAACGAGCATTACAAACATAGTAATTAACCAACCTAAAAGTACCAAAGAAGGATAGGTATAAACAGTGACACTAAATATGATAATGATTGAACAAATTGCAAACAAAAGTGCTCTCTTAGATAAATGATATACACCTATCACATTTAACAATAGTAATAGGCATGCACATGTATGAATAGAAGCGATAATATAATAAAACGCATGGTTATTACTATATAACCCATCATAAATTATTGTAATGTTATTAAAGAAAAATAAAGCACTCGTAAATAAAAGTAACAATGCAATGGAAAATGCTGGTATCCTAGTTAAGATATCTTTTTGATAAGATGCTAAAAGTGATGACATATCTTTCACAGGTATCATAATTTTAGAATCATCCAAATAACGTTTCGCCGTATTTCTAAATTCAAATGTTGAGAGAATAAGGGCAATTAAGACAGGAAATAAGTAATAAGCAAACCTGTAGAGCAATAAAGCTAAAATAATTTTTTCTTCTGGAATATTTAAACTTTTCAATCCTAGTAATAGTACCAAATCAAATGTACCAAATCCTCCAGGAATAAAACTGATTAACCCTGATAATGCACCAATGATAAATATTCCCATAAATACAGAAAAATGCACCTGTATACCAACAATTAATAAGGCCATATATAATACTGCAGCAGCAATCATCCATTCAATACTAGAAACAATGGTGCAATAAATTCCAGTCAATTTACTTTCTTTATTTACTGGTTTCCAAATTGTAATAAAAATAAAAATAGGCAAAAACAACGCAACAACATACATTAACCATCTAACCCAAGGGAACGGACTAAATACATGTCTAACATCAAACACATGAAATACTACTAAAATAGAAAGCATACTTAAACCCGTCAACATGGAGATTAAAACAATAGAAATAGTATGCAGTAATGCTTTTTTATCTTCTGTAGTATCTTTATATAATAAAAATCTTACACTCGCTCCTATGAATCCTCCAAAGCCCAATACTGCGTTCAAAGCATTTACAATATATCCTATACGTACAGTTTTAACTAAAGATATCTTCAAGTGTAATGCTTTAGCTAAAATCACATCATACATTGATAATACCAGTATAGCTAGACCACCACTCAAAAAAAGCACAACCAACCATACACTATTAATATCTTTTATAGAATGAATCGTTTCTTTTAAATTTATATTTGCTAGTTCTTTATATAAAGTAAAAACAACAAATATAGATAAAGTCCGTATAAT